>CALJFR010000019.1 GCA_938073745.1 uncultured Flavobacteriales bacterium
CCATTGTGAGTTTAATGAATCAGTTCCAGCAGCATTAGTCCAACTTGTATCACCACTTGTAACATCACATTTTCTAACTAATGTATGATTTTGAGTTGCATTAGGAACTCCGGCAACTTCCCATCCAGAACCCGGATCTCCATTCCAATCTCCTAACCAGTCTATAACCTCATAAGAAGTTTGATCTCCAAATACTAAACCAAAACCATCGTCTCCGTTACTTAAATAAGTAAATGTCTCATCTGCTTGAGCTAAAATTGTTGCATCTGAAGATGGATGTGCAACAATATATACATCATTTGGTAAGATTACAGCACCGGCATCAAATTCATTCCAATATTCATAAACACCTGGAGTTGTAGGAGCATTTCCTACATTTGGATAAGCATATAAAGAAAGATCAACTGTATCGGTAGTTGGATTATAAATTTCAAAATACTTATTATTTGAATTTCCTTCAGCATACTCCGAGAAAAATAAATCAGCCATAGTTAAAGTCGTATAATTACATGTTCCATCATCAATCGTAGCTAATGGATCATAATTTAGGGCCAAAGAATCTGTACATCCAGAAATAGCTGGTGGAGGACAAATTGGGTATAAACATGATGCATCATAAATAGTTGTTGATCCGTCGGTACAATTTACCGTTCCAAAACTCCAATTTGCTAAACTAAATGCACCTGATGTTCCTGAGTTAACTTTATATGCCCAAGAATCTAAATATTCCCATGGCTGAGCTGAACCATCAACATTAACATCTCCAAAAGTTTCTACCACAACACTTGAGTAGGTAATATTATTTTGAACTGTAAGTGATCCGACCATTCCATTTTGTGCATGAGATCCTACTGAACAATCATAAGAGTATGCTCCAGGGGTTGTAAAAATATGTGTATATAAAACTGGGCCTGAAGTAGGAGAGGAAATAAAGCTTTCCGGATTTCCATAAGAAAGACCAGTAATG
This sequence comes from uncultured Flavobacteriales bacterium, assembly GCA_938073745.1. GTDB lineage: Bacteria > Bacteroidota > Bacteroidia > Flavobacteriales > BACL11. The sequence continues at coordinate 968 of CALJFR010000019.1, forward strand.
GTTGAAATATTGAAATTTACATTATGAAAACCTCCATCATTTATCCAAGTTACAGTGTCACCAACATTAATAGTAAAATTAGATGGTGTATAATAGTAACTACCTGAATTTACAGTATGAGAAATTGGCGAAGAAGATGAACTAAAAATTTTATAAAGTTCTATCGCATCATCGCCATTTTGAGAAATGGCAGTTGATCCAATTATTACATGCTCAAATTCACTAAAACAAATATCAAAGTATGATGCCATTGCGCTTGAGTCTCTGCATAATAAAATATCTTCTCCAGAATTTACTGTAATAGATGGAAAAACATATTCAATACTATCTGTTCCACCTCCATTATTTGCAACTCCAATACCATAGACACTTAAATCAGCAATAGAATCCGTTGCGATTAAATGAATGGCTTTTCCATCACTTCCTCCTGAAGGAACAGTGAAATCAATTATCCCTTGTAAAGATAAATTAACAGGGAAGTAAAAACAAGACCCATCATCTATTGTAGCTAATGAGTTATAATTTGTTGCAAGAGAATCTGTGCATCCAAGTACTGGATATAAGCAAGAGCCATCATCAACTGTTGCTAAAGAATCATAATTTAAAGCTGTTGAATCTGTACAGCCCGGATTTGCTGCAGGAGGACAAATAGGATACAAACACGATGCATCATAAATAGTTGTTGACCCATCTGTACAATTTACTCCTCCATAAATCCATTGCCCACTCAAACAGCTTGAATCACCAGAAGGTGACTTATAGGCCCATGAATCTAAGTACTCCCAACATTCACCTGTACCATCGACATTAATATCACCAAAAGTTTCTACTACTAAGCTGTCCATAAATAACTCTATAGCATCATCTCCATTTTGAGAAATGGATCCAGAACCAATAATAATGTATTCAAACTCACTAAAACATACATCAAAGTATGATGCCATTACACTAGAATCTCTACATAATAAAATATCTTCTCCAGGATTTACAGACATTACAGGAAATACATATTCTAAACCGTCTGTTCCCCCACCATTATTAGCAACTCCGATACCATAGATACTCAAATCAGCAATAGAATCTGTTGCAATTAAGTGAATTGCTTTTCCATCACTACCACCTGAGGGAACTGTAAAATCAATAATTCCTTGTAGTGCAAGAGCAGGTGGATAAACACATGAGCTATCATCAACTGTAGCAAAGGCATCATAATTTAAAGCATTTGGATCTAAACAACCAGCGTAAACGCATGATCCATCATCAGTGTTTGCAATTGGATTAAAATTAAAAGCTAAAGGATCTGTACATCCATTTACAACACTTATGTAAACAAAACCATTCCAAACAAAAATACAGCCATTACAATCAGTTATTGTACAGCTAATCGGGCCAGTTAATAATCCAGATACATCCTCAGTTGTATCACCTGTTGACCATAAATATGAATAACTACTATCTGGCAAGCAAGGAGTTCCGCCAGAAACAGTTAAATCTACAGATCCGTTTGCACTTGAAGAGCTTGAAGCATCAACTATTATACTTTGAACAGAAATTGGATCTGGATCTTCAAGAACAACAACAATAGTATCGACACAACCAAAAGTACTTCCAGTAACTATGCATGAGTATGTTCCAGAAGACAAATTTATTGCAGTATCACCAGTTTGTCCATCAGACCATAAGTAAGAATAGGTGTCATTATAAAGAGTATCATTTGTAGCTGTAACAAACGCATACCCATCGTTGAATTGATTACAACTTGGATTAATGACTGAAGAATTTAAACTAAAGTAAGAACACGGATTAACATTAAATACATTAAAATCATCAACCAAAACAATATCATCAGTCCACTTACAAGCACTTTCTACAGTAATACTTACACTTGAATCACCTGAATAGCTAGATAAATCATATATTAAATTTGTTGGAGTTGAAAGAATTCCAGTATTGGAAGATAATGATGTTGAATTTGAATACTGCCTGGTGTATGATGTGTTTCCGTATACGTCTGCAATAACTGTATCATTAATTCTTAATCTATACCAGCTGTAAGGATATGTAGTGCTGCTTCCTTCAGGGGAGACTAATATATTTAAATTAACCGCAGTACCCGCAGTAGAAAGATCTATACAAATAATTGAAGAAGAAACATGAGTTGAGTTTGAAAAAGCACCAGTTTCTGAAAATGGATCTGACCAGTTACTCCAGTTGGGCATCCCGCCTGAGAATTGTAAACTTACACTACCTGAAATTGGATTAGTTGATGTTAAATTAGCATTAGCTTCGGTTCCTGAGTAAGTTATCCAGCCATTTGTATTTAAATTATTAGATTCAAAATCTTCAGAAAGTCCAACTATATTACAAGCTGGGTATACACATGATAAACTATCATTTACGTTACATGAAGAGCAATAATTAATTGCTGTTGGGTCCATACATCCAGAATACAAACAAGACCCGTCATTAAAAGTTGCAAGAGGATCATAATTAAGCGCAAAAGGGTCATTACATCCTGCGTTAGGCGGCAAAGGACATAAAGGATAAGGGCAATTTGAAGAATATGAAGTAGTAGATAAATCAGTACAGTCGACACCACCAAAAGTCCAATTACCTGCTAAACAACTAGTATCACCAGCAGCTTTATAGGCCCAAGAATCTGTATATTCCCAACACTGACCGGTTCCATCGATATTTACATCTCCAAAAGTTTCTATAACATTTCCATTAAAAAACAGTTCTATAGCATCATCGCCATTTTGAGAGATAGAGCTAGTTGCTTGTAAAACATGATTAAATTCTGAAAAGCAAGTATCAAAATAAGAAGTCATTGCAGAAATTGAACGAGCAACTATAATATGCTCACCAGGTAGAACAGAAATAGCATCAAAAGTATATTCCTGACCATCAGTACCACCTCCATTATTTGCAACTCCAATTCCGTAAACACTTAAATCAGTAATTGTGTCAGTTGCTGTAACATGAATTGCTTTTCCATTACTTCCTCCTGAAGGGACGGTGAAATCCATAATTCCAGTCAACACTAAGCTAGATGATTGAGCTAAAAAAATAAATGGAGTTAATAGAAAAAATAATATGAAAAATAGCTTGTTTTTAAGTGTCATAATCGTTATATTTTAAGTGTACCAATTTATAATAAAAATGTTGAAATTTAAGAATGAATTGTTAAAAAATTATTAAATATTATTCTAAATTTAATCGCCTAATAAATTAGCAATAAAATTTAACAAAGAGTATTAATCATTTCATTCTTATAGTTTAAAAAAATAAACAATAAATTATATACATTAGCCAAAAAATAAATTTGAAAAAATATTCCTTTCTTATTTTAATTCTAATCATTTTTAATGGTTGTGATAATAATGAGGCATTATTAAAGCCAACAAATATTCAAATTGGAGCTGGTACAGGTTCATTTATTTTTAATGATTACTCCCCATTTGTAAATAAACCTATTGAGGTGTTTTACCACATTCCTCAAAACTTGAATAATAATCATCCAATCCTAATATCTCTTCATGGGAGTAATAGAAACGGATCTAATCATTTAAACTCAATGATTAGCAAATCAGAACAATACGGCTTTATTCTTGTTGTCCCAGAATTTAAAGACGATTATTTTACTGGTGGTGATGGATACAACTTAGCCAATATTTTTGATGATGGAGACAACCCAAGCCCAAGCACTCTAAACATATCAGAAGAATGGACATTTTCGGTGATTGACCCAATATTCAATTACATAAAAGAAAGAACAGTGAATTCTAATAATCAATATAACTTAATTGGATTTTCAGCGGGAGGTCAGCTAGCACACAGAACATTTATTTTTGGAAATTCCAGTTTCTGCAAAACAACAATAGCAATGTCTTCTGGATGGTATACAACTATAAATGAAAATATAGACTTCCCATATGGATTAAAAGAAAGCCCATTTTTAAATTCATCTTTAAATTCTATCTTTTCTAGAGAACTAATTATTTTAATTGGAGAAGAAGACAACAATCCTAACGCTGAAGGCCTTAGAAGAAATTCAATAGTTGACCTTCAAGGGGATAATAGATTTGACAGAGCAGAATATTTCTTTTTATCTGCTCAAAATTTAGCAAATCAAGAGGATTATACTTTTAATTGGAACAAGTTTACCGTAACTAATGCTGCTCATGATTTAACACCAATTGCTAATTTTGCTATAAATCTACTCTATCAATGATCAGCAAAAAAAATATAGGATTAATTCTAGGGCCATTAGTTTATTTATTAATAAAACTATTTTATAATCCTAACGAGCTCTCCGAAGAAGGATTAGCAATATTAGCCTCAACATTATGGGTAGCTATTTGGTGGGTAACTGAAGCCGTACCAATTTATGTTACTGCATTAATTCCAATCATATTATTTCCATTATCTGGTGGTCTTGAGCTCAAACAAACCACTTCTGCCTATGGACACAAGTTTGTCTTCCTATTTGTTGGTGGATTTATTTTGGCAATTGCAATTGAGAAATGGAGACTACATAAAAGAATTGCCTTAAATATCATTAATATAGTTGGTACAAAAAAATCTAACATTATTCTTGGCTTTATGATTGCAACTGCTTTTCTTTCAATGTGGATTTCAAATACAGCAACAGCGGTCATGATTATGCCTGTAGGCCTTGCCATCATATCTCAACTTAAAGACAATCCAAATACACTTGAAAACGAAAACACAATTTTTGGAAAAACTTTAATGCTTGCTATTGCTTATAGTGCTTCAATTGGAGGTATGGCAACTTTAATTGGCACACCACCAAATCTAGTGCTAGCTGGAGTAATAAAAACTAGTTATGACATAGAAATTAATTTCCTGCAATGGATGTCTTTTGGCTTACCTATTAGCTTGTTATTGTTATTTATATGTTGGAAATACTTAACCTCAATTGCTTATAAATTTAAGGATGAAAATTTTAAGAGCGGCTTAGAAGAAATAAATGATCAAATTAAAAATCTTGGAAAATTTTCATATGAAGAAAAATCAGTTTTGATTGTATTTATTGCAACTGCTTTGGCTTGGATAACACAATCATTTATTATAAAAAAACTCATCCCTGAAATTGACGATACAATAATTGCTATAATTGCTGCAGTTGTTCTATTTATTCTTCCTGACAAAAGTGGAGATAATAAATTGCTTAGCTGGAGTGATGCTGTAAAACTCCCTTGGGGGATACTATTATTGTTTGGTGGCGGAATGGCTCTGGCAAAAGGGTTTGATTCAAGCGGCTTAGCAATTTGGATTGGAAATCAAATGAACTTTTTTAGTGATATCCCATTAATAATCCTTTTATTAGTTCTCATTGCAATGGTGAACTTTCTTACTGAAATCACTTCTAACTTAGCAACAACAGCAATGTTGCTTCCAGTATTAGTAGCGCTTGCCAATACCATTGATATTAACGCCTATTATTTATTAGTTGGAGCAACAGTTGCTGCTTCTTGTGCATTTATGCTCCCGGTTGCCACACCTCCAAATGCAGTAGTTTTCGGATCTAAAATTCTAAATATTGATGACATGATTAAAAAGGGGTTTTGGATGAATATAATATCAATTTTTATCTTAACAGCAGCTGTTTATTGGATACTTCCACTAATATGGGGGTTTTAATATAACTTTTTAATATTAAAATTATACATTAAAAAAATACTACCCATTGAAAAGTATAAAAAAATATAACTTTTTAAATAAAAAATAATATATAATATTACATTTATTTGTAACTTTGAGGAAATGAAAAATATAACAGTAATAGGAAGCGGTTTTTCTGGATTAAGCGCAGCTGCTTTTTTGGCTAAAGATGGCTATAGCGTTACCTTATTAGAAAAAAACTCAACTGTTGGTGGAAGAGCTAGGCTGTTTAAAGAAAAAGGTTATTCATTTGATATGGGGCCAAGCTGGTACTGGATGCCTGAAATTTTCGAAAATTTTTTTAATCAGTTTGATTGTAAAATAGAAGATTATTATGATTTAAAAAAGTTAGACCCTGGCTTTAAAATAGTTTTTAAAGACGAAGAAATTAATCTTTCTTCAAATTGGAAAGACATATGCAAATTATTTGATCAATATGAAAAAGACGGCGCTACAAAACTAAATAATTTCATGAAAGATGCGGAACAAAAATATAATATAGGCTTAGACTTTCTATACAGTTCTCCTGGCATTTCCATCACTGAATTATTCACAACTAAAATCCTTAAAAACTTAAATAAGCTAGAAATATTAACCTCATATAGAAATCACATAAAAAAATATTTTACAAATCCATATCTGGTTAATATTTTAGAATTTCCTGTTCTTTTTTTAGGAACCTCTGCCAAAAATACCCCAGCACTTTACAGCCTCATGGCTTATTCGGGAATTAAACAAGGTACTTATTACCCAATAGGTGGTTTTAATAAGGTAATTAAAAGTATGGAAAAAATTTGCTTAGATTTAGGAGTTAAAATTCAAACAAATCAGGAAGTAAAAAAAATTAATGTAAGAGACTCAAAAGTTTTTTCGATTAGCACAAAAAATCAAGAGATAAAAACAGATATACTTGTTGCAAGTGCAGACTATGCTCATGTTGAAGGAAACCTTTTAGAAAAAAAATACAGAAATTATTCTAAAGAATACTGGAACAAAAAAAGCTTCTCTCCCTCATCATTACTATTTTACTTAGGCGTTTCAAAAAAAATAAAAAATCTAGATCATCACACACTATTTTTTGACGAAGATATTGAGAAACACAGTAATGATATTTATGAAAATCTAATTTGGCCTGAAAAACCATTGTTCTACACATGCTGCCCTTCAAAAACCGATCCAACTGTTGCTCCAAAAGATAAGGAAAATCTATTTATTTTAATTCCTATAGCTGCTGGACTTGAAGACTCAGAAACAATTAGAGAAAAGTATTTTAAAATTGTAATGGATCGTCTTGAAAAATTCTGCAATTTAGATATCAGAAAGTATATTGAATATAAGAGAAGTTATTGCATAAATGATTTTAAAGAGGACTATTACGCATATAAAGGTAATGCTTATGGTCTAGCAAATACTTTAATGCAAACTGCTAATCTTAAGCCAAAAATTAAGAGTAAAAAAATTAAAAATATGTACTACACTGGCCAGCTAACAGTTCCTGGTCCTGGTGTGCCTCCCTCTATAATTTCTGGACAATTAGTTGCAGAACAAATTATAAAAACAAGATGAAAAAGATCTTTGATGAAGTGTCATTAAAATGTAGTGAAATTACAACCAAACACTACAGCACAAGTTTTTCCTTAGGAATAAGGTTATTGGACAAAAAAATTCACAGTCCGATTTATTCTATCTATGGATTTGTTCGATTAGCAGATGAAATTGTTGATAGTTTTCATGAGTTTGACAAAGCAAAACTTTTAAATGAATTTAAAGAAAACACAAAACAAGCAATTGAAAATAAAATTAGCCTTAACCCTATTCTAAATAGTTTCCAGAAAGTTGTAAATAAATATAATATTGAATGGGAACATATCCAAGACTTCCTCTCGAGCATGGAAAGCGATTTAAATCAAAAAAAACATGATGAAGATAGTTACAAGCAATATATTAAAGGTTCAGCCGAAGCAGTAGGATTAATGTGTTTAAGAGTTTTTTGCAATAATAACAACAAACTTTATAATGATTTAGAAAAATACGCTATTTACCTTGGATCTGTTTTTCAAAAAGTCAATTTTATAAGAGACATTAGCGCTGATTACAACGAACTTAAACGCGTATACTTTCCACAGCTTAATATCAATGAATTTAATGAAGAAGAAAAAAATAAAATTGAAGATGATATTGAAAAAGAATTTAGCCTAGCGCTTATTGGAATAAAACAACTACCAAAATCTGCTAAAAAGGGTGTATTTCTAGCCTATTCATATTATTATTCTCTTTTTAAGAAAATAAAAAGCACTCCAGCTGACAAAATAATGACCAAAAGAATTAGAATCCCAAATTTCACCAAATTTCTAATTCTTATAAAGGTTCAACTATTAAATGTGTTTAAGCTAACATGAAAAATATAATTATAATTATTTTTATTTTATTAGCTAATATCAATTATGTTTTTTCAAAAGATGTAAAGCATATTAGAGAACTATATCTAACATCATGTAATAACAAATCAATATGCGACTCACTTAGCAGTTACTTGAATCTATTAGGTAAAAAAGACAATACAATAGATGCTTATATTGGAGCCAACAATTTATTAATTAGCAAATTCTCAAAAAACATTGTTAAAAAATTCAAATATTTTGAGGAAGGAAAGAAATTAATTGAACAAGCAATTAAAAATGATCCAAAAAACATTGAGATTATTTTTTTGAGGTATTTAAATCAAAAAAATAGTCCTTGGTTTTTAAACTATAATCAAAATATAGTTGAAGATTATGATTTTTTAATCAAAAACCTCAACTTTATAAGTGATCCATATTTTAAGAATGTTATTCAAAAAATTCTAAAAAACAATTATTAAATGATAATCATAAAAACATTAATTATTATTATTACTTTTTTCTTCATGGAATTTGTAGCCTGGTTTACACATAAATATATCATGCATGGATTCTTATGGGTATTACATAAAGATCATCATCAAGTTAACAAGGACAAAACATTTCAAAAAAATGACTATTTCTTTTTGATTTTCGCCATACCATCTATAATCTTTTTTGTAATTGGGTCACAAGACTTCAACTATTTATTTTTTATTGGAGTAGGAATTGCTTTGTATGGCCTTGCATATTTTATTATACATGAAATAATAATTCACAGAAGACTACCAGCTCCTGACAAAACTAAAAACAGATATATTATTGCTATCAGAAAAGCACATAAAATCCATCATAAAAATAGAAATAAAGAGCATGGAATTAATTTTGGAATGCTTATAGTTTCTAGAAAATACTTTAAAAAAGCTTACAACAGTTAGGCTCTAATGAGTTTGAATTTTAATTGATTCGACTCTATTGGTATCCACAATATTTACAGACTCTTTCTCGTATTTATCAATTTTAGTTCTATTACAAGAAAATAAAAAACTCATATGAAATAAAAATAATAGTTTAAGCCCTGTCTTTAAGCACTTTTTCATAAGCCTCTTGAATAGAAAGAAATTTCTCATTTGCTAACTTAATAATATCATCACTAACACCTTGTAATTTATCCGGATGATATTTCATAACTAATTTTCTATAAGATTTTTTAATATCATCAAGACTTGCGTCCTTATCAACTTCAAGAATTTTATAATATTTAGAAGCATTCGAATCACCATTCAAAAACATTGAGCTAATTGATTGGAAATCATAAGAGTTAATATTTAAATATCCAGAAATCTTTTGAATTAAATTAATTTCAGACTGGTGAACTTCTCTATCACTTGAGGCTACACCAAAAAGAAAATGAATAATTTGAAGTCTCGAAGCATGATTAACTGATTGTGTTAATTGCAAACAAACTCCTCTCATTTGAGATGTGAAAGATTGTTTATTTAAAGAATTAAAAATCTTAAAATAACTCTGAGATTTTACTTCCCCAAAGGTTTTTGTAAAAAAAGACTTAACATAATTTAATTCCTCTTGTCTTACCTTGCCATCAGCTTTTATAACAAGAGAAGCAAGGATTAAAAGGGATATCTCATAAGCTTTTTCCTGATCATTTTTCCCATTAAAAAAACTTTTCCCAACATAATAACCAATTATAGCTCCTATTGGCCCTGCTAAAAACCAACCTGCACTTACACCTACCCACTTTCCTAAAGACATATTAAATATTTTTTTACAAAGCTAATTTAATTTTACGCTAAATTTTTCCTTTCATAGGACAGAATTAATAAATAGTAACTAAATACACCAAAAGAGTATAATGCAGCTGTTAAATAAAAAATGTAAGAGTACTGATAACCCAAATCAATCAAATACCTAAAAATTTGTGAACTAAAATACCAACTACCACTCCAAATAGCAGCCATTATCGCACTTAACATTTCTTGATTATTTTTTCCTACATAATTCATTGTTAACTGTGATGTCATAGGAGCAGCTAAATTCATTAAAGGTGCTCTTAGTAAATAACAAAAGAGTGCAATAGGAAGGGCAAACCAATAGTCTGTAAAAAATTCTGTCGTTGCTAAAACAATTAGAGCAAAAACAGCTATAGACTGACTAACTGTAATTCCTTTTTTATATCCAAATCTACTTTTTACTTTCGGGACATATAAAGAGCTAAAAGCAACTAATAAACTTGTACAAGATCCAATTAATGCAAACTCAGAAGCATCAATAAGAAAATTGTGAAAAAAGAAAAGATTTATAAATGGAATGGTTAAACCAGCACCAATAGCAATAATTAGAGTGGGTATAGTTGCTTTCATAATTAATAACCAATCTAAACTTGATGAAAATAATTTTTTAGATTCTACTTTATTTTTAATGGGATTGTCTGTATTTAAAGAATATAAAAAACGTAGACCAACAAAGCCAATACAAGAAATGATAATTAAAACCTGACCATTATCTATGGAAGTTAAATTATCAAATAAAAATATTAACAAGCCACTTAAAATCATACCAAAACTATTTGTTGCAAAACTCAAAGCAATAGCATGCGATTGATTTTCTTCTTTTGTGTTGCGCATAATATAGGGCAAAACACTTACCTGAAAAAAAGTATAAAGTATACCCCAACTGATGAACAAAAAAGGAAGAACATCAACAAAATTATTTTGTATTGACATAACAACAGCAATTGCAACAATAGGTACACCAATACTACCAATTATCAAAAAAGGTTTCAGAATTTTTCCTTTTATAAAAAACCCAAGAGGGAAAGCTAAAAGCATTACAGCTAAAAACCTAAAAGAAATAAAATGAGCTATTTCAGAGTCAGAAAAACCATTTTTTGCCAGAAAAATATTTAGTATTAAGAAAAAAGCTCCTCCAACAATTTGAACAAAGAATTGTGCTTTAATGACACTTAAAATATGAGGTTCAAGATATTTATAATTACTGATGAGTTTCTTAAAATTATTAAGCATAAATAATTAAACAAAAATATTTTTACTGTTTAAATGCAACTCTTCAAAAACTTTAATGATTGCATTTCTACCACGCATACCAAGATCTATAGAAAAATCATTAACATAAAGATTGATATGTGACTGAATAACTTTGGCATCCATTTCCTGAGCATGAGCTTTGACATATTTAGAAGGCGATTCTTTATTTTTTAAAGAAAATTTTAAACTTTTTAAAATCAAACGATCTATTTTCTTTTGTTCTTGCTCACTAAAATTTCTACTTACTGCAATACCACCAAGTGGGATTGGAAGATTTGTTTTGTTAAACCAGAAATCGCCTAAATCTTCAACTTTGACTAATCCTTTTTTCTGAAAAGTAAACCTGTTTTCATGAATTATTAGGCCAGCGTCAAACTTACCACTACAAACTAAATCCTCTATCTCTGAAAAAAGAACTGACGTTTTATTTATGAAACTTGGATATGCTATTTTTAATAATAGATTAGCGGTCGTTAATTCTCCAGGAATAGCAATGGAACTATTTGGATTCAATACAGTTTCTGGTCTTTTGATTAATATAGGCCCACATGCATCACCTAGAGCAGAACCGCTATTTAATAACTTATACTTTTCATAACATTTTGTGAATGCATAATAACTTAATTTTGTGATATCATAGCGATGAGAAGAAGACCAAATATTTAATTTATCAATATCTGCAATTATAGGATTAAACTCTATACCTTCAGTATCAATTTTATTATTAACTAAAGCGTCAAAAATAAAAGTATCATTAGGACATGAGGAAAAGGCGAGATTAATTTTCATATGTATCCAAAATTTTATTTAACTCAAGATTAAGATTCTTAATAGCTAAACCAATATTCCATTTTTCTTTTGCCCGTTCTTCTACATAATTAGAAATTGCTCTAATTTGAAAAAATTCAAGCCCAAGTTTATTACACACCATCATACATGCAGCACCTTCCATTGATTCAACATCAGGATTTAATCTTTTTTGAATATTATCAATAGAATTTTTGTTGCCATGAATTGTATTGACAGTAATTCCTTTAGCTTGAGACAAATGAGTTTTAGATTTAAAAGAAAACTCTGTGTCAACATCTAAACCAATTGCATTTACATCTAAAAAATCATCTCCACTTTGAGAGCCAATTTCTGAAAAACAATCTTTGGTAACTTCAACAACGTCACCAATTTTAAAATCAAGATTATATGCGCCTGCTACACCAACATTAATAATTAAATCAGGAGTGTGATTATGCAAATATTTGGTGAGAGAAAAAACAGTATTTACCATACCAATTCCCGTAATCAAAACATCATGATTAATAAAATTATCCTTGCTAATCTCTTGTGCTGTTGCAGCAACAATTAGAATTTTCATCTTGCAAAAATACCAAAGAAAAGATAGTATATTTACAAAAAATTAAACTCTTATTAAAGTGCAAAAAAAGAAGCTAGCCGACAGCATAAAAATTGTTTTAAAAGAAATTGGTGAAGACCCTAATCGTGAGGGTTTATTAAAAACTCCTGAAAGAGTTGCTAAATCAATGGATTATTTAACTAACGGTTATGGAATAAATCCATCTGAAATTCTAAAAAAAGCAATGTTTAAGGAACAATATAATCAAATGGTGTTAGTAAAGGATATTGAAATGTATTCCATGTGCGAACATCACATGCTACCTTTTTTTGGTAAAGCTCATGTTGCATATATTCCAAATGGTCATATTGTTGGATTAAGTAAAATCCCTAGAGTTGTTGATGTTTTTTCCAGAAGACTACAAGTACAAGAAAGATTAACAGATCAAATAAAGGATTGTATTCAAGAAACTTTAAATCCCAAAGGAGTTGCTGTAGTGATTGAAGCTCAACATCTCTGCATGCAAATGAGAGGAGTACAAAAGCAACACTCATCAACCACATCATCTGCATTTTCTGGTCTCTTCTTAAGAGATGAAAAAACTAGAGCGGAATTTATGAATCTGATAACATGATCAAAGCATTTGTATTTCCAGGTCAAGGAGCGCAATTCCCTGGAATGGGGAAAGATCTTTACACAAATTATTCGCTTGCTAAAGAAATGTTTGAAAATGCCAATCAAATATTAGGCTACAGTGTTACAGACATTATGTTTGGTGAAGATGCAGACTTGCTAAAAGAAACTAAAATAACTCAACCAGCTATTTTTCTACATTCTGTTATATCATCAAAATTGTTAAAAGAAAAATTTAATCCAAACTATGTTGCAGGACATTCACTTGGAGAGTTTTCAGCACTTGTTGCTAGTGGATACATAAAATTTGAAGATGGCCTTAATCTTGTTCAAAACAGAGCAAATGCTATGCAAAAATCGTGCAAAGAAAATCCATCAACAATGGCTGCAATTATTGGTCTTGAAAATGAAATCGTTGAAAAAATATGTAGTGATATTGATGAAGTTGTTGTGCCAGCCAATTACAACTGTCCAGGACAATTAGTCATTTCAGGTAGTTTTGAAGGGATTGATATGGCATGTGAACAACTAACATTAGCAGGAGCAAGACGCGCATTAAAACTTCCGGTTGGAGGTGCTTTTCACTCTCCTCTTATGCAATCAGCTCAAGAGGAATTAGAAGAAGCTATTAAAAAAACAACTTTTTATGACGGAATTTGTCCTATATTTCAGAACGTAACAGCTGCACAAACGACATCAAAATCAGAAATAAAAGAAAATCTTATTAAGCAATTAACTGGTCCAGTTAAATGGACACAAATTATGCAAAAAATGATAAGTCATAAGGTAAATAACGTTACCGAAGTTGGTCCTGGCAAGGTTCTGCAGGGATTGTTTAAAAAAGTAAGTAGAGAAATAGAAACTTCTGGTACAAATCTATAATTGAGAATTTAATAATTTTTGACTCTTTACTAAGTCATGCCAAGCAGATAATGTTTGACACTTTGAATAAAGCCTTGCATGATTCATATTATGACAGTCTGTTCCAACAAAAGAAATCATTTCCTTTTTTATTAACATCTCAGCATTTTTCTTAACTTCATTAGAATAATAGCCTAACATGGATAGAAAATTAAGCTGAAATAACACTCCCCTATCAATTAACCCTTCATAATCTTTCAAACTTAAATATTGATATCTAGCAGGATGGGCTAAAACTAACTTATAACCTTCTAATTGTAATTTAAAAATAATATCATATAAATTTCTAGGGGCTTCTAAAAATGAGAATTCTATCAAAAGATAATTATCTCCAAAAGTTAAAAAATTCTCTTTCCCAATTCTCTGTTCAAAATCATAGTCAACATAATACTCCGCAGCAGCTTCAAATTCAATATCAATACTTTCTTCTTTTAGACGTTTCCTGATTTTTTCTAATCCTGAGATAATAGTATTTGAATCATTTTTATAGAGATCACTCATAACATGAGGAGTAGTAATTATTTTCTTAAATCCATACTTTACTAACTCTTTTATCAAGGCTAAACTATCCTCAATACTCTTAGCGCCATCATCAATCCCAGGGATCAAATGAGAATGAATATCAACTTTAATATTAGAAAAATCTATTGGATAAAGCTTTGCTTGTTTTTTTTTAAACCAATTAAACATAGATATATTTTATAAGCAAGGCAAATATATGCAATTAATAGAGGTTTCAATACGTTTATTAGTTGATGAAAATGTATTTTAGCAATAGATTGATTAAGACATGAATAAGAAAATAATAATAGTAATTCTTTTTTTTTCAAATTTTTTGTATTCACAAAACAATGGCCTAAATGCCTTCTTAATTAACTACTCTTATCAACTTCCCATTGGGGAATTATCTGATAAATTCAGTAATAATTCTGCAATAGCAATCAATTTCTTAAAAAAGAATAATAAAAACTTTTTTTACGGCATGAAAGCCAGTTTTATTTTTGGCGGAAATATTCAA
Organism: uncultured Flavobacteriales bacterium; assembly: GCA_938073745.1. Classification (GTDB taxonomy): domain Bacteria; phylum Bacteroidota; class Bacteroidia; order Flavobacteriales; family BACL11. The sequence continues at coordinate 16,019 of CALJFR010000019.1, forward strand.
GACAGTACTATATTCAATAATATAAATACTGAACTCGGATATGTGATAGATGGAAACGGAACATATGCAAATATCATTCTATTGCAGGAAGGCTTTAGCTCAAATGCATATGTTGGATATGCTTTACATATAAAAGAAAATTCTCTTAACGGAATATATTTATCATTTGGTTTAGGAATTTTACAACATAGAATAAACATAGAAACGAAGAATCAATATATTCCTCAGCTTAGCAGTGAGTATAAAAAAGGATATGATCAACTTACTAATGGCCTAAGCACGCATTACAATATTGATTATATGATTATCGATGATAAAAATAAGTTTAAAATATTTACAGGTATTAACTATAACTTGGCATTTACAAAAAACAGAAGGACATATGATTTTAGTACAACGAATATTTCAGAAAATCAAATAAGATTTGACCAGTTATTAGGAATTCATTTTGGAATTATTATACCAATCAATCGTCGAAACAATGAAGAATTTCACTATTTCTAAATGTTATATATCTACAATATAATTATTAAAATCTATGGATTTGCAATTAAAATTCATTCTTTATACAATCAAAAATCTAAACAGTGGATTGATGGCAGAAAAGACATTTTTTCCAAATTAGAAAAAGAAATCACAAATGATAAAAATATTATTTGGTTTCATTGTGCATCTCATGGAGAGTACGAGCAAGTAAATGATTTAATTTCCCAATACAAAAACAATTTTCCAAAAGACAAAATTCTACTAACATTTTTCTCTACCTCAGGCTTTAATAATGTTAAACAAAATAAAAATATTGATTGGAAATTTTATCTTCCTTTGGACACAAAGACAAACGCAAAAAAATTTATTCATCTAGTAATACCTGAAAAGGTTTTTTTTGTAAAGTCTGAGCTTTGGTATAACTATATGAATCAATTAAGCCTCTACAAAATTCCTTTATATCATGTATCCTCCGTCTTTGAAAAAAAGAAATTTTCTACTCGCTCGTCCTTTAGCGCTGAAATGCTTTCAAAATCTAAACACTTTTTTGTTCAAGACAAAAACTCTTTAGATGTATTAAGCAATATAAATATTAAAAATACCTCAATAATAGGAGACACAAGATTTGATTCAATTTTAGAAAATATTAAAAACAATAAAGAAGATAAAAAAATACTAGATTTTTGCTCAAACAAAACAACCATTATTTTTGCTAGTGTTTGGCCAGAAGACGAGCATATCTACAAAAGATTTATAAAAGAAAATAGTCAATACAAATTCATTATAGCTCCGCATGAGTTAAATTATTGCAAAAAGATCTCCAAGCTTTTTGATATTGAACTGTACTCAGAATTTGATAAAAAAACAGAAAAGAATATTTTACTAATTAATAAAATTGGCATCCTAAAAGATATCTATAAATATTGCTCCTTAGCATACATTGGTGGAGGATTTGGAAAAGGTATTCATAATATTATTGAGGCCTCTGCAAACTTAAAGCCTGTAATTTTTGGCTCAAACTATTCACAATTTATTGAGGCTGGAGATTTGTTGAAAATTAATGGAGCTGCTTCGGTAAAAAACTACAATGAATTTTTAAGGCAATTTCACAACCTAATATCGTCTTTTGATGAAAAAGCTGTGTCTGCTTATATTAAAGATAAATCCGGAGCAACAAATCAAATAATACAATATTTAAAAGGCTAAATAATTTAATTTATTTTTTACTTAGAGATTCTTTGATTTTTTTAATTCTATTTAATCTCAACTGAGTTTTTAAAGATATTTTGTCACCTTCATTTTTTATTGCTCGACTTATTCGTTTTTGCAGTTGATGCATCTTATGTAATAATGTTCCTTTGTCTTTCATAGTATAAAAGTTATTATTTAAATTTTAGTTGAGTAAAAATCTTGTACATAAAAATATAGAATAAAGTAATTGAAAAGATAAACATGTAAGAATCAAATAACATTAAAAAAAGCATAAATGATGGAAGAAGTATCTTTTCAGTATTTAATAAATCTTTATTGAGAAGTTCTTTAATTTGAAAATAAAAAATAGATAGAAAGAATAATAAGCCTATAAAGCCTAATTCAAAAAGAATATATAAATAATTATTATGTGGGGTCTTATGTTTGTTAAGATCATATGTAGTTTTTGTTTCTTTTTTAAAAACAGAACTGAAAGAGCCTGTTCCATATCCAAGAATTGGTTTTTTACTTACAAGCTGCAAGCCTTTTTTTGTAAAAAGATAGCGAATATCTTTTTCGACACTATTTTTATTTTTTTTCTGTCCATCATTCTGCACAACATGTGTTAAGTTATCCACCCTATACTTAAAAATGCTAGAATTCTTATAGGATAAGAAATTGACAAATGTTAAAAATAGAATAATTAAAATAGAGAATTTAAGTTTTGATCTTAATAAAAAGATAGCGTATAAAATGAAAAAGACATTAAATGTTAATTGTCCTGCTCTACCAGCTTCATTAAAAATACTATATGAGTAAATCATTATTAATAAGAGATACAAAAAAGAATATTGTGACTTTGATTTCAAAAACATTAAAAAAGACAATAAAGCAGAAAACGATAGGAGTATATTGTGATAATTATATTTTAAAAATGCGGTTATTGCTGAATTATCAAAAATTGGATTTATGAAATTATAATTTATTCCAATTGCAACTACCGCAGAAATTAGATTTGAAATTAAAAAAGCATGTAAAGCAAGAATATATGTTTTAGGCTTTAATTCAGATATTACAATTGGTATAAAGAAAAGAAGTAATAATACACGCTTTAAAACATAACTGTAATCATAATGCACATCACCATATAGTAGTCCTAAAAAATATAAGGATATGATAAAAAGAAGTGATTTGATCCATTTTATTGACTTAAATTTTTTGATTTTTTTCTCAAAATCACCCTCAATGATCCAGCTAAGCGTATATATTACAATTAAAATGTTTGTAAATGCTACTGAAATGGGTATCGAAAACCCTAATAAAATAAAAAAGAAATTCTTTAAGTCCGAGACTCTATGCATTAAATCTGTTTGTTAAATATAACGACAAAAGATCGCTTTTATTTAAACAAATCTAATTTAATTAATAGTTAACTTAATGATTTAAGAAAAGTATTTGCAGTTGAAATATGTAAATTCTTTTTTTCATCATCCATTTTATCAAATAGATTAATCATAAATTTCATTCTAATGTTTTTCGCTAATTTTTGTCTATGCTTATCAATAAATCTCCAGTAAAGAGCGTCCCAAATTTTTGCCCATGGACCGTTCTTGTAATCACTCATTTTTTTAATGTAATTACTACTGCTGATGTACGGCTTACTAGACATTAAACCGCCATCTGAAAACTGACTCATACCATAGATGTTAGGGACCATTACCCAGTCATATGCATCTATATACAATTCCATAAACCATTT
>CALJFR010000020.1 GCA_938073745.1 uncultured Flavobacteriales bacterium
TGATGTTTTTTTAACGCATTTACATTTTGATCATTGTGGTGGTAGTGTTAAATGGAATAAAGATAGAACAGGTTTTGAGATGGCTTTTAAAAATGCTAAATACTGGAGTAATAATGATCATTGGTCTCATGCATTAAATTCAAATTACAGAGAGAAAGCTTCTTTTTTAAAAGATAATATTGTTCCTATTCAAGAAAGTGGACAACTAAACTTCATTGAAAGAGATTCTAAATTTCTTAATTTTTTTAATGTGTTGTTTGTTGATGGTCATACAGAGTCACAAATGATTCCCCACATTCAATATAAGAACAAAACTATTGTTTTTGCTGCTGATCTTCTTCCAAGCACTGGCCATATTCCTTTAGCTTATGTTATGGGTTATGATACTCAACCTTTAAAAACATTGATAGAAAAAAAACAATTTCTTTTAGATGCAGCAGAAAAAAAATATGTGATATTTCTGCAACATGATAATTATAATGAGTGTTGTACGGTAAAGCAGTCTGAAAAAGGGGTGGTTTTAGATCAAACTTTTAAATTGTCAGATATATTATAGATTTATTTTAAATCTCTATATAGTTTTTCTGCTCCAATCCATATTAAAATCACTGGCCAATATGTTCTTATTAGATGACGAATAGAAATATTCATAAAATCTAGATTGTCTAATAAAAATAATATACCTGCAATAATTAACAAAATAGAAAATCCAATACTTTTTTTCATCATTTAAAATTTAAGTGGAACTAATATTTATTTTTGTATAAAAATAATAAAATAAATGTCAGAAGATAAAAAAGTCATTTTTTCAATGGTTGGGGTTTCCAAATCCTTTAATAATAATAAGCAGGTTTTAAAAGATATATATCTTTCCTTTTTCTATGGCGCTAAAATTGGGATTATAGGATTAAATGGATCAGGTAAGTCAACACTTCTAAAAATTATTGCTGGTCTAGATAAGTCCTATCAAGGAGAAGTTCATTTTTCAGATGGTTTTAAAGTTGGTTATTTAGAACAGGAACCAAAATTAGACGATTCAAAAACAGTAATTGATATTGTTAAAGAGGGAATGCAAGAGTCTGTAGATGTTTTAAATGAGTATAACGAAATTAATGACAAATTTGCTCTTCCTGAATACTATGAAGATTCTGAAAAAATGGAATTTCTAATGAAAAGGCAAGGTGAGCTACAAGACAAAATTGATGCTTTAGGAGCTTGGGATTTAGATACAAAGTTAAATATTGCAATGGATGCTCTAAGATGCCCAGAAAAGGATGCAAAAATCTCAGTACTCTCTGGAGGTGAAAGACGAAGAGTTGCATTGTGTAGGCTGCTACTTAAAGAGCCAGAAATTTTATTACTAGACGAACCTACAAATCATTTAGATGCTGAATCTGTTCTTTGGTTAGAACAACATCTGTCACAGTATAAAGGCACTGTAATTGCAATTACACATGATAGATATTTCTTAGATAATGTAGCTGGATGGATTTTAGAACTTGATAGAGGAGAAGGTATCCCCTGGAAAGGAAATTATTCTTCTTGGTTAGATCAAAAATCTAAAAGATTGGCTAAGGAAGAAAAAGTAGAAAGTAAAAGAAGAAAAACTCTTGAGAGAGAACTTGAGTGGGTAAGGATGTCTCCAAAGGGTAGAAGAACAAAATCTAAATCTCGTTTAAGCAATTATGAAAAATTATTACAAGACAAATCAAAAGAACAAGAAGCAAAAATTGAATTATATATTCCTCCAGGGCCAAGATTAGGAAATAATGTAATAGATGCTGTAAATGTTGCTAAAGGATTTGATGATAAATTACTTTATGATAACTTAGAGTTTAAATTACCTCCTGCTGGAATTGTTGGAATTATTGGTCCCAATGGAGCTGGAAAAACAACACTCTTTAGAATGATAATGGATCAAGAAAAACCAGATAGCGGTACTTTTAATGTAGGTGAGACGGTAAAAATTGCTTATGTCGATCAACAGCATGCTGATATTGATTTAGAGAAAACAATTTGGGAACAAATAACCGATGGTCAAGAACAAATTAATGTTGGAGGTAAGCTAATGAATTCAAGAGCGTATGTAGCCAAGTTTAATTTTAATGGATCTGACCAAAATAAAAAAGTTGGAGTGCTTTCTGGTGGAGAAAGAAACAGGTTGCATTTAGCTTTAACCCTAAGGCAAGAGGCTAATGTATTGCTTTTAGATGAGCCTACTAATGATCTGGACGTTAATACTTTAAGGGCATTGGAAGAGGGTCTAGAAAATTTTGCTGGATGTGCAGTTATAATTTCTCATGACAGATGGTTTTTAGATAGAGTTTGTACACATATTCTCGCTTTTGAAGGAAATTCAAATGTTTATTATTATGAAGGAAGTTATTCTGATTATGAAGAAAATAAAAAGAAAAGATTAGGAGATGTGTCTCCAACAAGAATAAAATATAGAAAACTAAAGAGATAATTACTTAGGGGCAGTTTTTACTAATAAAACTGCAATAACCATAAATACAATATTAGGAATCCAAACTGCAATCAATGGAGATAGATTCCCATTAGTAGCAAAGGTAGTTGATATTTGCATAAACAAAATATAGCCGAAACTTATAATTAAGCCAATACTTAGAGGTATTCCAGCGCCACCTCTTAACCTTCTTGAACCAATTGCAACAGCTATTATCGTTAGAACAATTGTTGAAAAAGGATTTGCTAATCTTTTATATTTTTCAATCTTGTGAAATATAATCTGCGACGTTCCTTTAATTTCTTCTTCAACTATAAATTCATTCAACTCTTTCATTCCCATTGTTTCCACAAGGCTTTTATTTTTTGAAAAATCTGATGGTTTTAAATTGATTACAGTATCTATCTGTCTTCCTTTTGTTATTTCTTCATTTTTTTCATTGTAAATTCTAATTAAATAATCTTTGATAATCCAATTTTTATTAATGGTGTCGTATTGAATATAATTTGCACTTAACTTTGATTTTAGTGCATTCTCTTTAAAGTTTTCAAGTGTAAATTTATACCCTATGTCTTTAGATTTATTATAGCTTTCTATATATATGTATTGATCTTTTTGAATTTGAAGATGGATATTTTTTACTCTTTTATTTTGTTTTCTTTTAATGTATTTATTCTCAAAATCAATTCTTTCTTTATTAGTTTCTGGAATTATAAAATTTCCAAATACAAATGATATTATTGCTAAAAAAATAGCGGAAACAATAAATGGTCTTATAAGTCTTGTGAAACTCATTCCACTATTAAGTATTGCAATGATTTCACTATTACTCGCCATTTTAGATGTGAAATATATTACAGAAATAAAAATAAAAAGTGGACTGAACAGGTTAGCAAAGTAGGGGATGAAATTCAAATAGTATTGAAAAACAATTTGATTTAGACTTACTTCACTTCTTAAGAAGTCATCAATCTTCTCAGAAATATCAAAAACAATTACAATAACAAGAATTAATGAAAGAGTAAATAAAAATGTGCTTAAAAACTTTTTAATAATATACCAATCAAACCTTTTCATTACAGTCTCTTATCTAGTTTTTTTACCATTTGATTTTTCCATTTTGTAAAATCTCCTGCTTGAATATGCTTTCTGCTCTCTTCCATTAACCATAGATAGAACCTAATATTGTGAAGTGTTGCAATTTGTTTTGCTAATAATTCATTATTTGAGAATAGATGTCTTAAATAAGCTTTTGAATATTTATTATCTACATAAGATGTTCCATTACTGTCAATTGCTGAAAAATCATTTTTCCATTTTTGATTTTTTATATTAATTGTTCCTTCAGATGTAAAGAGCATTCCATTTCTTGCATTTCTACTAGGCATTACACAATCAAACATGTCAATTCCTAATGCAATATTTTCTAATAAATTAGATGGAGTTCCCACGCCCATAAGATATCTTGGTTTATCCTCAGGAAGAATATTAGTAACAATATCGGTCATTTCATACATTAAATGGTGCGGTTCACCTACAGACAAACCACCTATAGCATATCCATCCTGTTCAAATTCAATTATTTGCTCAGCAGATTGTTTCCTTAAGTCTTTGTACACACTTCCTTGAACTATAGGGAAAAGTGATTGTTTATAATTGTATTTTTCCTGTGTAATCTTAAATCTTTCACAACATCTTTTTAGCCACCTATGAGTTAAGTGCATGGAGCTTTTTGCATAATCATATTCACAAGGATACGGTGTACACTCATCGAATGCCATTATTATATCTGCGCCTATAGTTCTTTGAACGTCAATTGCATACTCAGGAGTGAAAAAGTGCTTAGACCCGTCAATATGAGATTGGAATTCAACTCCTTTTTCTGTTATTTTTCTATTGTTGGATAGAGAATAAACTTGATATCCACCACTATCAGTAAGTAAGGGTTTTTCCCACCCTATGAACTTATGAAGTCCTCCAGCATTCTTTATAATTTCTAGTCCTGGTCTAAGATATAAGTGATATGTATTACCTAAAATAATTTGTGCTTTTGTATCATTTTCAAGTTCGTGCTGATGAACTCCCTTTACACTTCCTGATGTTCCAACAGGCATAAATATGGGTGTTTCAATTTTTCCATGATCAGTTTCAACAATACCAGCACGTGCATTAGATTTACTATCTTTATGTTTTAAAGTAAATTTCATAAAAACAAATGTAGTCTAATTTGATATTTGTAGATATTTTAAATGTAAAAAACTAGTTATAAATTGTATTTTTGTTATTGTAGTTACTGATGCTATCGCTTCATTATTGAAGAGGAAAGTCCGGACACCAAAGAGTAGTATAGCGGATAACATCCGTCCAGTGTGAACTGAGGACAAGTGCAACAGAAAGAATGTACAGTTTGGCTGTAGTGAAATCATGTAAACTCTATACGGTGCAATGCCATGTATACCAGGATTAAAGGATTACTCGTCTTTTCTTGGGGGGTAGGCAGCTTGACATAAAGAGTAATTTTTATGCTAGATAAATGATGGCACCTTTTTAGGAACAGAATCCGGCTTACGTGTAATTACAATTTTAAGCCGACACTTAGGTGTCGGCTTTTTCTATCTTTGTTTTATGAAAAAGTTATTTTTAATACTATTTCAATTTTTAGTTATAAACCTTTTAGCACAGGATACATTGTTGAAAGTGATACAATTAGATGATGTTATAATTTCTGAAGATAATAATGGCTTTTCAGTAGAAGATTTTATTTATTATGTAAAAAATGATACTACATTTTACAAAGGCTTTAAGCACTTGAGATATTACCAACACAAATATTCTAGTTCATTAAATATTTACAATAAAAAAAATAAGAAAATTGGTGTGTTAAATAAACAAGGAACGCACTTTTCTGATGGTGAAAACGCTTATGTTGTTGATGACTCCTTATATATTGAAGGAAAAATATTTAAAAGAAATGGAACGCATAAATATTATACAACTGAAGCTTTTGACGAAGTTTTTTTCCCTTACGATTCTATAAATGTGTCAAAAGATATAAATAAAAATAAAAATAAAGAAGAAAGTCAAAATGTTAGAGATGCAAAAACAATAGGTTTTTCAATAGGAACAGATAATGTAGAACAATCAAAAGGAGGTGCTAAGAAGAAATTAGCAATTTTTGATATTGACATGCAGAAATATTATGATTATATAATTAGTGATACCGTTTATAATGATATTGCATGCTATGTTTTTACAGTTAGGGTTAAAGAAAATTTAGAAAACAAACAAATTGAAAAAGCTCTGATTAGAAAAGTGTTGTCTTATTTTGATAAAGAAAATTTTAATGTTATTTACAGAGAATATAAATTTGTTTATGATAATTGGTTTATAAACTTAAATATGGATGTAATCGTTCATCTTGATTACGTTGGAGGTATTCATGTGCCTACTAAGATTTTATATGATGGATTTTGGAAAGTATTGTTTTTAAAAAAAGAAAGAGCTGATTTTAATTTAAAGCTTTTTGATTATCAGATAAAATAAGTTAATTATTTAAATGAAAATAATCAGAAAAATGTTTTGAAATAAGGAAAAACAGATTAAATTTGCTGCCATAATAGATTAAATTTAAAATTATGCCAAAAAGAACGTTTCAACCATCTAATAGAAAAAGAAAAAACAAGCATGGTTTCATGGACAGAATGTCCTCTGCTGACGGTCAAAAAGTTATATCAAGAAGAAGAACAAAAGGAAGAAAGAGATTGACTGTGTCGGATGAAATGGGTCATAAATAAAATTGATCTTTAATTAAAATACAAGTGTTGCTTTGCAACACTTTTTTTTTGATTTTTTTGAAAAGTAATGAATTAGTAAAAGTATATCAATCAACAAAAAATGTAAATTCGCAACAATCAAATAAAGATGCCAAAAAATAATTCAATAAAATCGATTTTAATCATAGGTAGTGGTCCAATTGTTATTGGTCAAGCCTGTGAATTTGATTACTCAGGTTCTCAAGCCTCAAGATCATTAAGAGATGAAGGAATTGAAGTGTCATTAATCAATTCAAACCCAGCAACTATTATGACAGATAAGGTTGTTGCTGATCATGTTTATTTAAAACCATTAACTCCCAAATCAATTATTGAAATCTTAGAAGAGAGGAATATTGATGCAGTATTACCTACAATGGGTGGGCAAACAGCTTTAAACTTATGTATTGATGTTGACGAAAAAGGTATTTGGGAGAAATATAATGTAGAAATTATAGGTGTAGATATTGATGCTATTCATATTACTGAAGATAGGGAGCAATTTAGGAAATTGATGAATAAAATTGATATTCCTGTTGCACCTGCTAAAATTGCTACTTCTTTTCTACAAGGTAAAGAAATTGCTCAAGAACTTGGTTTCCCTTTAGTTATAAGGCCATCATTTACTCTCGGAGGAAGTGGAGCTGCATTTGTTCATACAAAAGAGGAGTTTGAAGATTTATTATCAAAAGGATTGCATGCATCTCCAATTCATGAGGTTCTTATTGACAAAGCAGTTGTTGGTTGGAAAGAATATGAACTTGAGCTGTTAAGAGACGATAATGACAATGTCATAATAATCTGTAATATTGAAAATCTAGATCCAATGGGTATTCATACAGGAGATTCAATTACGATTGCACCTGCAATGACTCTTTCTGATTCTGCATATCAGAGAATGAGAACCATGGCTATTAAAATGATGCGATCGATAGGCGAATTTGCTGGTGGATGTAATGTTCAATTTGCAGTAAGTCCAGATGAAAATGAAGATATAATTGCAATAGAAATTAATCCAAGAGTTTCTAGATCTTCAGCACTTGCTTCAAAAGCCACTGGATATCCTATTGCAAAGATTGCTTCAAAATTAGCTATTGGATACACCTTAGATGAACTTAATAATCAGATTACAAAAAATACATCTGCATGCTTTGAACCTACTTTAGATTATGTTGTTATTAAGATTCCGCGTTGGAATTTTGATAAATTTAAAGGATCTGATACAACATTAGGTTTGCAAATGAAATCAGTTGGAGAAGTTATGGCTATTGGAAGGTCATTCCAAGAAGCTTTACAAAAAGGATGTCAATCTTTAGAAATTGGTAGAAATGGTTTAGGAGCAGATGGAAAAGAAATTACTAGTCAAGATGAAATACTTAAAAAGTTAAAACACGCAAGTAGTGATAGGATTTTTAGAATTTACGACGCATTTAGAATTGGTGTGCCAATTCAACGTATTCATGATATAACTAAAATTGATTTTTGGTTTTTACGTCAAATTGAGGAATTAGTTGTTTTTGAAAATGAAATTAAAAAACATTCAATTGAATCAATTTCAAGAGATTTAGTACTTGAAGCAAAAATTAAAGGTTTTGCTGATAGACAAATTGCTCATTTATTAAATTGTTTTGAAAGTGATGTATTTAATTTAAGACAATCAATGAAAATTAATAGGGTTTATAAGCTAGTTGACACATGTGCAGCTGAGTTTGTTGCTAAAACACCATATTATTATTCAACTTTTGAGATGGACAAAGAGGTAAATGGTAATCGCTTTGCTGAGAATGAAAGTATATCTTCTAACAAAGAAAAAATTATTGTTTTAGGATCTGGCCCTAATAGGATAGGACAGGGAATAGAGTTTGACTATTCATGCGTTCATGGGGTATTAGCAGCAAAGGAATGTGGGTATGAAACAATTATGATAAATTGTAATCCTGAAACAGTTTCTACTGATAATGATACAGCTGATAAACTGTATTTTGAACCAGTTTTTTGGGAACATATTTATGATATTATTCTTCATGAAAAGCCTCTTGGTGTAATAGTTCAGCTTGGTGGTCAAACTGCATTAAAGCTTGCTGAAAAGCTTGAAAGGTATAATATTAAAATAATGGGAACTTCTTATAAAGCACTAGATGTAGCTGAGGATAGAGGAAGATTTTCTGAGTTGTTGTCTAAAAATAATATTCCATTTCCAAAATTTGCTGTTGCCCAAACTGCTGAAGAAGCAATAAAAATTTCAAAAGATTTAAACTTTCCAATTTTAGTAAGACCCTCTTATGTTTTAGGTGGCCAAGGAATGAAGATTGTTATTAACGAAGATGAGCTTGAACATCACATCATAGAATTATTAAAAAATATTCCTGGAAATAGAGTTTTGCTAGATCATTACCTTGACAATGCTATTGAAGCTGAGGCTGATGCAATATGCGATGGTGAGAATGTCAGGATTATTGGGATAATGGAACATATTGAGCCATGTGGAATTCACTCTGGTGATTCATATGCGGTATTACCAACATTTGATTTAAGTGATAATGTTCGTCAACAAATGATTGACATTACAAATAAAATTGCAGTTGCCCTTGAAACAGTCGGTTTAATAAATATCCAGTTTGCCATAAAAGATGAGGTTGTATATGTCATTGAAGCTAACCCACGAGCCTCTAGAACCGTTCCTTTTATTGCTAAGGCTTATGATGAACCTTATGTTAATTATGCTTCAAAAGTTATGCTTGGACAAAATAAAGTAACGGATTTTGAGTTTAATCCAAAGAAAGGTGGATATGCTATAAAGGTTCCTGTATTTTCATTTAATAAGTTTCCAAATGTAAATAAAGAGCTTGGGCCTGAAATGAAGTCAACTGGAGAGAGTATTTATTTTATTGATGATTTAATGGATGATTATTTTTTAAAAGTATATTCTGAAAGAAACTTATATTTAAGTAAATAAAGATTGAAGGTATTAGCAATTATATTTTTAACGTATTTCTTTTTTAAATACACAATAAGGCTATTAGCCCCTTTTTTAATTAAACATTTTGCAAATAAAATGCAAGATAAATTTAGGCAAGAATTTAATCAGCAGTATAAAAATAATGATTCAAAGGAAGGAGAGGTAACTATTGAAAATAAAAAGAAATCTTCTAATTCAAAAGCAGATAGAGTAGGTGACTATATTGATTTTGAAGAAGTAGATGAATAAATATATATTATGAATTTTTCTCAAATTAAGCCACATGTAATTATTGTTTTACTATTTGTTTTAGTTTCGTTTGCATATTTCACACCACTTCTAGAAGGAAAGCGTATTGATGGTCATGATGTTAAGACGTGGATAGGAATGTCAAAAGAAATAAGTGATTATAGAGACAGTACTGGAGAAGAGGCATTATGGACAAATTCTTTGTTTTCTGGCATGCCTGCTTATCAAATTTCTGTGAAATATACTTCAAATCTTGTTAGATATATTGATAAAATTATATCCTTAGGTTTTCCAAGACCTGCTAATCTGCTATTTCTTTATCTTCTTGGTTTTTATTTACTACTTATTTCATTAAATATTGATTATCGGATTGCTGCTCTTGGTGCTTTTGCATATGCTTTTTCTTCATACTTTTTTATTATTATTCAAGCTGGACATATGACAAAAGCTCATGCAATAGCTTATTTACCAATGGTAGTTGCAGCAGTTTTATATACTTATCGAGGAAAAATGTTCTTAGGCGGAGTTTTAACAGCTCTTGCTGTTGCTCTTCAAATATTTTCTAATCACTATCAAATAACATATTATCTATTATTAGTTTTAATTATTATTGGTTTCTCACAATTATATAAAGACTTTAAATCTGATAATTTAGTATCATTTTTTAAACGATCTGGAATTTTAATACTTGCTGCACTACTTGCTGCAGGAACATCTTTTACAAGGCTTAAGACAACTTTAGATTATGGTAAAGAAACAACAAGAGGGAAATCAGAATTAACAAATAATCTTGATAATAAAACTCAAGGTCTTGACAAAGATTATGCTACTCAATGGAGTTATGGTGTAGCAGAATCAATGACATTATTAATTCCAAATTTTTATGGGGGAAGTAGTGCAAATAGTGTGTTGTCAATAGAGGATTCTGAAACATTAGATTTCTTAAGAAAATTTAAAAATAAAAAATTAGCTAATTCACTCGCCCAATTTAAATCATCGTCATACTGGGGTGAGCAGCCAATAGTTTCGGGACCTACTTATTTAGGTGCAATTGTAATTTTTCTTTTTGTACTTGGAATTTTCTTAGTAAATAATCGCCTTAAAACCTGGCTTCTTTTAGCCACAATAATGTCTTTAATGCTTGCTTGGGGTAAGAATTTTATGCCACTTACAGAATTTTTCTTAGATTATTTCCCTGCTTATAATAAGTTTAGGGCTGTATCTATGATTTTAATAATTGCTGAATTTACGGTTCCATTACTTGCTTTTGTTGCTTTAAATAAATTCTTAACGACTGATAGTAATAAAAGAGAAGTCTTTCTAAAAAATGCATTTTATATTACTGGTGGAGTAACACTTTTATTTGCTTTAGCACCATCAATTTTATTAGATTTCCTTTCTGAAAAAGATATTTCTCCTTTAGCTGCAGGAGTTAACACACCTAATGGGTTTTTAGATAGCCTTGCTTTGGATAGATCATCATTATTGGTTGCTGATGCATGGAGATCATTTGCTTTTATTTTAATTGCCTTTTTAACACTACTAATGTTTGTGAAACAGAAACTTAAAAAACAATATGTAATTATCCTATTGGGAGTTTTTATTGTTTCTGATATGTGGAATGTAAATAAACGTTATTTAAATGATGAAAGTTTTGTGAGAAAGAATAAAATGAAGGTTCCTTACAAACCAACTCAAGCTGATAACTTTATACTACAAGATAAGGACCCTAATTTTAGGGTTTTTAATCAAAGTGTAAGTACATTTAATGATGCTAGTACATCTTATTTTCATAAATCTATAGGTGGATACCATGGGGCAAAACTAAAGAGATACCAAGAGTTAATAGAATTTCATATTTCTAAAGGAAATATGAATGTCTTAAATATGTTAAATACTAAATACTTTATTTCCCAAGATGGAAGAGTACAACAAAACCCATCTGCTTTGGGAAATGCTTGGTTCATCACTAATCCCATCATCGTAAAAAATGCTGATGAAGAAATAGCTGCATTATCAAATTTTACTGCAAATGAGACGGTTATTATTGATCAAAGGTTTGCCTCTTTTGTTCAGGATTCCAATTATAATATTGATGGATCGTCAATTGCCTTAGATATATACAAGCCAAATTATCTTAGATATAATTCACAAACTCAATTTCCTGCTTTAGCAGTTTTTTCTGAAATATATTATAAGGATGGCTGGAACGTATATATTGATGGTAAAAAATCAGATTACTTTAGGGCGAATTATGTTTTAAGAGCAATGCAAGTACCTGCTGGTAATCACACTATTGAGTTTAAATTTGAACCAAAAGTGTATAAAATTGGTGAAGGTATTTCTCTTGCTTCATCCATAATATTAATTTTATTATTAGTTTTTGTTTCTTTTAGGGAACTAAAACAAGAATGAAAAAGATTTTAATAATTTCTTATTATTGGCCACCTAACACAGGTTCAGGTGTTCAAAGATGGTTGAAATTCAGTAAATACTTAAAAAAAAATAACTGGGACCCTATTATTGTTACTCCTGAAAATCCCTATTCTGAACTATTTGATGAAAAATTAAGCGAAGAGATTGAAGATATTAATGTTTTAAAATTCCCAATATGGGAACCATATTCATTAAAAGATAAAATCTTTGGTAAGTCCATAAAATCTCAAAATTCTGGACTTGTTTCAAAAGATAAAAGCTTAAAAAATTTTTGTTTGAATTGGATAAGAGGTAATTTTTTTGTTCCAGACCCTAAAAAATACTGGGTTAAACCAACTACTGATAACTTAATAAAATATATTGAAGAAAATAAAATAAATCATATTATCTCTACAGGCCCACCACATTCAATGCATCTTATTGGATTAGGTGTTAAGAAAAGATTTAATCATATTAAATGGATAGCTGATTTCAGAGATCCCTGGAGCAAATTAGATTTATTAGATGATTTTCATTTGACTAAGAGAACAAGGTTTAAACATATACAATTAGAAAAACAGGTCTTAGAGAATTCTGATCTTGTTTTAACAGTTAGTGAAAAATGGGCAACTGATTTTAAAAATCTTGGTTCATCAAATGTGAAAATTATTACCAATGGATATGATAAGGAAGATTTTATTGATTTTAAAATATCTAAATCTGAAAAATTTGTTATTGGTCATTATGGAATTTTAAATCATTTAAGAAATCCAATTGAGTTATGGAAATCTTTAAATGAGTTATGTAAATCAGAAACGGAATTTAATAATAGATTAGAAATACATTTGTCTGGTAATATTGATCCTAAAGTAATAGATAGTATTAATAGTTATGATTATCTTAAAGATAAGCTTCACCTGCTCGGATTTTTAAATCATAAAGATGTTATTAAAGCATATTCAAAGACTTCCTTATTATTGCTATTACTATTTAATTCAGAAAGTGGTAAAGGAAACTACCCTGGAAAGTTATTTGAATACCTTGCAACTAAACTTCCTATATTAGCATTTGGACCTGAAAATAGTGATGTTCAAAATTTCCTTAAAAATAGTTACGGAAGTTATTTTAGTTATGATGATAGCAAAAATATAAAAGATGAGATTCTTTTAATTTTTAATAATATAATAAAATACAATCATATTGAAGATGATAGGTATACTAGAGAAAAACTGACTTTAGATCTAGTTGATATTTTAGATAAATTATAATGGGTATAATAAAAAAACAAAGTATTAATAATTCAATAATATTCTATATAGGAATGTTTATTGGAGCTGTAAATACTGTGTTAATTTATCCTAATGTTTTTAATGACCAGCCAGATCATTGGGGATTGATTCAAATTATAGTAGCATACTCAATGGTTCTATCTACATTTTCATCATTTGGTTTGCCAAAGGTTATTATTAAATTCTTTCCTTCTTTGACTGAAAAGGGAAACCTGTTTTTTATTTCATTCTTATTTCCCATTATTGGAATACTATTTTTCTTACTTATATATTCTTTATTTAAAGAAGCGATTTTTGATTTATTAAATATAAATGCTTTATTAAAAGAAAATTTTATATATGTTTTTATTTTAGTTTTTTGTATTTCATTTTATGATATTATAACCTCTATTTCTAGATCTCATCTTGATGCAGTCACACCAGTTGTTTTTAATGAGTTTTTCCTAAAATCTTACACATTATCTATTTTATTATTACACGGGTTTAAGTTTATTAATTTCAAAATATTTTTGTTGTTGTATATAGCTGGTTATTTATTAAAGCTGATATTCTTATTTTTTATTCAAATATTAAATAATAGAATACCTATTTCAATTGGTTTACATCAATTGGACTTTAATAAAATAATGAAATTTGGTGTATTTGTTTTTGCTGGGGGATTATCCATAATTCTAGTAACACGTTTAGATATGTTGATGATTGGTTATCTAATGGATTTAGAGAATGTAGCATTCTATACTTTAGCTTTTTATATTGGAAATGCTATTGCCGTTCCTGGTCGCTCTGTAATTACTATTTCAGTTCCTCTTTTATCTAAAGCATGGGAGAATCACAATCTTAAAGAAATAAAAACTATTTATTCAAAATCTTCAATAAATCAATTGATAGTTTCTGGTTTTTTATTTTTAATAATATGGTTAAATCTTAATGATGTTTTTACATTATTACCAGAAAAATTTACTCACGGAAAATGGGTTGTTTTTTATATTGGATTAGCACAGTTAATAAATATGGCTTGTGGGGTTAATGGGGCTATAATAGTAAATTCTGACTACTATAAGTTTGATTTATATACTAACTTGTTTTTACTTATTATTACTATCTGTTCTAATTTGTTATTAATTCCAAAATACGGAATAAACGGCGCTGCAATGGCAACAGCTTTATCATTAATATTATTTAATCTAATAAGAGTATTTATAATTTATATAAAAATGGGTATACAACCATTCTCTAAAAAAACAATTGTTTCTTTAGGCTTGCTATTCTTTATTTATTTAATATGTGTGAATATCCCGTCAGTATCCAATGTATTTATAAATATTTGTCTTAAATCTACAATTGCAATACTAATTTTTTTACCATTATTGTTTAGATTAAATCTATCAGAAGATTTAAATAATATTTTAAAGAATTTAGTGAAAAAAGTTAATTCTTAATCGATTTTAGAATTCCTAAAATTACCCAATAATTTTTTAGGTATCTAAATTTTCTTTTTGTTATAAATAAGCTAAGTATTAGGTTGCATAGAAGCTCAATGGTTTGTTTAATAAGTTTTCCATATATCATAACCTTAGATTTTAAGTTGTTCTCAGATATTAACCTGTTTGTAAATTGGTAAGAGCTTAAAGAAATCCTGTCTTTGAGATATTTTTTTTCAAGCTTAAATTTTGCCTCAAAATGCGTAATACTCATATTGTTTATGTTGTAGAGCTTTACCTCTTTAATCTGATTATGAATTCTGAAAAATAATTCTGATTCTTCTCCTAAACCCATTTTTTTTCCTTGCATTCCTAAATCGGTATTAAAAAAACCTACCATATCAAAAATATTTTTTGGAATACACATATTTCCTCCTGAGAAGCCATCTTGTGCTGTTAGCTTATCTAAGAATCCATCTGAATTTTTGAATTTCCTAATAAAATATCCTTCATCTATCCATTTTGGACATTTTACTTCAAAATTTGGAAATATTGGACCACCATAAATGTGATTAATATTTTGTTTTTTTAAATGATGTTGGAGTGATTTAAGCCATTTATCATCAATTGTAGCATCATCATCTACAAATGCTAGGAAATCACCATTAGACTTCTCTATTCCTGTATTTCTAGCATGACTTAATCCTTGTTTAGTTTCTAAATAATAGTTAATGTAATTAGAATTTAAATTATTGATATATTTTTTAGTTTCATCATTACTGTTATTATCTACTATAACAATTTCTATATCATCATTTGTACTAATTTGTTTGAGTATAGAGTCAATACATTTTTTTAAAAAATCTAATCTATTATATGTACAAATAATAATACTTAGAACCATTTCTTAATTTTATTTAAGAAATTTTCTTTTTCACTTTTTAATTTAGTATTGTGTTTGAATTCTTGATTTATATTCCTATCAAGATTATAATTTAAAAAGTTTAATATTTCATTTTTACCATTTAAAGTATTTAATGATTGTATTGTCCATTTTTTAATCTTATCTGGAAATTTTAGAATTAGATTGTCAGTTTGGTTCTTATAATCTTCCCAATATTTTTCAAGTGCTTTTTCTTTATTAATTATATCATATTTTGGGTAACATGGATCCCATTTATCATCTTTTTCCCAATCTTTACCATCATGATCAAACCAATGATTCCTTCCAGTTGTTTTTTTTATATAACTTTTGACAACTTCTTCTTTATCTCTTTCCATGACAATAATTTTTACTTGAGGATATCTATTAATTATCTGCTCAATGTATGGGAGGTAATACATGCCTGTGTCACCAACAAATTTATTTTCTTTTAATGATAGCAGAAATTCAAGCCATTCAAATAGATTATCTTCATCATTTCCCCACTTTATTAATTTTCTTATTTTATGAGAATCTAATCTCCCTTCATGCAAAACACTTATTGACTCTTGAGCTGATAGAAATTTAGATAAAGAGACACTTCCGCATCTGCCGGTTCCAATTGATATTATTAATTGTTTATTCATTTATAATTTTATTAAGCTGTAATCAAATTTCTCGACATCACTATTGTATTTTTTTATGATTTTTGAGATTCTATTTTTTGTAAAAATACTTTTACTTTTTTTTATCCAAATTTTAAAATATTTATCATTAATACCTTTTCTAATTTCAATTTTAGACGGTTGAATATTTAAATTTAGAAACTCTGACAACAGTGCCAATATTTCTTTATTATTATTGATAAGGTCTTCATATTTAATATTAACAATATTTCTAATCATTTTTTTATCTTCATTAAAAATCTCATGACATTTAATCCAATGACTAATTAGTTCATCTAATGATGTCTTAGACCATTTTTTAGATGCTATAGATGTTGCAATTGGATGTCTTGTTATATTAATAAAATAACTATTTGGAAACATTTTTTGTAAAAACCGTGTCCTTATAATATTTGGTGGTGATTTTTCTAAAAATATGTTCTTTTCTAAATCCCAAAATCTAGACCATTCATTAAATAGTTTTTTTCTATTTATTTCATTTATAAGTTCAGAATTTTCATTTAGTCGTGCTTTGATATCAAAACCAAACTTTCCAACTCCTCCAAACTCATAAGCTGGCTTGAAAACTGTTTGAACATGCTGTCCTTCATCTTCAAGTTCATTTGTTTTGCTAAGGCCAGAAATCTCATCTTGTTCTTTTAAAATCTTATATAAGAGTGATGTGCCGCTTCTGTGTAGACCAGAAATGAATATAAACTTCTTTTCTTGCATATTTAGAAAAGTTTGTTAACTCCAAATAACCATCTCATCTGAACATAATCCTCATTTGCTGGTGGTCTATTTAGAATTACTGGTAAATCAAGTCTTAAAATTAATGGCTTCATTTTTGGTAATCCTCTTAAAGTGTAGTTGAATCCAATACCAGCATCCGCTCTTACATCAGTAAATATATCTTGAAAATTAGAGGAGTTAATATCTTCATTAGTTATTATTCCAGCATCTCCAAAAATATAAGTCTTTAATTTATTATCTAAAATGTGAATGTGAAAATATTTTGACAAATCAATTTCTAAATTTATTGCAGCTCCACTTTTTCCAGAATAATTGAATGACTCTATATTTCCATTATTCTCTTGCGGAACTAAATAACCAGCATAACCTCTTAGATTAAGCCCACCGCTGTGATGAAAATTGTTTATTGAAGAACCAAAGCCTAGATATTCATTCGGGATAAAGCCTGTTGATCTAGTAAATTCATTATTCATTAATTCTTCATTGTTAGCTCCTGCAAAATGTAATTTACTTTCGGATGCCCAATTATTACCCGTTCCTATTTGAATAAAAACTCTGGATTTTAGTCCTAAATTAAAAATTGATGCATTATTCGTGTTTTTAAGAATAAATTTATTGTAATTATAATCTGAAAAAAGGGCAGAACTCATTGTACTTAATTCAATTTTTCCGGAAATATCACTAACCTCATATCTATGTTCCAAAGAAAGATCTATTCTATTATTTAATTTATTTACATTCCACAATTGTGGATATAAGATGTAATTTTCTGCCTTTGTTCTATAATATGAAAGTAATCCAATTTTAATTTCAGTTTTTTTATCTAAAGTGTATTTTGAAAATGACATGCTGTTTGAGTGTAAGCCAGATATGAAAGTACTATTAAATTTTACTCTAGCATACTTCATGTAATTATCAAGATTTGTGTTATAATTAAGTCTGTATGAGTACAGATCATAGTTTTCTTTATTTATTATATTTTCATCTTGTAATTGTCCGGTGTTAATCCAAAAATTAACATCAAATAGATGGTGATGATTTAAATGTCCACCGTTAAGATTTATACCAATTTTGATTCCATCATATGAATTCCACCATAAATTTGGCCTATATTTTATTTCATAATTTCTCCAATCTGCCCTTTGATATAGCATGTGATCAAATGAATAGGTTTTATTAATTTTTGAGCTATTATCGGGCATATATATATCTCCAAACCTTGTTGTTGGATCAATTATAACTTCTTTGATTCCTGATGGTATATCTAAAGAGATTTCATACTCTGGGTTTAATTTATCCCAACCGTGCCATTTTGGTAGAACTTTAGCTTCTGTTTTTTTAACAAACCAGTTGTTCGGTATATGATAATCGTATTTTTTTAAATCGTTGGCAACCACTGTAAAGTCAATTGGCATTTGCATTCCCAATTTTCTTTTAAATGATATTACATCTGAGTTTTGATTCTTTTTAAGTTTTACTGAATAATCTAATCTTTTATCTGTGTCTAACCATTGATCAAAAAACCAATTCAAATCAACATTTGTATACTGAATTATTGCATTTCTAAAATCTTCATTATATGGATGAGCAATTTTCCAAGTATTAAAATAATGTTTCATCGCATCTAAAAATAATTCATCTCCCAAAACATATTGGAGATTATAAAGCATTGTAGCAGTTTTGTAATATACTTGTCTATACCCCCCTCCATGACCCAAAGCACCATTAAAGCAGTCTGAATGTGTTGAAATAATTGGATCAGTTCTTCTTGTAGCTGACTCTATGTATGCGTTATAAACTTCAGTATCAATAGCTTTTTGAGGCTTATGGAATTTTTTTCTATAGCTACTTTCTGGAAGGTCTTCTATAACATTTTCTCCATCAATTTCTATCATTGCCCAGGCTGTAAGAAACTCTGTAAACCCTTCATCAAGTAAAGCTCTATACGTTTCATTGTTTCCTACTTGACCAAAAAACCACATGTGCCCAATCTCATGAGCTAGTAAATCTCTATACCCAGGATCTGAACCGCCATCTAATGTAATCATTGGATATTCCATACCGTCTCTTGCATCAGCAACTATTACTTTATGCCATACATATCTTCCAAAATCTTCAGAAAAAACTCTTAAGCATTCTGCTCCAAAACTTGCTGCATTTTGCCACTTGCTAGCATGTGGTTCTTGAACCAATGAGTAGCATACTTTATCTTCCCACCACGATTCCCCAATTCTATATGTCGGATCTGCAGTGAAGGCAAAATCATGAACATTTTCCGCATGATATTTCCAGGTTTTATGCTCTTCTTTATTATATTCAATTATCGTAGAGGGTAAAGAATTATATGGTTTGTCTTTAAAGTTTTTTACATCAAGTTTTTTTCTTAAATCAGAAGGAAGTACTACATCTCTATTTATTAAGTTACCAGTTGCTTCAACAATAAAGTTTGATGCAAAAGTTAATTCAACATCAAAGGTTCCAAAGTTTCCATAAAATTCTTTACCTAAATGTTGATCAGTTGTCCATCCAAATTTAGCATCATAAACAGAGATTCTTGGATACCAATGAACACCATTGTAATGCCTATATCCCCATGCGTTGTAAGTTGCCATTCTTCTCCTAACTTCTCCACTATCAAAGTAAGTTTTAAATTTAATGTCAAAAGTTATATTGCTATCAGGATATAGTGGTTCAGTTAAATAAACTTTTAAAATAGTATTATCTAATTCAGTTTTTACTTTTTCACCATTTATAGTTATATCTTCAACAGTTGTACCTAGTTTTTTTGATTCATATTTTCCGTATTTAGGGTTTTTTCCATTTTCTTTTTGTAGTTTATCATAATATGAATCAGGCTGAAAGGCATTTTGATATAAATGAAAATAAACAAAATTTAAAGTGTCAGGGGAATTATTCCAATAAGTAAGTTTCTCTTGAGCATTAATAATATCGGTTTCCTCATCTATTTCTGCTTTAATACTGTAATGAATATCTTGTTGCCAATATCCTTTGTGGGGCATTTTATTTTTCCAATAGTTTGGATTGTCAATATTTCTGTACGTATTTGGCTTATCTAATGGATTGTATTTTTCTTGAGTATAAGAAAAATGTGAATAGACAATAGCTATTATTAAAAATATTATTTTCTTCATATTTTGTTTTTTATATTTTTTTTGGCATTGTAAATACTTGCATCTAATTCAAAGCCAGTTAATAAAATTATTGCATTAAAATAGATCCAGAGCAAGATAATAATTAATGTCCCAATAGACCCATATATTTTATTGTATTGCGAAAAATTATCGATGTAATAGCTAAAAGCAATTGAAGTTATTATTATAAATAAAGTAGCTAATAGGGCACCTGGAGAAAATATTTTAATCTTGCTTTTGATGGCTGGACCAAAATTGAAAAGTGTTGTAATTCCCACAAATAACATTGTAATTAAGATTACCCATTTTGCACTATTTAGTAGAAGTATTTTATTTTCACCAATTATTTGATATTCAATTAAATATAGTATAGTTCCTTTGCCAAAAATAATTAGTATGATCGTAAGAAAAACAAGAAGGGAAAGAATTATAGTTAAGACAATTGATAGAATTTGATGTCCAATAATTGATTTATTTTCTCTAATATGATAAGAAGTATTAAATGCCTGTATTAGTGAGCTCATTCCATTTGCTGAGAAAAATAATGCCAATATAAAACCAATAGATAGTAAACCACCTCTCTGATTATTAATTATATCATCTAATGTTTCAAATGTTAATGCATTTGTTGATGGCGGAAGTATATTTGATAAGATTTCCATTAATGTTTCCTGGAAACCATCAATGGGAATATATGGTATAAGAGTAAAGAAAACAATTATAGAAGGAAAGAATGCTAAGAAAAAATTAAATGCTAGTGAAGAAGCTCTGGTAGTAATAGCGCCTTCTTTTAGTCCTTTAATAAAAAAAATTGTTACATCGTAGATGCTAAGCCCTGCAAATCCAAAAGGCTTGATTTGTTTAAATATATTGATAAGAGTATTATCTTTCATTCTGCAAGAAGACTAATATCAAAGTTTTTGATACTATGAGTTAACGCTCCTAAAGAAATATAATCTACACCACATTTTGCATATTCTAGAATATTTTCTTCATTTATGCCTCCTGAAGATTCCGTTTCATATTGGTTATCAATAATTCTCACTGCCTCTTTTGTATCTTTATAATTAAAGTTGTCTAACAAAATTCTTCTAATTCCACCTTCTGACAATACTTCTTTAACTTCAGAAATATCTCTGGTTTCAATAATTATATCAAGATTTAAATTATTTTTTGCAAGATATGATTTCGTTTTTCTTATTGAATTAGTTATTCCATTGCAAAAGTCAATATGATTATCTTTTATCATTATCATATCATACAGCCCAAATCTATGGTTATAACCACCTCCAATTTTAACTGCCCATTTTTGAATATCTCTGTTTAATGGTGTTGTCTTTCTAGTATCAAGAATCTTAGCATTTGTTGAAGAAATTAACCCCACTATTTTTCTTGTTTTAGTAGCAATTGCACTCATTTGTTGCATACAATTTAAAACTAGTCTTTCAGCATTTAATATAGCATGCGATGAGCCAGAAACTTTTAGTATAATATCTTTCTTATTTATATCATCTCCATCATTATAAAACGAGGTGATTTTTAAATTTTTATCAACTTCTTTAAAAATAATTTCTGCTAATTTAATACCAGCAATTGTTCCATTTTCTTTGGATACTATTATTGCAGTACTTATATTATTTTTATCAATACAGGCTAGAGTAGTGTGATCACCATCTTTAATATCTTCCTTAAGTGATTCTTTTACAAATTTTTTTAGTTCTTGATCTATCATTAATAGCAAATTACTAATATTGTCAAAAATACAAAATAATGAAGATTGTCTTATTAACTTTAGGGAAGACCTCTCAGAAAAATATTAAAGAAGAAATACTATTGTTCTCTAAAAGATTGTCTCACTATACTGATTTTGAGTTACATGAAATCCCAAGCCTAAAGCGTTCTACAAAAATTAGTAAATCTGAACTTAAAAAAAGTGAAGGGCAAATGATTATGAAATATATTAATAGCAGTGATTATGTTGTTTTATTAGATGAGAATGGGAAAAGCTATTCATCTATTGCTTTTTCCAATAAAATTGAAAAATTTAGACTTAACAGCTTTAAAAGAGTTGTTTTTGTAGTTGGTGGTGCATTTGGTTTTTCTGACGAATTGTATTCTCACTGTAATGAAAAAGTATCTTTATCAAATATGACTTTCTCTCATCAAATGGTAAGATTATTTTTTGTTGAACAACTTTACAGAGCCTTTACAATAATTAATAATGAAAAATACCATCATCAATAATGGATTTAGTATTTGTTACCAATAATCCAAATAAGTTAAATGAAATACAATCTTTAGTTTCTCATGATATTACTATTAAATCATTAAAAGATATTAATTTTCATGATGAAATCGATGAAACAGAACTTACTTTAGAAGGCAATGCATTATTAAAGGCCAGACACATACATTCTAAATATGGTCTTGATTGTTTTGCTGATGATACAGGATTGGAGATTGAAGCTTTGAACGGCGCACCAGGAGTTTTTTCAGCTAGATACGCAGGTGCTGAATGTATTGCGCAAAATAATATTAATAAGGTCTTGTATGAACTTAAAGACAAAAAAAATAGAGCAGCTAGATTTATAACTGTTATTGCTCTAATTATTAATGATGAAGAATTTATTTTTAAAGGAGATTGTGTTGGAAAAATTACAATTAATCAATCTGGGAAAGATGGGTTCGGCTATGATCCAATCTTTTTGCCAAATGGTTCTAAACTAACTTTTGCTGAAATGGATAAAGAAGCAAAAGGAAAAATTAGTCACAGAGGAATGGCAGTCAAAAAATTAGTTAATTTCCTGATGAAAAATGTTTTCTAATTTCAGAGTGATTTGGAATAAGTTTTGAAATATCTCCTTTATTTAGCATGATATCTCGAACAATAGTCGAAGAAATATGTGAGTATTTTGGAAGTGTAGTAATTAAAAGTGTTTCTATTTCACTATTTAATTCTTTATTATTTTGAGCCACTTTTTTTTCAAATTCAAAATCTTTTTCATCTCTAACACCTCTAACAATATATTTTGAGTTTTTTTCTTTACAGAAATCAACCGTTAATCCACTATATGTTAAAACCTCAATTTTAGTTTCATTAGCAAACAGACTTTGTATCCACATTTGATTTTTTTCAGTAGGGAAGTTATTTGATTTATTAGAATTAATTCCAATCGCAATAATTAACTTATCAAATAAAGGAAGTGTTCTTTCAACAATTGATTTATGTCCTAAAGTAAATGGAGAAAATGATCCAGGAAAAACTGCGATTTTTTTCATTTTACAAAGAAAGATAAATTTTTATAAATGAGAAATGCTGAAGTATACCTTACCATATTTTCTAAGATCAATAGTATCATCTTCAAAAATTGTATTTCTATCATGTTCTATTATTAAACATCCATTTTTATTAATTATATTTTTTTCAATGATTAGTTTTCTTAATATATGATATTCTGCATAATGGTATGGAGGATCCATAAAAACTATATCAAATTTTTCATTTGTGTTATTAATGAAGTTTCTACAATCAGATTGAATAGTATTAATATTATAATTTAGTTCTTTATTGATTTTTGTAATAAACTCTATACAATTTATATTATTATCAACTGCAGTTATTTCGACATTTGCCCTAGAGGAGAATTCAAAACTTATATTTCCACTACCACTAAATAAATCTAATATTTTCTTGTTTTCAAATATATATCTGTTCTTTAAAATATTAAAAAGACTTTCTTTTGCGCGATCTGTTGTTGGCCTAATTGGAAGGTTTTTTGGAGCTTGTATCTTTTTTCCCTTATGAAATCCTGAAATTATACGCATAAGTGTTGACGATAAAGAATACTAAAGCAATGAGTTTTAATATTATAGAATTCACTACTACATTCAATATCTTTAAGTTTATTACCGTAATCAATGTTTCTAATGTATTCATATAAAATATTAAACTCTTCCTTGCTAATATCTCCAAATACATCGATTTTTATTTCTTCATTTGATAAGTTTAATTCTTGAATACAAAAAAGTGTATAGAAAAGTAAATCCTCTTTTGTTTGATATGAAAATTTGTTTTGAAAAGTTAGAACGCCATTTTTTGTTAGAATAATATTTACAAAATCATCTTTAACATATAAATACAGATATTCCTTATTGTTGTGAATATTTAAGAAATTGTTGATTAATATTGAACTTTGAGATCGAATCTTAGCAGTTGGAAATAAGTTTTTTAAAGTGTTATTTAATGATTCTGGTACTGAGTATAAATTTTTAATTTTATTTCTTAAATTATCATCTAGAATTACTTCATCAAGTTCATGATTCAAAGAGAATAATTTTTTTTTATCATTTTCATTATATAAGCTTATTGGAACTAAGGTATTTGGAAAATTAATAATCGATACTGAAGTTGTTTGAAATTCTTGCGTTAGATATTTATCGCTATTTATAAACTCTACAAGATTATTTCCATCATATTTTGAAGAAAATAATAATTTACACCTCCTTTTTTGTGTGTCAATTATGCAATAAGAAATTGTTTGGTGACTTATTTCAACGGAAAGATGATAATTTTCAAAGCTATTATCATTAAAATCTTTTTCTTTAATGAAAAGCTTGGAATTATTCTCCCCAGTTTCCATTTAACGATGCTTCAGTCATTGAGCCAACTTTTAATAAGCTATTCAAATCATATTTTTTATTTTCAGCATCTAATCCAGAGAAAACGTCTCTATATGCAGCTGATATTTCAAATACTTGAACACTAACTTTTCCCTTTTCAATTACATCAGCACTAATATTGTATTCAGTATTTGTATTTGGTATTAGCGATAATTGATTAATATCAAATGGATAGTTATTATCTCTACTACTTAAGTAATCTTCATTAAAAACAGATTCTTTTGCTGATACATAGAAAGTATCTCTACTGATTAATCCCATTTCTAATGCCTGAGCATCTGTTATTTGAAGACCATTTATTAATGAATCTGGAGTTTCTCCAACAGATTTTATTATAGTTGTTGAATCATTTTGAATAAAGTCAAGTAATGATGTGAAATTATCTGCAAAAACATCATTTTCTCTTTTGAATGCAATTTGTAATGTTCTTAAATCTTTAAGCTTTTGAACATTTTCTGCAATTCTTTCTTTAGCCTGCTGGTTAAATTCAACTTCGCTATCAATACTATTATATACTAAAAAAGCAAGTATAATATTTATAGGTATTAGAATAAGTGTGATCTTTTTAGCATTCATTTAAATAAATTTTGTTCCTGCAAATTTACAATTTTTGATCAAAGTATTTTAAATTGTTGTTTCTTTGTAAAAACTTTAATTATGCTTAGAATAATCTCACTTTTAATTTTTAAAATTAATGGTTGGAAAGTAGTAGATTCAATTAATTATCCAAAAAAATGTATTGTAATTGCCGCTCCACATACATCTAACTGGGATTTTTTAATTGGCAGATGCTATGGGTATATTCAGAGTATAAGTCCTAAATACTTAATTAAGAGTGAAATTTTCTATCCTATACTTGGCTATCTATTAAAGTTAAATGGAGGAGTTCCAGTTTATAGAAAAGAAAAAAATAATGTTGTACATCAGATTGTAGATTTATTTAATAGTTCAGAAGAATTAATTTTAGGTATTACTCCAGAGGGAACTAGATCTAAAGTAAACAAGTGGAAAACTGGGTTCTATCATATCGCCCTAAAAGCAAATGTACCTATTCTTCTTTGTAAACTTGACTATAAAAATAAACAGGTGGGTATATTTAATCAAATAATTCCATCAAGTGATTATGAAAAAGACATGAAGTTTATTGAAGACGCTTTTAGAAATATTGAAGGTAAGATTCCTGAATATTATAATCCAGATATTTTTTAATAAATTGTTAAAAACATCTTATGAAAAGGTAATTGTTTAACTGATTACTATAGCGTAAACTATATATTTGTTGTATTAAAAAATAAAATTTTCTTATGAATAATAATCAGAATATTTCTACTGTTGAACAGGCTCAAGAAATGGGGCTGTTACCTGATGAGTTTGACAGAATTAAAGAGATTTTAGGGCGTACACCTAATTTTTGTGAATTAAGCATTTTCGGAGTTATGTGGTCCGAACATTGTTCATATAAAAATTCTATTATTTGGTTGAAAAAACTACCAAAGGATGGTCCTCATATGCTTGTTGAAGCTGGTGAGGAAAATGCAGGTCTAGTTGATATTGGTGATGGTCTAGCTTGTTGCTTTAAGATTGAATCTCACAATCATCCATCTGCACTTGAGCCTTATCAAGGTGCTGCCACTGGTGTTGGAGGAATTAATAGAGATATCTTTACAATGGGGGCTAGACCCATAGCACAACTTAACTCTCTTCGCTTTGGAAACATTGAATTGGATAGAACAAAATGGTTGCTTAAAGGTGTATCTAAAGGAATTGGTGATTATGGTAATGCATTTGGAATTCCTATTGTTGGTGGTGAAGTCTTTTTTGATGATTGTTATAATACCAATCCCCTTGTAAATGCTTTCTCTGCAGGAATTATGAAAAAGGGGGATATGATATCCGCAACATCATCAGGAGTAGGTAATCCAATTTTTATTGTTGGTTCACGTACTGGAAAAGACGGTATACATGGTGCTTCTTTTGCATCAAAAGATATAACAGAAGATTCCGCTGAAGATCTACCAGCTGTTCAAGTTGGAGATCCATTTCAAGAAAAATTATTATTAGAAGCTACTTTAGAATTGTCTAAAACAGATGCTATTGTAGGAATGCAAGATATGGGTGCTGCTGGTATTACCTGTTCGACAAATGAAATGAGTGCAGCAGGAAATCATGGAATGCTTATTAATTTAGATAAGGTTCCAACAAGACAAAAAAATATGAAAGATTGGGAAATACTTCTTTCGGAATCTCAGGAGCGAATGTTGGTAGTTGTAGAAAAGGGTAAAGAACAGATTGTAAATGATATTTTTGATAAGTGGGATCTTTCTTGTGAAGAAATAGGTGTTGTAACAGAAGGAGAGAGGGTGCAGTATTTCATGCATGATGAATTAGTCGCTGATGTTCCATGTTCTGATTTAGTTTTAGGTGGTGGAGCTCCTGTTTATGAAAGAGAGTACAAAGAGCCTGAGTATTTCAAACGTTTTCAAGAATTTAAAATGGATAATGTAAAAGAGCCAGAAGATTTAATAGCTGTTGCTAATTTTCTGACTGAAAATTATAATATAGCCTCTAAAAAATGGGTATATGAGCAATACGACTCAATGGTCGGTACTGCAAATATGTCTACAAATTTTCCAACAGATGCAGGCATTGTAAATTTAAGAGAATCTTCAAAAGCCTTAGCAATGACGGTTGATTGCAATTCTAGAATGGTTAATGCAAATCCTGAAGAGGGTTGTGCAATGGCTGTAGCAGAAGCTGCAAGAAATATTGTGTGTTCTGGAGGAAGCCCCTCTGCAATTACTAATTGTTTAAATTTTGGGAATCCTTACAATCCAGAAGTTTATTGGCAGTTTGTAGGCTCAATCAAAGGAATGTCAAAGGCGTGTCGTAAATTTAGTACTCCTGTAACTGGAGGGAATGTAAGTTTCTATAATCAATCTTCAATTGATGGTAAAGAGGTTCCTGTTTTTCCAACTCCTACTATTGGAATGCTTGGAATTGTTGAAGATAAGAAACACATAACTACTTTGGCATTTCAGAATTCGGGTTCTCTTATTTATTTGTTAGGTGATTCATTAAATGATATCAGCTGCTCAGAGTATCTAGTTGCGTATCATAAGATTAATGAATCCTCAACTCCATTTTTTGATTTAGATGTTGAATTTGAATTACAACAATCCGTTTCTTCTTTGATTAAAGAAGATCTAATTATTTCGGCTCATGATGTTTCAGATGGTGGTTTATTTATTACACTCTTAGAGAGTAGTATGGTTAATAATTTAGGTTTCTCAATTAATTCTGCTGAAAATATTAGAAAAGATGCTTTTCTCTTTGGTGAGACACCTTCTAGAGTAGTTGTGTCCATTGATAATAGTAAAAAGCAAGCGTTTGAGGATTTACTCTCAAAAAGCAAAACATCCTTTAACTTGCTTGGAACTGTTACTAAAGGCAATTTATTAGTAGATGGAGAATTATTTGGTGATGTATCTACTTACAAGCAAAAATTTGATACTTCTCTAACAAAGAAAATGAGTTAATCTATTTATTAGAAGCGAAGAATTAATTTTAGATTTACTTGTCTTCTTGTTAAGTAATTAGGTACAGCATACTGCCTTCCTCCAATATCTGACACCCATAAATAAGAAATGGTATTATTGATGTCCAGTAGATTGAATACTTCAACACTTAGCCAGGCGGAATTAAAGACATTCATAAAATTCACTCTAGAGCGTTTATTTTCAGATTTTAAGATTGCCGAGAAACCAATATCAACTCTTCTATAGTCTGGAATTCTTAATATATCTTCATATTTTTCAGATTTTGGAGGTCCAAAAGGAAGACCAGATCCATAAATCATATTTAAATGCATCTTATAATTTAGATTTCCAGGAATGTAATCTTGAAAAAATAGACTAAAATTTACTCTTTGATCTGTAGGTCTTGGAATATAGCCAGGCTCAACAGTATTTCCATTTTCATCAATAAAAGAATCACCGATAATATCTTCTTCAGTTTGCATAATTGAAAGACTAGCCCAGCTTTCTACCCCAGAGACAAATTCTCCATTAATTTTAAAATCTACTCCAGTAGCATAGCCCCTAGAGTTATTTTCTGCTAAATATTGTATTCTTACATTATCTACTTTATAAGGAATTAGATTATCTAACTTTTTATAATACAATTCTGTTATCCATTTAAATGGTCGTCCCCATTTATAAAATAGATAGTCTGATCCAACAACATAGTGGGTTGACTTCTGAGATTCAATATTATTATTTAGCCGTCCATCAGGATATCTTAACTCTTTATAAAATGGAGATTGATAATATATTCCAGATGCTAATCTAAAAACAACATCCTTTTCCCAATTAGGAGCATAAGCTAAGGAAATTCTCGGTGATACTAGCAATTCTTCATTATAGCTCCAATAGCTAGATCTTGTTCCTGCATTAAGAGAAAAATTATTTAAGTCCTGAGAGTATTCTAAATATCCTGATTTTCTAGTAGAAGAGATGTTTATATCAGTTTTTAGAATTTCATTCATCAATACTTGTTGATTAGAATTAGAAGATGACCCAATAGAATCATAGGGGTGGGGTAGTGTAAAGCCTGCAGAATCAATTAAAGTCCACTCACTTATCCTATCATTGATATCTTCATTCTGAAATTTAAGTCCCCAAACTAAAGATATGTCCTTGTCGTTGTAATTTCCTTTATGTGAAAAATTTATCACTCGGGCATCAAGTGAATTCCTTGCGTGCTTAATATATTTTCCTACACCTCTATCAAAAGCGACATCACCAAAATTATCAGATCCTAGATTATTATCTAATTGATACAACCAATACTCACCTAGTATATCAAAATTCTCTTGCTCAAATGTTTGAAATGCAGATCCAGTCAGTTCAAGTTGAACCTTAGTATTTGGATTAAATCTAGTGGATAATGCCCCAAAGTAGGTCTCGTATTTATCTAGTTCTTGACCTTCAAAGAAAACAGTTAGTCGTAATGCTTCATTAAATGTACCAAAATCTGTATTCCTATCTTGTGGAATCATTTGATATTGGTTTTTTGAAATATTTGTTAATAA
>CALJFR010000021.1 GCA_938073745.1 uncultured Flavobacteriales bacterium
CCATTTGTAAGAATATATAATGAATTATAAATGAATATTTTTCTAATATTCCAGTTAGAAATACCAATTGCCTTTAATACTCCAATAAATTTACTTTTTTCTAAAATGATTATTAGTAATGATGTAATCATGTTTACACAACCAACTAACAACATCAGTATTAAAATTATCACAACATTAAAATCTTGTAGTCTTAACCAATCAAAAATTTGAGGGTTTAATTCTATAGAATTTTGTGCTTTTAAATCAAAATCTATTAATTCATCTATTTTTGAAGTGTAGACATTAACATTATCAAAGTTTTTAGTTTCAATTTCATAACCACCAATTTGGTTTACATTCCAATTATTAAGTTTTATTAAATGATTTAAGTCAGCAACAGCAGTTATGTCGTCGAAATCAGAGAGAGCAGTTTTGTAAATTCCTGATACTATAAATTTTCGCACTCTTGGAGGATTTTGTATAAAATATATCACTAAATCTTCGCCTAACTTTATGTTCAACTTCTTAGAAATACTTTCAGAAATTAAAATATCATTACTGATATCTTCAATTGAGTGTTTGATATTAGGAAT
The DNA here is from genome assembly GCA_938073745.1 of uncultured Flavobacteriales bacterium. Lineage (GTDB taxonomy): Bacteria > Bacteroidota > Bacteroidia > Flavobacteriales > BACL11. The sequence continues at coordinate 576 of CALJFR010000021.1, forward strand.
CTTTCCAGAAATCAAATTATTTTTAAAAAAATCCCAATTATAATCTCCACTCACTCCTTTTAAAACAACACCATGAATTTCATCATCATTTTTAATAATTCCTGCTTTGGTAGCATATTTACTTACGTGACTAACAAAATCTAAGTTTTTAATTTGTTCATATATCTCAAAGTTAAAATCTATTGGATCATTTTCAAAAGATTGATTATTATTAAATTTTGTAATTTTAATATGTGATCCAAAACCAATAACTTTATTACTAATATTATCTTTAAATCCAGAAAGAATAAAAACTGAAAGTATCATTACAGCAACAGAAATAGCAATTGCTAAGATTGCAATGCGTATAATAGGACGAGTATAATTATTATTGTTTTCTTTTGCAGTAAATAATCTTTTTGCAATTAAGATAGAGGAATTCATGATGGCTAAAATAAAACAAAATATCTTCATTTTAATATTCTTATGTTCTTTTGGACTTAATGCTCAAGAGCTAATTTTAGGGGCTAATAGAATTGATCAAATAATTAGACATACTAATGAAAAAAGTATTGCAATAGTTGGAAACCAAACATCTATGGTAAATAACACCCACCTTGTAGATACCTTAATTTCTTTAAATCAAAACATCATTACAGTATTCTCTCCAGAACATGGCTTTAGAGGCACAGGTGATGCAGGTGCGAAAATTGAAAATGAAATAGATATAAAAACAGGTATTCCAATAATTTCTCTATACGGGAAAAACAAAAAACCAAAGAAGAAAAACTTAGAAGATGTTGATATAATAGTTTTTGACATTCAAGATGTGGGGGCAAGGTTTTATACATATATCTCAACACTACATTATGTACTAGAAGCTTGTAGTGAGGAAAATATTAAAGTAATTGTTCTGGATAGACCAAACCCTAATGGTCACTATATAGATGGACCTGTTTTAGAGGAAAAATACAAATCATTTGTTGGGATGCATCCTATACCCATAGTGCATGCAATGACAATTGGTGAATATGCAAAAATGATTATTGGAGAAAAATGGATTGAAAAAAAATGTGATTTAATAGTAATAGAAATGTTAAATTATAATAGAAACAAAATTTATGAATTACCAATCAAACCTTCTCCTAATTTACCAAATAAAAGAGCTGTAAATCTATACCCTTCTCTTTGTTTATTTGAGGGCACTATAATTAGTATTGGTAGAGGAACTAAAAAACCATTTCAACATTTTGGACATCCTAAATTAAATCTTTACAACTATTCATTTATTCCAAAAAGTGGTCCTGGAAGTAAATATCCAAAACATGAAAATAAAATTTGCTTTGGTAAAGATCTAACAAATACACCTATTTTAAATTCTATTAATTTAGAATGGCTAATAGAAACCTATGATCAAAGTCAAAATAAAGAAGATTTTTTCATAAGTTTTTTTGACAAACTTGCTGGAACAGACAAACTCAGAAAACAAATTATTTCTGGCAAAAGCTCGAAAGAAATTAAAAAAAGCTGGAAAAATGAACTGAATGAATTTAAGAATATTAGAAATAAATATCTTTTATATAATTAACTTATTTAAGCTCTTTCTTTAAATTTTCGATAATATTAAAAACTGCAGGACAAACCTCTGTATTTTTTTGTGTTAAACTAAGCAATTGTTTTTGTTTTATTCTATCTGTGTGTGGAAACTCTCTACAAGCTTTAGGTCTTACATCATATATAGAACATCTATTATCTTGCATGAGAAAAGAACAAGGCAATTTCTTTAGAACATAATCCTGATCTTCATCAACTCTTAAAAATTTATCAGTAAATAAAGATGGTTTGATTTTTAAAAATCTTGAGATCCTTGAGATATCTTTATCTGTAAATAATGGACCTGTAGTTGTACAGCAATTTGCACATTTCAGGCAATCTGTACATTTAAATTCATTTTGATGAAGAGAATGGATAGATTGATCTAATTTTTTTGAATTTATCCTCTTTAAGTCTCTAAAGAATTTTTTATTTTCTTTTCTTTTTAATTTTGAATTAGAATGAAAAGAGTCAAGATTCATTATCTTTTTAGTCCAGGATATTGAATTAATGCTTCTTCTAAGCACTTAATTGCTCTTTTAAGAGAGTCCTGATTTAATACATAAGCAATCCTCACTTGATTATTTCCTTCTCCATCAGTAGAGTAAAATCCTGCAGCTGGAGCAACCATTAAAGTTTCATTTTGATAATCAAATTCTTCTAGCAACCATTGAGCAAATTTCTCAGCGTTGTCTACAGGTAATTGTGCAATAGCATAAAATGCTCCTTTAGGTTTAGGACAAATAACACCATCTATTTTATTTAAACCATTAACAAGTAAGTCCCGACGAGCAACATATTCATTAATTACATCTTCAAAATATGATTTAGGGGTTGATAATGCAGCTTCTCCTGCAACCTGACCAAATGTAGGAGGTGAAAGTCTAGCTTGAGCAAACTTTAAAGCGGTATTAATTACTTCCGGATTTTTAGAAACTATACAACCAACTCTTATTCCGCACATACTATATCTTTTTGAAGTAGAATCAATTACCACAGCATGTTTTTCTAAACCATCAAGACTCAAAACAGAGCAATGAGAATTGCCATCATAACAAAACTCTCTGTAAACTTCATCAGCAAAAAGAAATAAATTATACTTTTTAACTACATCTCTCAACAACTCTAATTCTTCATGAGAATATAAATAACCTGTGGGATTACCAGGATTACATATTAAGATGGCTTTTGTTTTTGGCGTAATCAGTTTTACAAAATCTTCAATAGGAGGTAATGCAAAGCCATTATCAATAGAGGTAGAAATTGGTTTTACGGTAATACCTGCAGAAATTGAAAATCCATTATAGTTAGCATAAAATGGTTCTGGAATAATAATCTCATCACCTGCATCTAAACAACTATTTAGAGCAAATAATAAAGCTTCAGATCCTCCAGTAGTAACCATTAAGTCATTATAAGAAACATCAATATCAAGAGATTGATAATATGATGCTAATCCCTTTCTATAGCTTTCAAATCCAGCTGAGTGACTATATTCCACAACATTATCATCAAAGTTTTTAATTGCTTCCAGTGCAACACTTGGTGTTTGAATATCAGGCTGTCCAATATTTAAATGATAAACTTTCTTTCCTTTTCTCTTAGCATTTTCAGCAAAAGGAACCAATTTTCTAATTGGTGATTCTGGCATGTTAAAACCCTTATTTGAAATATTTGGCATAATTATTTTTTAAAAAAAACACCTCCAAAATTAGGAGGTGAAATAATAGATTTTATTTGTATAATTTTTATTTTCTTTCTAAAGGAGAGCCGTCATTCTTTTTTACTGGCATAGCACCTTCATCTTTAGCAGGAGCTTTTACTTCTCCTTTGATTGTTAATATAACAGGTCTCTTATCAGCATTAGTTGAAAGCGTTATTGTTTTGGTAAATTTTCCAATTCTATTTGTTGCATATTTTACTCCAATAGAACCATCTTCACCCGGCTGCCATGTTGCAGAACCATCAGCTTTTCTCCAAGTAGGAACAGTACATCCACAACTCCCTTTAGCGCTTTTTATAATTAAAGGATCACTACCGGAACTTTTAAATTTAAATTCTCTCTGACCATCTGAATTATGTTCAATAACACCATAATCAACAACTTTAGACTCGAATTCAATTCCAGCATCAACAGTATTTTCTTGAGCTTTTTCAACACTTACAGGTTTAACATTATTTACTGCATTTTGTGCATTCAACACAAAGCAAAAACTTAAAAGAATTAGAGATAATATATTTTTTTTCATTACGTAAAATAGTTTGATTTAATATTGAAATGTTAACGTCAAAACTACTAAATTATTTCCTATTAACAAATTATTTTTTTAGAACAATAATTTTGTAAATTCGCCTCTTTCACTAAAGAAAATAATTAATGATTATCCCAAAAATATATCAGGCAAATCAAGTCGAAGACAAATGGTATAGTCATTGGTTAAAAAAAGGATATTTTCATTCTGAACCCGACAATAGAAAGCCATATACAATTGTAATACCTCCACCAAATGTTACTGGAGTTTTACATATGGGACATATGCTAAACAATACTCTACAAGATGTGATGATAAGAAGAGCTAGAATGCAAGGCTTTAATGCTTGCTGGGTTCCTGGTACTGATCATGCTTCAATTGCTACTGAAGCCAAGGTGTTGAACAAACTTTCTGAAAAAGGTATAAAAAAAGAAGATCTAACTCGCAAAGAGTTCATGAAACATGCATATGAGTGGAAAGATGAACATGGCGGAATAATTCTAGAACAACTAAAAAAACTTGGTGCTTCTTGTGATTGGGATAGAACAAAATTTACCATGGATGAAGATATGAATGAATCCGTTATCGATGTATTCATTGATCTGTTCAATAAAGGATTGATTTATAGAGGAGTTAGAATGGTAAACTGGGATCCTGCTGCACAAACTGCTGTTTCTGATGAAGAGGTAATTCACAAAGAAATTGAATCAAAACTTTATTACATTTCCTATGAAATTGAAAATAGTGATGAAAAAATCACTATAGCAACTACAAGACCAGAAACAATTTTAGGTGATACCGCAATATGTGTAAATCCAAACGATTCAAGATTCAAACATTTAAAAAACAAAAAAGCTATTGTTCCATTAATTAACAGAATCATTCCTATAATTTTTGATGAATATGTAGATATGGAGTTTGGTACTGGGGCTTTAAAAATTACGCCAGCACATGATATTAATGATTACGAAATTGGAGACAAACATAATCTTGAGACAATTGATATCCTAAACAATGACGGTACTTTATCTGAAGATGCTGTTTTATATGTAGGAAAAGATAGATTTGAAGTTAGAAAAGAAATAGCTAAAAAATTAAAAGAAAAAGGATGTTTAATAAAATCTGAAGGTTACACTAATAAAGTTGGTTTTTCTGAAAGAACGGATGCTGTAATTGAACCAAAACTATCTATGCAATGGTTTTGTAAAATGACTGAACTTTCAAAACCTGCCCTTGAGCACGTAATGAATGATGATATAAAACTTCATCCTCCTAAATTTAAAAATACTTATCGTCATTGGATGGAGAATGTAAAAGATTGGTGTGTATCTCGTCAATTATGGTGGGGACAAAGAATACCTGCTTTCTTTTATGATGGAAATAAATTTGTTGTTGCAAAAAACAAAGAGCTAGCTCTTGAACTAGCTAAGAAAGAAAATCCTAAAATCACTATTTCTGATTTACATCAGGACGAAGATGTGTTAGATACTTGGTTCTCTTCATGGTTATGGCCAATATCCGTTTTTGATGGAATTAGAAATCCTAAAAATAAAGAAATCCAATACTACTATCCTACTAATGATTTGATTACAGGACCAGATATCTTATTTTTTTGGGTTGCAAGAATGATTATTTCTGGATATGAATATAGAAATAAACCACCCTTTAAGGATGTATATTTAACTGGACTTGTTAGAGATAAAATTGGAAGAAAAATGAGTAAATCATTAGGAAACTCACCAGATCCTATAGAATTAATGAATAAATATGGTGCTGATGGAGTTAGGGTAGGTATGCTCTTATGTGCACCAGCAGGAAATGACCTTCCATTTGATGAATCATTATGTGAACAAGGTCGTAACTTTTCAAATAAGATTTGGAATGCTTTTAGACTCATTAAAGGATGGGAGATTAAAGATATTGATCAGGAACAAGCCTCTATTGATGGAATTAAGTGGTTTGAAAATAAATTATACCATACTATAAAAGAAATAGATATTTCATTTTCAAAATATAGAATCTCGGAAGCTTTAATGTTAACCTATAAATTAGTTTGGGATGATTTTTGCTCTCAATATCTAGAAATTATTAAGCCGGAATATCAACAACCAATTGATAAAGAAACATACAACAAGACTATTCTATTTCTAGAAAATATACTTAAACTTCTACATCCTTTCATGCCATTTCTTTCTGAAGAAATATGGCACTTAATTGATGAAAGAAAATCTGATATAATTATTACTAAATGGCCAGAAGCAAAAAGTATTGACAAACAATTAATTAATGAATTTAACAATACAATGGAAGTTGTAAGTGGTATTAGAAATATTAGAAAAGAAAAAAATATTGCTAAAAAAGAAGAATTAGATTTGTTTGTAATTTCAGATAAAAAAACTAAAAATAACTTTGATTCAATTATAAAAAAACTTGGAAATCTATCTTCTATTAATTATACATCAAATAAAGTTGAAAATTCTTTTTCATTCATGGTAAAAGCAAGTCAATATTTTGTTCCACTTTCGGAGAATTTTGACAAAGATGCTGAGATAGAAAAACTTAATAAAGATTTAAATTATACTACTGGATTTTTAAAGATTGTTGAAAATAAATTATCTAACAAGAAATTTGTTGAAAATGCACCTAAACAGCTAGTAGAAAATGAAAAAAATAAACTCGAGGATGCCAAAGAAAAAATTAGGATCTTAACTGAGAAAATTAATTCTTTAAGCTAAGACCCTAATTAGTTTTATTCAATTATTAATTTTCTATTAATCTCACCTACATCAGTCTTAATCTTTATTAAGTATACTCCTTTGGCGTAAGTTGCTAAATCTAATGTTTTGAAATTTTCCGTATTTGATATTTCATTTAAAATAAATATCTCTTCACCTAAAACATTTATAATACTAATGTGTTTAAAATTGTTATCTGAATTATTAAATTCTATATTAACAATACCAGATGATGGATTAGGATATACAGAAAATCTTGACGATAATTCAGAAATATCAGTGTTACATGAATCAACATATATCATTACACTATTATCAGAACTACATCCGTTAACATCAACAGTAGTTAAAGTGTAAAGCTGATCTGTAGTTGGACTAACGGTAATTACTTGTCCGTTCATACCATTATCCCAAGAA
>CALJFR010000022.1 GCA_938073745.1 uncultured Flavobacteriales bacterium
GCAAACCATGGATTATTTTCAGATTTAAAAATTGGGTCTCCCCATCTATTATAAATTTCAATCTCATAATTAAATATTCCAATTCCAATTGGAGCGAAACTCTCATTAATCTGATCAAAATCAGGGCTAAAAGAGTTAGGAATATATACAGAATATGTAGGATATACTGTTACATAATTTGAAATATTATCTGAGCAGCTATTAGCTCCAAATACGGTTAAATCAACATAATACTGACCAAATTCTGGATAGGAGTATGTAAAATAATTTTCTTCACTAATAGAAAAACCATCACCTAAACTCCATGTGTTGTTTACAAATCCTGAGGATAAATTAGTAAAAGTTATTAAACTATCTGTTTGACCAATTATAGGAGTAATAGACATATTAGCTATAGGAGCTTCCAATACTTGAATTACTTTATCAATTGAATTACTACAACCTAGCGAGTCCGTGTAAGAGTAAGATAATGTGTGATTTCCAAGGGATAGTTTAGATGGGAAAATTGTATCTGTTAGATTATTATCAATATAAAAATCTCCACCTATTGGCTCAGCATCATTAAATAAAAATGGCTCAACATTTTCACAGATATTATCTAATAAAATGTTTAAAGATGGTAATTCATTAACTAAAACATAAGCAGAATCATAAGGGTTCGTTGTACAGCTATTATCAGAGACTGATAAAAGCACAAAATCTTGACTATTATTAACATTAATTTTAATAGCATCTCCACTATTATATAGTAAACCTAAGGAATCAACATTAAATGGATAATTATTAATCATTATACTGTAATCATTTGTGGTAGGATAGTTTATTGATAAAGAAATCGTTGTAGAATCATTTTCACAAATTGGAGAAACAGCGGAAATAGAAAATTCAGATATAAAGAGATTTAATTTAACAATACTATCACATCCAGTAAAATTTAATAAGGTATCGTAATATATACCTGTTTGATTTAAATCAATACCATTCCAACTGTATGATGAACAGGAGTTAATAGAGAGTTCATTATAAGTGTTAGTATTAATCGTTAAATTTAAATAGACATTTGAATCACATCCATTTATATTTACTCCTTGCCAGAGATAAACACCAGTTGAATCATAATTAATACCATTCCAAAGATAATTATCACAGGTATTTACAAATACATCTACTGAAGAAGAATCATAAATATTAAGATTTAATGTTGCGGTAGAGTCACATCCGCTAGAGTTAACCCCACTCCAAATATAGTTTCCAGATGTATTATATGTAATGCCGTTCCATAAATAGCTATAACAAGATGAAATAGTTGAAACCGATAATAATTCAGGAGGATTCACTAATTCTATAGAATCATTATAGATACAACCGTTAGGATTGGTAATTGAAATTACATAAGTTCCTGAGCTAAGTTGAAAGATATCTTGAGTATTACTAGAAAATCCATTTGGACCTGTCCAATTATATACCAAAGAAGATGTATTACCACTAACAGTTAAGTCTATAAACCCATCATTTCCATCTTTACAAGTAATTTCATTTATATTGTATGATGCATTGTAAGGGTTTGCATCAATTATTTCTAAAGTATCATAGAAAACACATGCATTACCATTAAGAGTATCATAAATTGTAACAGCATACGTTCCAGGCATAAGACTATCAATATCTTCATCACCAGAAAATAAATACCACTGTCCAAATAAAATAGGTGGTGTTTGTGCATACCAGTAAATATCAGCGAAACTTGAAAATCCAGTAGTAGTAATATTTATTGCTCCATCATTAAAACCACTACAACTAATACTATCAACATTAAATGAAACAGTTACAGGATTAGGACTCGTAATAAAAAAACTATCTTGAAGATAACAACCACTAATATCTGTAATCAATAGATTATAAAGACCAGATCTTAATCCATTAATATCTTCATTAGGATTTGTATATCCATTAGGACCTATCCAGTCGTATTGAGGAATGCTATCAGTGCCATTAACAGTTAATTGTATTGATCCATCACCATATCCATAGCAGCTCTCATCATTTACAGTAGCATTTACAATAAATGTAGAGTTAGATGATAATGTTATGGTATAAGTATATGAGAATACATTATTTATAGGACAAGCATCATCTTGTACTGTTATATTAAAAGAAAATGGACTATTTACTACATCACTAGATTGAGGAATCCAAAAAAATGTACCTGTTGGATTATTAGAGAAGTTGTTTACAATATCAAAAGTTGCAGCAGGAGTTGAAGCTAAACCTGACCACGACATAATTTTGTTATTTGAAGATCCTATTGAGGCATCTATCGTAAATGAAATAGTATCACCAAAATCAGCACAAAGGTTTAATGAATCATCAAGTGAAGTAGAATTGGTAACATTAGCAGGAAAACCGTTAAAACCACTTAAAACTGGGGGGACTGTTGTACAAGGTAAAATAATAATCTGAATATCTCTAATAACACTACCAACAAAAACACCATTTCTATATTCTGATATTTTCATTGCTACGATTCCAATATCTGTAGTATTTGCTGTCATACATAAATTTCCTGAACTTGGATCAAAAGTAGTAGTTCCAGAAATAGGATTAGCTACTGAGTAACCAGGAAGAAATTGAACATTTGAAACAGTACCTGTTCCAAAATCATATCCTAGCGGAGTAACCAAAGAATAAACTAGAGAATCGCCATCAACATCAAAAGCACCGTTATTATAACAGAAAGGTTCATTAACACAAATGTATGGTGCTGGATATTCAGTAAATGTTGGAGAATTATTACAAAAATTTAAATTGTTTAGTTCAGCTTGAACACATAGTTGTTCATTTCCAGGTTGAAGAATTGTTGTAATAGCATTATTTCTATTTTGAATACATACAGTAAAAACCCAATCATCACAATGATCAAGAGTAATTAGTTTTTCATATTTATATTCTTCAATTTCAACTAAACTAGAAGTTCCGGAACAAGGTGTTCCCGATTGAGTACAAGTAGGTGTAATATATGTTGGTCCAGCACTTAAAAGCATAGTTTGAGAACCACTTCCACATGATGAAGTAAAATCAATATCCATACTTCCAGGCGCAGCTGTGTTATTACAATCTCTATAAAATGAAACTGTTATTTTATAAAAATCTGAAGTAGAATTTCTTGCAATACATTCGAATGATATATCCATACCAGCGGCATGAGTAGCATACAATGTAGGTACACTAACAAAATAAAAAATTAAACAAAAAAAGAATTTAAATATTATGCTTTTCATATCATTTCTTCACAAATATATAACTTTATTAATAATAAATTATACAAATCGCATCTATAACTTATGTGTTCAAATTTTTTGAGCAGAAGTTTGTAATGAAATTATAGATATTAATGATAAAAGGAAATTTAATCTCATGCAATCAACTTTCCTCAGTAATTTTCCAGTAATTTTCATATTTTTTACACTATATTAATTAGACGATAAAAAATTCAATTATCTTCAATTTTTAAGAGTTTTTCTAATTTTTTTTGCTCTACTAAATAAAGATTCAGCTGCCTTTATTGAAATATCTAGTATTTCTGAAGCTTCTTTGTATGATTTATTTTCAATTTGCAAATATAAAACTAAATTTTTTTATTCGTTTTGCTTTCTTAAAATCTAATTCATCTTTTTCTAATAAAAAAAAACAAAAAAATTGCTGATTTCTTCTTGTTTTGTTACTTTTGCAGACCATTTTTAAAAACAAAATTAAAATGTACGCAATAGTTGAAATAGCAGGACAACAGTTTAAGGTTGAAAAAGACCAGCAAATATTTGTACATCGTTTAGATGTTAAACAAGGAACAAAAGTGTCTTTTGATAAGGTCTTACTTACTGATGATAATGGTAAGGTGAATGTTGGTTCTCCTCTAGTAAAAGGAATGTCTGTAACAGCAAAAGTAATGGAGCACTTAAAGGGAGACAAGGTAATTGTTTTTAAAAAGAAAAGAAGAAAAGGATATAAAGTTAAAAATGGTCACAGACAATATTTAACAAAAATCGAAATAGAAAAAATTAGTTCATCTACTTCAAAAAAGAAAGTAGTTGAAGAAAAAAAAGAATCTAAAGAAGCAGCTAAAAAGCCAGCAGCTAAAAAGCCAGCAGCTAAAAAGCCAGCAGCTAAAAAGCCAGCAGCTAAAAAGCCAACAGCAAAGAAATAAATATAATAGACAAAACTTTATAACATGGCACATAAAAAAGGAGCAGGTAGTAGTAAAAACGGAAGAGACTCAAGAAGTAATAGGCTTGGTGTAAAAATCTTTGGTAATCAGTCAGTTATTGCTGGTAATATTATTGTTCGTCAAAGAGGAACAGTTCATAACCCAGGTGATAATGTTGGTATGGGTAAAGATCATACTCTATTTGCTCTAACTGACGGTACCGTAAAATTCACAAAAAAAAGAAATAATAAATCCTATGTTTCAGTAGAAGCATAATCAAAAACAGATTGTATAAAAAGAAAACTCTTGAGCAATCAAGGGTTTTTTTTTTTAATTTTGTTTTAAACACTTTAATAGATGTTAAATATTTCAAATTTAAGAGAGCAAAAAAAAGAGATTGTTGAATTATTAAAAATTAAAAATTTTAATGCTTTAGATTTGATTGATTCAGTGATTGAAAAAGATAACTCTAGAAAACTAAATCAGCAAAAATCTGACGACATTTTATCAAAGCTTAATCAAATTGCAAAAGAAATAGGTGTTTTTTACAAGCAAGGCAACATAGATAAAGCTAATTCACTTAAGCAATCTTCTGTAGAATTGAAAGAGGAGTCTAAAAAATTATCTGCAATTCAAAAAGAAATCCAAGAAGAAATTAGAGAAATTTTATTGCTAATTCCTAATATACCACATAAAAGTGTTCCTAAAGGTAATTCTGAAAATGATAATGAAATTATTGAAGAGGTCGGTGAAATGCCTAAGCTTCAAGATAATTCCAAACCTCATTGGGAACTTACAGAATTATATGATTTAATTGATTTTAATCTTGGTAACAAAATTACAGGTGCTGGTTTTCCTGTTTTTAAAGGAAAAGGAGCTAAATTACAAAGAGCATTGATTTCCTTTTTTTTAGATCAGAATATTAATGCAGGATATGAAGAATATCTACCACCATCTGTTGTAAACGCTGAATCTATGTTTGGGACAGGGGCACTTCCTGACAAGGAAGATCAGATGTATCATGTTACAGAAGATGATTTATATTTAATTCCAACAGCAGAAGTTCCTGTAACCAATTTCTTTAGAGATGCTATTGTAAAAGACTTTCCAATTAAATGTACGGCATATACTCCGTGCTTTAGAAGAGAGGCGGGTTCTTATGGAAAAGATGTTAGAGGATTAAATAGATTACATCAATTTGACAAAGTTGAAATTGTGCAAATTGAACATCCAGATAATTCATATTCCACTTTAGATAAGATGGTCAAACATGTAGCTTCTATTTTAAATCAACTTGAACTTCCTTATAGGATTCTAAGATTGTGTGGAGGAGATTTAAGCTTCACATCTTCTTTAACCTATGATTTTGAAGTTTATTCAGCTGGACAAAAAAGGTGGTTAGAAGTAAGTTCTGTTTCAAATTTTGAATCTTTTCAAGCAAATAGATTAAAATTAAGATTTAAGAACAATGAAGGTAAGTCTCAGCTATGTCATACCTTAAATGGAAGTGCATTAGCTTTGCCAAGAATTTTTGCAGCACTAATTGAAAATAATCAAACAAGTGATGGTATTAAAATTCCAAAAGTATTACAAGCTTATACAGGATTTGATATTATTTAATTCATGAGAGTTATAATATTATTACTATTTACACTTTCTTCATTTGCTCAAAATAATAATCAAAAAATAGCTTACCAATATTTTATTAATGGAGAGTATGATAAGGCTATTGTCATATATGAAGAGTTAAATAAAAGTAATTTATCAGTAAATATATATAGCCCATATTTTATATCTCTAATAAATACTAATAATTTTTCCACTGCAGAAAAGTTAGCCAAGAGATTATATTCTAAAAATCCACAAAGATTAAATTACTTGGTTGATATGATTGTTTCATTAAAAAAGCAAGAAAAGTTAGATAAGTTTATTTTCAATCTAAAAAAATTATATGGGAAATTAGATGGGAGAAATTCTCAAACTATACAATTAGCAAATCGTTTTTTGTCATTTGAAATGTATGATATTGCGTTAGAAGTTTATGAAAAATCTTCTAAGATTAATGATTTGTTTTCCTACGATCTTCAAAGAGCTCAATTATATGGACTATTAGGTGAGAATGAAATGATGGTTAATCAATATTTAGATTTTTTATTAAATAATCCAAATCAAAAAAAAGTTGTGTTTTCTAATATTCAAAGATTTCTGGACAATAATGGAATAAAAGATTTTAATAATACTAATCTTGTTAAAAGGTCTCTTCTAAATATTATCAAAAAGTATCCTGATCGTTATGATTTTAATGAAATGCTCATTTGGCTTTTTATGCAAAATCAACAGTATAAACTTGCGCTGCAGCAAGTAATTTCACTAGACAGAAGAAATCAAAACTCCTTATCAAAGATATTTGAGATTACAGAAAAGTTGCTTGACCTAGAAAAATTTAAACTTGCTATTGAAGGTTTAGATTATATTATTTCTAAGGGTTTTAATTCTGAGCTATATATAACTTCATATATAAATAAACTTTACGCAGAAACTAAAATTTTAAATAATAAAAATGAAGATTTAGAATCAATTAATTCAAAATATAATTCAGTTATTAATGAAGTTGGGAAAAATAGTTACAGTATTTTGTTGCTTTCAAATTATGCACATTTTAAAGCGTTTTATATGAAAAATTTAGAGGATGCTAAAATTATTCTTGAAGATGCAATGAAAATCACAAATGCAGATCCTACTGAGATAGCGGAGTGTAAAATACAATATGCTGATATTATGTTGTTATCTGGAAATATTTGGGATGCTCTTTTATTTTATTCTCAAGTAGAAAAAGATTTTAAAGAAAATCCTATTGGCCATACTGCAAAGTTTAAAAGAGCAAAAATAGCATATTATAAAGGGGACTTTACTTGGGCTCAAGCACAATTAGATGTTTTGAAAGCATCTACTTCTAAATTAATTTCCAATGATGCAATGGATTTATCTTTGTTAATTTCAGACAATTATAATCTTGATACAATTGATCAGCCAATGATGCAGTTTGCTAGAGCAGATCTACTATTCTTTCAGCAAAAATATGATGAGGCTATTCTCACGTTCGATTCTATTTTAACATTGTTTAATGGACATGACTTATCTGACGAGATTTTTTTTAGAAAATATAAAATTTTTTCAGCTAAGAATGATACTGAATCATCTGTTAAGATGTTAGAGAAAATTATTAATGATTTTTCTTATGAGATTTTGATAGATGACGCATTATATAGCATTGCTAAAATTTATGAGAATAAATATAATGATAATGCTAAGGCTATGGATTATTATCAAAAGATTATTTTAGATCATGAGGGTAGTATTTATGCCTCAGAAGCTCGAAATAGATTTCGCTTTTTGAGAGGTGACGAAATAAATGAAGAAAAATGATTATATATAATATTACAGCAAATGTTGATTCAGAAATAGTTGAAGACTGGCTTTTATGGATGAAAGAGGAGCATATTCCAAAGGTTTTGGAAACAAAGCTATTTATTTCAGCTACTATCAATAGAATTATTTCTAATTCAGACTCTGGGTCTACTTATGCAATTGCATATAAATCAAAATCTTTAGCTGATCTACAGAAGTATGAAACCTTATTTGCAACTAATTTGAGAAATGAGTATAATTTAAAATACTCTAGTACTGCTCCAACTTTTAGGACAATCATGGAAATTGAAAAGGAATTTTAATTTATGTTAAAAAAGGATTATGTTTTTTTTCTTCTCCAATTGTTGTGCTTGGGCCATGTCCGCAGTAAACAATAGTTTCGTTATCTAGTGTAAATAGTTTGTTTCTAATACTATTAATTAAGACATTGAAATTTCCACCCGGAAGATCTGTCCTACCAATACTATGCTTAAATAAAACATCACCAGATAAAACGAAATCATATTTTTTTGAATATAAACTAATATGTCCAGGAGCATGACCTGGGGTAAATAAAGTATTAAGTTCAGAGTTTCCAAACTTAATAATATCTCCTTCATCTAAAAATTTTTTTGGAAGAGGAGATGGCTCAAAGTTAACAAAGCCATACATTTTTGCAATTTCTTGTGAATTCTTAAGAAGATCTAAATCTTTTTTATTTGCCATAAGATCTAATCCCCATCTTTTAGAAATAAAATTATTTCCTAAAATATGATCAATATGACAATGTGTATTAATTAAATATATAGGTTTTAATTTATTTTCTGTAATATAATTTTCTAATTCATTTTTTTCTTCTTGCAGATAGCATCCAGGATCTATAATAATACAATCGCTTGTAATGTCAGAAATAACAAAAGTATTTTCTTGAAATTGATTAAATGTAAATGTTTTGATCTTCATGGTTATAATATTATGCAAAGATATAAGTTCTTTATATTTGTGTAAAATTAGTTGTATGAGTTTTATTACAATTCTTTTTCTACTTTTAATTGGTCTTTTGGCTGGTATGCTTAGTGGAGTTGTTGGTGTTGGAGGAGCTATAGTTATTATTCCTTTATTATTGCTTTTAGGTTTTTCACAACAAGAAGCACAAGGAACTTCCATTGCGGTAATGCTGCCACCAATAGGAATATTAGCAGCTATAAATTATTATAAATCAGGTTTTGTAAAGTGGGAATATGCCATTGTAATAGCATTTGCTTTTCTTATTGGTGGATATGTAGGTTCAAAATTTGCAATTTCAATGAATCCACAAATTTTAAAAAAATTTTTTGGTATTGTTTTATTAGTTTTTGCAATTAAATTCATTTTTGGTAAATGATTAAAAAGATAAAGGATTTAAGTGAGAGTTATTTTGGCGAGATCTTGGATATTAGACGTCATCTACACATGTATCCTGAACTTTCATTTCAAGAATTTGAAACTTCTAAATACATAAAAGATATATTGAATTTGTGGGGTATTAATTTTATTGATGGTTATGTTGAGACAGGAATTTTAGTTGTTTTGGAGGGAAAAAATCCTAATTTAAAAAGTTTAGCGTTAAGAGCAGATTTTGATGCCTTACCAATTAATGAAAAAAATAGAGTTGAGTATTGTTCAAAAAATGAAGGTGTTATGCATGCTTGTGGCCATGATGCTCATACAGCTTGCCTTTTAGGTGCCTTGAAAATATTACACTCCTCTAGAGATTTATGGAATGGTACTATTAAGTTTATTTTCCAACCTGCTGAGGAAAGATTGCCTGGTGGAGCAAAACAAATGATAGCAGAAGGAGTTTTAGAAAATCCAAATGTTACCAATGTAATTGCCCAGCATGTTCTTCCAGACTTAGAAGTAGGAAAGGTTGGATTTAGATCAGGTATCTACATGGCTTCAACAGATGAACTTTACATTAATATAAAAGGTATTGGAGGTCATGCTGCAATTCCTTCCCAATATAATAATCCAATATTAGCATCATCTAATCTAATCTTAAGGTTAACAGAGTTTTTTACAAGTCATAAGGATTCAATTTTTGCTATTGGTTATTTTCAAGCAGATGGATCTACAAATGTTATTCCTGATCAAGTTAAATTAATGGGAACATTTAGAGCTCTTTCAGAAGAATATAGAAAACAATCACATATAGATATGAAAAGTATTGTGAGAGATGTTGAAAAGGAATATAATGTTAAGATCGAACTAGATATTAAACATGGCTATCCAGCATTATACAATGATGAAGAATTTACTAAAAAACAAATATCTTCTGCTAGAGAATATCTTGGGGAAGAAAATGTAATAGACTTGCCCATTAGAATGACTGCCGAAGATTTTTCATACTTTGCTAATGCTGTTCCATCTTGTTTTTATCGGCTAGGAACAGGAAACAGGAAAAAAGGTATTGTTCACGGATTGCATACCTCTAGATTTGATATCGATGAAGAATCCTTAAAAATTGGTATGGGTATGATTGCTTATTTAGCTATTAGCTCATGAGTTTTTTTCCAATGCTAGCGAATTCATTGCAGAAGAGCATCATCCAATCTTTTACTTCTTTTGATTTTAAAGTATTATTATTAAAATCTTTATAGGAGGCATAAACGGTTCTAGGAAGTTGAATCATTTTCCATTCATTCATACATATTTGAGTAAGATGCATTGTTGAGAGATAGCTTTTGTCCCCTCCTGCAGCGCAAAGAATTCCAAAAAACTTTCCTTCAACATTTTTGAAACAATTGTCTAAAATTATTTTGAGAGAATCGTTTATTGAGTAATTGTGCACACCCATTGCAATGATTAGGTTGTCTGCCTGAGAAATTTTATTTTCTAAATGTACTAATTCTTCAGATTGGATTGAATGATATGGATTTAGCTGAAAATTTCTGACATCAATAATTTCACTTTTCACATTTAATTTTTGAAGTCTCTTGTGAACTTCTTGACAAAGAATAAATGACTTAGAGCTTTTTGCAAGCGAGCTAGAAATAATTAATGTATTCATTAGTTACCTACTTTAGAGATAAAATCAATTCTTAAAATTCTAATTTCATCGTCATTAAATTCATCTTCATCAAATTCTTGTCTTGCTTCGTCAAAAGAAAAATTTTCAGTTGTTTTAAAGAAATCGTGTATTTCATTTAGCTCCTCTTCATCCATCATTTCATCAATAATATGGGAAAGATTGATTTTTGTTCCTGATTCAACAATGTTTTCAATCTCTGATAAAAGTTCATCAATAGTAAGCGTTTTTCCTCTAGCGATATCATCAAGATTCATTTTTTTATCTAGAGATTGAATAATATATATTTTATTGTTTTTTTTGTTTGCAACAGTTCTAACTACAATATCTACTGCTCTTTCTATTTCATTTTCTTCAACATATTCTTTTATCACTTCAATGAATTCTTGGCCATATTTTTTTGCCTTACTTACTCCAACTCCTTGTATTTGAGCTAATTCCTCAAATGTTATTGGATACTGATTAGCCATATCTATTAATGAGGGTTCCATAAATAGAATGGATGGAGGCAATCCAATTGCTTTAGCTTGCTGTTTTCTAAGATCTTTTAAAATAGCATAAAGTTTGTTATCTAGTGCCTGTCCTTTTTGATTTGTTATTATCTTTTGATCATTTAGTTCATTATAATCATGATCTTCAGTAATCATAAAACTTTTAGGGCTCTTTATAAAGTCAATTCCCTTATCTCTTATTTTTAAAACGCCATATGATTCAATTTCTTTAGTAATTAATTGTTTCACATATACTTGTCTTATAATAGAGTGCCAGAACTGAATACTTTTTTCTTTTCCAGATCCAAAAACATGACTTATCTGAGACATGTGTTGTTTGATTAGGCTATTGCTTTCACCAATCATAATCTTTGCAATTT
Organism: uncultured Flavobacteriales bacterium; assembly: GCA_938073745.1. Taxonomy (GTDB): domain Bacteria; phylum Bacteroidota; class Bacteroidia; order Flavobacteriales; family BACL11. Next base: position 11,548 of record CALJFR010000022.1, read on the forward strand.
CCTTTGGTTTAAACCTTTGTTTGCATTCAACAATTACTTCTAATAATTTTTTTACTTCTATTTTTCCTTCAGAAGTAGGTTTAGGGTTTTTACAATTATCACACATTTGATTACAATCAGAAGAAGCAAATTCCTCTCCGAAATAATGAAGAATATATTTTCTTCTACACATGGATGTTTCTGAAAAGGCTATTGTTTCCATAATTAATAGCCTACCAATTTCTTGCTCAGCAATTGGTTTTCCTTGAAGAAACTTTTCTAGTTTTTCAATATCTTTATAATCGTAAAATGTAATAAGATCTCCTTTTCCTCCATCTCTACCGGCTCTTCCAGTTTCTTGATAATATCCTTCTAAGCTTTTTGGGATGTCATGATGTATTACGAATCTTATATCTGGCTTGTCAATACCCATTCCAAAAGCAATTGTTGCTACAATAACATCGCAATCTTCCATTAAGAATGCATCCTGGTGTGCAACACGTTTTTTTGTTTCTAATCCAGCATGATATGGAAGAGCTTTAATACCATTAATTTGTAAAACTTCAGCAATTTCTTCTACTTTTTTTCGGCTAAGACAATAAACAATTCCTGATTCTCCTTTTCTTTGATTAACATATGTTATAAGCTGCTTGACAATATCTTGTTTAGGGCGTATCTCATAAAACAAATTTTTTCTATTGAAAGAATCTAAATATAGTTTTGCATTTTCAATTCTTAAATTCTTCATGATATCTAATCTAACTTTCGGTGTAGCTGTTGCTGTTAGAGCAATAACAGGTGCAGTAGCGATATTATTGATTATTTGTCTTAACTTTCTATATTCTGGACGAAAATCATGTCCCCACTCTGAAATGCAATGGGCTTCATCAATAGCAAAAAATGAGATTTTATTTTTATTAAAAAAGGCAATATTTTCCTCTTTGATAAGTGATTCGGGTGCCACATAAAGTAATTTAGTTTTTCCATTAGTTATATCTTCTTTTACTTGTGTCGCTTGAGTTTTTGATAGAGAAGAATTTAGCACATGGGCAATGCTGTCATTATCACTAAATCCTCTTAAAGCATCTACTTGATTTTTCATTAAGGCAATTAATGGGGAAATAACAATTGCTACCCCTTCTGAAAGTAAGGCAGGCAGCTGATAACACATAGATTTTCCTCCGCCAGTTGGCATAATTACCATTGAGTCATTTCCTGCAAGAAGGTTTAAGATAATTTCTTCTTGTTTTCCTCGAAAATTATTGAATCCAAAAACTTTCTTTAGATTTTCATGTAAGATGTCTGTATTAATACTCTTACTTGTTTTAATATCCATCTAAAAGTTATACTTTTGTTTAGGTTGCGTTATTTACTAAACGAATATACTATTAATTTACTATGAAATCATCAATTGAAATTAAAAAAATTGCTGAAAATGTAATAAATATTGAATATAGATCTATTCAAAATTTAATTAACAGTATTGATGATGATTTTGTTCAAGCAGTTAAATTAATTTCAGAATCAAAAGGAAGGCTAATTGTTGCTGGAGTTGGAAAGAGTGCTAATATTTCTAGTAAACTTGTTGCAACATTTAATTCTACAGGACAACCATCTGTTTTTTTGCATGCCGCTGATGCAATACATGGTGATTTAGGTAATGTTCAAAAGAATGATATTGTAATATGTCTTTCAAAGAGCGGTAATACTGAAGAAATTAAATTACTGACTTCAAATCTAAAAATTTTAGGAAATAAGATCATATCAATATGTGGTAATCCATCATCTTTTCTTGTAAAGCATAGTGATATTAATATTAACGCCTCAGTAATTGAAGAGGCTTGTCCGCATGATTTAGCTCCTACTTCTTCAACTACTGCTCAGCTTGTTTTAGGTGATGCATTAGCTATTTGTCTTTTAGAGTATAGAGGCTTTAGCAAAGAGGACTTTGCTCGTTTTCATCCAGGAGGAATATTAGGTAAAAAACTGTCTATGAAAGTTGAGAATATTATAAATAATAAGATTCCTCTAGTTTTTGAAAATGATGAGTTAAAAGATATTATTATAGAAATTTCAGAAAATAGACTTGGTGCTACAGTAGTTTGTAATGATAAAAAAGATATTGTCGGAATGATAACTGATGGTGATTTGAGAAGGTGTTTTGAAAACAATAATGAGTTTTCAAATTTAAAAGCAAAAGAAATAATGACACAAAGTCCTAAGAAAATTGATAGTCAATCTCTTGTTTATGATGCATTTAAAGTAATGAAATCTCATAATATTACTCAATTGATTGTTGTAGAAAATGATACGTATAGAGGGATTATTCATTTACATGATATTATAAAAGAAGGTATAGTTCAATGAGCAACAAAGATTTAGACATGTCTTTTCTTGATCATCTTGAAGTATTGAGATGGCATCTAATTCGTTCAGGTATTGCTATTATCTCACTGTCAATTTTAGCATTTATTTGCAAAGACTTTATTTTTGATACTGTTTTATTAGCTCCTAAAGATCCTGATTTTTTTACATATAAATTCTTGTGTAACATCTCACAATCCTTAGGGATGGGTGATGCTTTGTGCATTAAAGAATCTCCATTTTCTTTAATGAATATTACTATGTCTGGTCAATTTTCTACTCATCTAATGACTTCATTATACGCTGGTTTTATTTTGTCTTTCCCATATGTTTTTTGGGAAATATGGAGGTTTATAGTTCCTGCTCTAAAAGATAGTGAAACTAAAGTGACAAGAGGAGTTGTTTTTTTTAGTTCATTTTTGTTTTTAACAGGAGTTTTATTTGGATATTATGTAATTGCACCATTATCTATAAATTTCTTAGGCTCTTATCAGGTTAGTCAAACAGTTGCAAATCAAATTAGTTTAACATCATTTGTGACTACAGTAACTACTGTTAGTTTAGCTAATGGTATAATTTTTGAACTTCCGATTTTAGTTTATTTCTTAACAAAAATTGGTTTTTTAACACCTGAGTTTATGCGAACATACAGAAGGCATGCAATGGTTGTAACTTTGATTTTGTCAGCTATAATAACACCACCAGATATCACTTCTCAAATATTGGTTTCTTTCCCCTTAATAATATTATATGAGATTAGTATTAGAATTTCTCGAGCAGTGATTAAAAGAAATAATCTATGATTTTAAGGACTGATAAGATTTTTAAGTATTATAATAAAAAACCAGTTGTTAATGGGGTTTCAATTGAATTAAATCAAGGTGAGATTGTTGGTTTACTTGGTCCTAATGGTGCGGGAAAGACAACAACATTTTATTCAATTGTTGGATTAATTAAGTCAAATAAAGGAGCTGTTTTTTTAAATGACATAAATATTACTTCACAGCCAATGTATAAACGCGCTCAAATGGGGATTGGATATTTACCTCAGGAAGCATCTGTTTTTAGAAGTATGAGCGTTGAAGATAATATAAAATCAGTTCTTGAAATGACTAAATTAACAAAAGACCAGCAAGATAAAAAGTGTGAGCAGCTTTTAGAAGAGTTTGGATTAGTTAAGGTTAGAAAAAATATAGGAAATTTACTTTCCGGAGGAGAAAGAAGAAGAACAGAAATTGCTAGAGCCTTAGCAACCGAACCAAAGTTTATTTTGTTAGATGAACCATTTGCTGGAGTTGATCCCATTGCTGTTGAGGATATTCAAAATATTGTACAAAAATTAGTGAAAAAAAATATTGGAGTTTTAATTACTGATCATAATGTACATGAAACTTTATCTATTACAGACAGAGCTTATTTACTTTTTGAAGGATCTGTTTTAAAGCAAGGGTCTTCTGAAGATTTAGCTTCAGATGAAAAAGTTAGGAAATTATATTTAGGAAAAAATTTTGAGTTGAGAAAATAGTTCTAAAATTCGGACAATTCAAATGTGTAGGATTCCATTATTTGGTTACAAAGCATTTTTTGACAAGCATTTTCAACTTTTTGCCTAGCTAAATCCGCATTTTCAGCATCTATTTCTAAAGTAATATGTTTACCTATTCGAACATTGGTAATCTCTGAAAGTTGAACGTTTTTCATACTTGCACTTACTGCTTTACCTTGAGGATCAAGAAGTGATTTTAGTGGCATTATGTCTATTTCTGCTTTAAATCTCATAATAGATTATTTATTATTGATAATATTATGTACAAAACTACAATAAAAGGTATTGCAGCCAAATTAAAAAAGAACAATAATATTAATGAAGATATTAACATAAATAGTCTCATCATATTTAGTTGGCTGGATATGTTTTCTTGAAAATTTACTTTTATTGAAAATAAGTTTAATTTACTTATCATTAATATTGAAAGAAAAACTGAAATAATACACAAAGTAGATGTATTACTATAAATAGAGTTGAAAAATTCTGATTTAATAAGTGGAATTGAGGCGATAAAAATTGCAGTCATGGGAGTTGGAAGTCCAATAAATGAATCCTTTTGGTTTTTGTCAATATTAAAATTTGCTAATCTCAAAGCAGCAAATATTGGTATTAAAAAAGCAATTAAAGAGATGCTAGAGAATGGAGTCTCAAATGAAAATTCACCAAATAATTGAGTTGTATTATTAGCGTTTAAAAGTTTAAATAAGATGAAAGAAGGAGCAAGTCCTGATGTTACTAAATCAGCCAAGCTGTCTAGTTGTAATCCAAATTCGTTTTCAATTTTTAAAAGTCTTGCAAAGAATCCGTCAAAAAAATCTAGAAAAATTCCTAGAAAAATAAAAAACGCAGCTAGACTTAATTGATTGCTAAATGTTGAGATAATTGAAAGTACTCCACAAAATAGATTAGCGATAGTTATATAATTGGGGATATTTCTAATTATTGCATTCATATAAGCAAAAATATGATAATATTTGTAATCGCTATGAAAAACTATTTGCTCGCTATTTTATCTGGATTACTCTTAAGCTTTGCATGGCCAGTAGATGGTTTTACCTACTTAATCTTTTTTTCATTTGTTCCCTTATTATTTATTCAAAAAGATTTGAAGGAATCAAATAAAAAGTCGCGATTGAGGTTTTTCTTTTTTTCTTATTTAGCTTTCTTTATTTTTAACATAATAACTACTTATTGGGTTTATTTTGCAAGTCCATTTGGATCAGTTGCTGCCTTTTTTTTGAATTCCCTATTTATGGCTTTGATAATGTTACTTTTTTATATTTCAAAGCAAAAATTAGGAAAAAGAATTGGATATCTTTCGTTAATTGTTTTTTGGATTTCTTTTGAGTATCTTCATTTAAACTGGGATCTTTCATGGCCTTGGTTAACTCTTGGTAATTGTTTTTCTGAGGCTTTATTTCTGATTAATTGGTATGAATATACTGGAGTTCTTGGAGGTACATTATGGATTCTTTTTGTAAATATTTTGCTTTATGAACTATTGTGCAATACAAAAAAAATTAAAAGTTGTGTGTATTTATTACTGGCTATAATATTGCCAATATTTTTGTCATTTAATATTTTGCAAAATAAATCTATTGATGTTGAAGATTATCTTAATGTTGTTATTGTTCAGCCAAATATTGATCCCTATTATGAAAAATTTCAACTTAGTTATAAAGATCAGTTAACTGAATTCATAAGACTTGCTCGTACAAAAATTGATTCTAATACAGAGCTTTTAGTTGGTCCTGAAACTGCATTGCAAGAAAGTATTTGGGAATCTAAAGTTGACTATACTGAGAGTATTGAAGCATTTAAAAATTTACAAGAAGAATTTCCAAAATTAAATATTCTTGTTGGAGCAACTACATTTAAATTGTTCAAGGAGGATGAAAAGAAAACATCAACTGCTCGCCAATTTCGAAAAGAAGAATTGTGGTACGATGTATATAATTCCGCAATTTTTATTTCAAATAAACAAAAGGTTTCTATATACCATAAAACGAAGCTTGTTCCTGGGGCAGAGAAAATACCTTTCCCATATTTATTAAATAATTTTTCAGCTCTATCTGTTGATCTTGGTGGAGTGAGTGGTTCTTTAGGTAGCGAGAATAGTATAGAAAAATTTGAAGTAATGGATAAAAAAATTCTTCCATTAATATGCTATGAATCTATATATGGTGATATGAATACAGGTAAAAATATTGATGTTATTAGTATAATCACTAATGATGGTTGGTGGGGAAATACCGCAGGCCATAAACAACATTTTAGTTATTCCAAACTAAGAGCTATTGAACAAAAAAGAGCTGTAGTTAGAAGTGCTAATACGGGTATTTCTGGATTTATTAATCCTTTGGGAGAGGTTAGAGAGATTGCGAAATGGGATGAGAAGCAGGTAATAAAGTCACAGGTTGCAATCTGCAACACTGTAACTTTTTATAATCAATTTGGAGATTACTTAGGAAGGATATCTTCTTTTATAAGTTC
>CALJFR010000023.1 GCA_938073745.1 uncultured Flavobacteriales bacterium
TAGATATTGTTTTTTGCGATATAAACATGCCAGAAATTGATGGTATTGAATTAATCAAGAAAATTAAACAATCACAAAATGACATTAAGATAATTATGGTCAGCATGTACAATGAAAGAAATATTATTAAAGCAGCAATAAAAAACGGTGCCAACTGTTATCTGAATAAAAATTGTTCTATTGAGCAAATTGAAGAAGCTATTAAATGCTCTTATTCAAATATTGATTCATGTCTCAACCTCCAACCATTATTAATCACTAAATCATTAGATGATAGTATATCTCTAAAATATAAATTAACTAAAAGAGAGAAAGAAATCATTAACCAAATTTTAAAAGAAAAATCTAATTCTGAAATTGGTGAAATTCTTCAAATTAGCAAAAGAACTGTAGAAACACATAGAAAAAACATAATGTTAAAACTTAATGTTAAAAATAGTATTGGTATTGCTATTAAAGCAATGAAATACGAACTAGTTTAAGCTAAACAAAAATTCTCTACAATTTTTTTCATCCACAATAAGCTGATTTTTTAGTTGTATAATATTTTCAAATTTAATATTCTCTCTTATTAATTTCTTAAATTCTATTTTAATGTCTAATCCATAAATATTTTTTGAAAAATCAAAAATATGAACCTCAATTTTTTTCTGGGCAACACCAATATTAAGCATGCCATCAAACTTTTTATTGAAAATATTAATATTTACAGCGTATACACCCGTTTTTGGAATGAGCTTGTCTTTGTCAAAAGATATATTTGCGGTTGGATAATTAATTGTCCTTCCAATTTTATCGCCATCAATAACTGTTCCACTTATTATAAAATTATTAGCCAAAAATTTATTAGCTGTTTCAACATCTCCCTCTAGAACTAAGTTTCTGATTTTAGTTGAGCTAATTGACACTTCTTCTTTCTTTTGTGGTGGTATTTCTTCAACTTTAAAATTATATAACTCAGATAATTCTTGAAGCTCTTTTATAGAACCCTCTCTGTTTCTACCAAATTGATGGTCGTAACCGATTACCAAATGATCAACATTTAATTTTTTTACTAGTACATCTCTAACAAAATTTACATATTTAGTTCTAGAAAATTCTTTGGTAAATTTTTGAACAACAAAGTTTTGTAGTCCTAATTTTTCAAGTTTCTCTTTTTTTTCATCCAAAGTATCTATTAATTTTAAGTGAGAATGTTCTCTATTAACAACAAACCTTGGGTGGGGAGAAAAAGTCAATAAAACACTTTCTCCTTGTTCTCTTTTAGCAATTTTATTTAAATAATTTATGATGTATTGATGACCAATATGCACACCGTCAAAAGTTCCAATTGTAACAATGGTTTTAAGATCAGACTTAAAATTATCTAAGCAGTCAAAGATTTTCAATAATCAATTTTTAATGTTAAAAAAGTGTTCAAAATTAATAATAAATTTAATTAGTAAATCTTATAAATCAAACAAATTAAAAACACTAAGTTTGCAGGCAAAACTAATAAGAAAATACAAAAAATTTAGACATGTCAAACAATACTGGAAAAGTATCACAAATTATCGGCCCTGTAGTTGATGTTGTTTTTGATAACAATGAAAATGAGTTGCCAAATATTTATGATTCACTCGAAATTACTAGATCAAATGGGTCAAAATTGGTTTTAGAATGCCAACAGCATATTGGAGAAGATACTGTTAGAGCTATTGCAATGGAAACTACAGATGGAATCAGCAGAGGAGTAGATGTTTTAGCTACTGGAGCACCGATAATGATGCCCGCAGGAGAAAAAATTAAAGGAAGAGTTTTTAATGTTATTGGCGATGCAATTGATGGAATGGAAAACCTATCAAAAAACGATGGTCTGCCTATACACAGAGATGCTCCAAAATTCGAAGATCTTTCTACAGCAACTGAAGTATTATTTACCGGTATAAAAGTTATTGACTTAATTGAACCTTATGCAAAAGGTGGGAAAATTGGTTTATTTGGAGGGGCTGGAGTAGGTAAGACTGTACTTATCCAGGAACTAATCAATAACATTGCCAAAGGTCATGGTGGACTATCGGTATTTGCTGGAGTTGGAGAAAGAACAAGAGAAGGAAATGATTTATTAAGAGAAATGCTTGAGTCTGGAATTATCAATTATGGTGAAGACTTCAATCACAACATGGAAGAAGGCGGTTGGGATTTATCAAAAGTAGATAGAGAAAAACTACTTGGCTCAAAAGCAACATTTGTATTTGGACAAATGAATGAGCCTCCAGGAGCTAGAGCAAGAGTAGCTCTTTCAGGTCTTACAATTGCTGAGTATTTTAGAGATGGTGAAGGTGATGGAAAAGGAAAAGATGTACTTTTCTTTGTGGATAATATTTTTAGATTTACTCAAGCTGGTTCTGAAGTTTCTGCTCTTTTAGGAAGAATGCCATCTGCTGTAGGTTACCAACCAACTCTTGCTACTGAAATGGGTACTATGCAAGAGAGAATTACTTCCACAAAAAATGGATCTATTACTTCTGTTCAGGCCGTATATGTCCCTGCAGATGATTTAACAGACCCAGCTCCAGCTACTACATTTGCACACTTAGACGCAACAACAGTACTGTCAAGAAAAATTGCAGAACTTGGAATTTATCCTGCTGTTGACCCGCTTGATTCTACCTCAAGAATCTTAACAGCTGAAGTTGTAGGAGAAGAACACTACAAATGCGCTCAAGATGTAAAAGAGTTATTACAACGCTATAAAGAACTTCAAGATATAATTGCTATCTTAGGAATGGATGAACTCTCAGAAGAAGATAAATTAGCTGTACATAGAGCTAGAAGAGTACAAAGATTCTTATCACAACCTTTTCATGTTGCTGAACAATTTACTGGACTAAAAGGAGTATTAGTAGATATTCAAGATACTATTAAAGGATTCAATATGATTATGAATGGGGAAGTTGACAAATATCCTGAAGCTGCATTTAACTTAGTTGGTTCTATAGAAGAAGCAATTGAGAAAGGAGAAAAAATGATTGCTGACACAAAATAATTTTATATGCTACTTGACATTTTAACTCCAGAAAAACTACTTTTTCAAGGAGAAGTAAAATCTATAAAACTTCCTGGAACTAATGGTGAATTTGAGATTTTAAATAACCACGCCCCTATCATCTCTACCCTTTCTAAAGGTGATATATATATTACAGACACTGAAAATAAAAAACAAAATTTTAGTATCAATGGTGGTGTTATTGAAATGCAAAAAAACAAGATAATTGTTTTAGCTGACTAGCATGTAGCTAATATTAACTTTTTAAAAGAGGATATCTATCCTCTTTTTTTATTTTTGAAATTATGAGACAACTATTAGTCATCTTTTTTATTTGTTTTTTAAGCTGTAATAATGCTGATAATAACGAATTCCAATTACAAATTGGTGATATTCTATTTCAAGATTTAGACTCCTCCCCCTTGTGTGATGCAATTGAAATGGTAACTCCTGGTCATAACAATTATAATTTCTCTCACATTGGAATAATTGTAGAACTTGGAGATCCAAATTGTATTAATTCCGATTACATTTATGAGGATAACATAAGAGTTCTTGAAGCAATCCCAAATAAAGTTACAACTACAAGATTAGATAGTTTTTTAAATAGATCGGTAGATAGTGATAAAAAACCTAAAGTGATTGTTGCAAGACTAAAAAAAAGATATCAATATTCAATTACTGATGCAGTTATATTCTTAAACTCTAAAATAGGCATTAATTATGATGATTTCTTTATAGAAGATAATAACAAATATTATTGTTCTGAGTTAATTCATGAAGCCTTTGAAAAAGATAGTATTTTTAAATTACACCCAATGACATTTATTGATCCCAAAACAAGAAAAACTATGGATATATGGCAAGAATATTATCAGGAATTAAAGACTAGAATACCTGAGGGTGAACCTGGTATTAATCCAGGGATAATGTCAATTTCAGAAAAAATTGAAATAGTTCATAAATATGGAGAACCATCAAAAAAAAACAATGAATAAACAAGATAAAGTTCATTATGTTATTAATACGCTAGAAAGCTTATATCCAAAAACTCCTATCCCTTTAGATCATAAAGACCCATACACTCTCTTAGTTGCTGTTCTATTATCTGCCCAGTGTACTGATGAGAGAGTAAATAAAATCACACCAAAGTTATTTAAGATCGCAGATAGCCCGCAGAAAATGATAAAACTATCTATTTCTTACATTGAAGATATTATAAGGCCTTGTGGTTTATCTCCAATGAAAAGTAAAGGAATATTTGGACTATCAAAGATGATAATTGAGAAGCACAAAGGAAAAGTTCCAAATAACTTTAAGGATCTTGAAGAATTTCCAGCAGTTGGCCATAAAACTGCAAGTGTAGTTATGTCCCAAGCATTCGGTGTTCCTGCCTTTCCAGTAGACACACATATCCATAGATTAATGTATAGATGGGGGTTAACCAATGGTAAGAATGTAGAAACAACTGAGAAAGATGCAAAAAGATTATTTCCAATTAAACTTTGGAATAAACTTCATCTTCAAATTATTTACTACGGAAGAGAATTTTCCCCAGCAAGGGGATGGAACATTGATAATGACATCATTACAAAGAAAATTGGTAGAAAATCTATCTTAAAAAAAATGAAATGATTACTCCTTATTTTTTGAATCAATAATAATAGTAACAGGACCATCATTTACAATTTCTAGCTGCATATTTGCTCCAAAAATTCCAGATTTCACATTAACTCCTGATTCATTTTTTAATTTTGAAATAAATTCATCATACAATGGCTTTGCATGTTCTGGATTTGCTGCATTTATGTAAGAAGGCCTATTCCCTTTCTTTGTTTTTGCATGTAAAGTAAATTGACTAACAACAATTATCTCTCCTTTTACATCCTTAATTGACAAATTCATCTTAAGCTCATCATCTGAAAAAACTCTTAATTTTGAAATCTTACTTACTAACCAATTAACATCTTCATGAGAGTCAGAATTTTCAATTCCTAATAAAATTAAAAACCCTTGATTAATTTTACATTTTACGCTATCATTTACTTCAACTTTTGCATTTGATACTCTCTGTATTACTACTTTCATAAATTAGTAATTATTTGTTCTGTATATACTTTCTTCTGCTTCTAGCATACTTAAATAATTTGAGTATCTATTTTTACTAATCTGGTCTTTTTCTAATGCTTCTTTCACTTTACAATGTGGTTCTTTAATATGTCTACAGTTATTGAATTTACAGCCTTCTTTTAAACTCAAGAATTCAGGGAAAAAATCAGACAATCTATCTAAGTTAATATTTACCAAGCCAAATCCTTTTATTCCTGGGGTATCAATAATTGTACCACCAAAATCTAATCTGTAAAGTTCTGAGAATGTAGTTGTATGCTGACCTTGATCATGACTTTGAGAAATTTCTTTTGTTAAAATATTTGAATTACCTAACAATTTATTAATTAAAGTAGATTTACCTGATCCTGAGTGACCAGAAATTATATTATTTTTATTTTTTACAATAGATTTTACTTCATCCATATTATCGTAAAGAGCAGAAAGTGACATGCAACGATAACCGATTTTAGAATACACACGAATCAAGTTTTCTTTTTGACTAAGAAGTTTTTTATTATACAGATCAACTTTATTAAAAAATAGTATTACCTCTACCCCAAATGCTTTTGCAGATACTAAAAACCGATCAATAAAACCTGTAGTTGTTAGCGGTGACTGTAAAGTAATAATTAAAATAGCTTGATCAATATTAGCCGCGATTATATGAGTTTGTTTCGACAGATTAACAGATTTTCTAATAATCATATTTTTTCTATCGTAGAGATTCTCAATCATCCATGATTCAGAATCACTATTAATCTCAACATAATCTCCAACAACAATAGGATTGGTACTTTTAATATTTTCAGTTCGAAATTTA
>CALJFR010000024.1 GCA_938073745.1 uncultured Flavobacteriales bacterium
ATTGAATCTAACTGGGAATAAACAGAATTACCATTGTTAAAATAACAACTTAATTTACCTGCTCCATTTACATTTGGTGTGCCTCCAGGAGAATTAATTAAACTTAATGAACCAATTCCCTCTATCCAGATTGGATTTTCATTTATTGACGGATCTAATGAAGACAAGTAGAAATGCTCATAATATAGCCCATCATTTAATTGTATTGCTGAAGTAGAATCAACAATATACATGCCTGGATTTGCAGGAAAAGGACTTATTGGATTATTAATATTTATAGAATCACCTTTTGAAAGATTGAAATCATATAATAAAACTTCTTTTCTAATATTATTTTGAAAAAATGATAAAAAAACCTTCTGATCATTTGTGTTCTCTCTTAACCAAAAAGTCTTTGAAATATAATGATAGCCATTTAATATCTTATAGTTAAAACCATTGTACAATGTATCTCCATCAGTAAAATAAACATCTGTTATACATCCGTTATTACATGAAGTAAGCTGCCATTCAATATCGTGATTTAACATCTCTTGATATGATTGCCCACATATATTATAGGAAAATATAAATGACAATAGAATTAGAAATAGAAAATTTTTCACTTTACAAATTTAAGAGAAATAAAGAATAATTATTTTTTGTAATATTGAAAAAACAAAATTTTATGAAAACAAAAAATTCCTTAACAATTATTGGTGTCTTTAATATATTAATGTCACTTGTAATGGCCTTTGGCATCAAAGACATGATTCCAACTATGCTAAATACAGATATTCAAGAAGTAGCAAGAATGGTAGAAGTAATGCATTATGGATTATTTCCAGCCATTTTTACGATTGGATTAATATGTGTTTTGTGTAGAAATGAAAGTGTAGAAACTGCAAAAAAAATATTACTTGGATATATTATAGGAACCTCTATTTTAATGATTATGTTCTTTACTGTATTTGCAAATGAACCATTAATGAATTTTGGAATTGAAATGGTTATCCCTGATATTATCATCTATATAGGTGCAATTTTTGGATATTTTAAAGCCAAATAAGATAATTAAAAAACATTCAAAAAAGGGATAATTTATTATCCCTTTTTTTATATCCAATCTAATTTTTTCACAGTAAGATTATTATCTACATTTCCAGTATGCTCAGTACTCTTAGGCTCAAAAAGAAGATTAAAAACAATTTCACCATTAGTTCTTGGCCGATGCTCTATACCTTTTGGAACAATTAATATCTCTCCTTCTTTTACTTCAATCGTTTCTTGATTTCTAAAATCCATATAAAGAGTTCCTTTAAAAACCATAAATAGCTCATCCTCTTTTTCGTGTTTATGCCAAACAAAATTATCTTTCAACTTACATAATTTAACGTACTGATTATTTAGCTCCCCAATAATATAAGGTGTCCATTCCTTACTAAACTTGGAAAACTTTTCTGATAAATTAATCGATTCTATTTTATTCATATCGTAAATTTATTAATAAATAATTAGTTAATTATTAATGATAATTAAAGAAAGATTAAGAATTTTACAATTCTAATTTAACAATGAAATTTTCAACAACTCATATAAAGAATATCTCAATTTACATAATGAGTTTATTATATATTATGGTAGGTATAAAACACTTCTCAGATCCAAATTTTTTCTTAAAAATTATGCCAGAATATTTAAACCATCACCTTGAACTAGTATATCTAAGTGGTTTTTTTGAAATCCTATTTGGTGTTTTTTTAATTTTTAAAAAGACCAGATTCTATGGTGCGTGGGGAATTTTCATATTACTAATTTGTGTGTTTCCTGCAAATATTTATTTATACAATTCAGAGACTGCTCAAACTGCTCTTGATATATCTAAATCTAAAGCATTAATTAGATTACCTTTTCAAATACCGTTATTAATACTAGCATATTGGCATTCAAATGAAAAAAGCTCTTATACTTTTTCTACTTTTTGTATAATCATTTTCATTCCTACAATCATATATTTTTCAACTTTATAAAAAAAAGCCTGCTTAAAAGCAGGCTAATTATATTTTATATATAAAAATCTATTTATAAATTTTTTTCTCTATCGTTCCATCACTATAAATAAAGAATAATATTTTATTTAAATCAATCATTGATTCCTTTCCTAACACATCTACAACTTTGATTAATTCTTTATAATTATCAAACTGATTAATTGAGGTAGTAGTACTCATTCGAGCCCAAACACCACTTGAAGAATCCCAAATCCATTCTACACAACAGGTTGTCATTCCTATAAAGTCTTGGTAGGTAATACAAGTTATTATTGTATCATTAGGGATAGTAAATGAATTATAAACTAAATGCATATTCCACATACTGTCTTCTCCTAAAACTGTACCATCTGGCGCAGTTGAAATCCAATGATCGATTACACTATTGAAATTATTTACTTGCATAGTAAGTTGAGTCTGTGATCCAGATACAACTATTGAGTCACAAAGAACACCTGAGCCTGTGCTGCAAACGGATTGGCATGAAGAAAGAGTCGAATATTGACCTAATCCAGTGCCTGGATCATAACATCCAGAAGGTCCGCAATCCCATGATGGCGTAACAGTACAGGCTGATTGACATGAAGCTAAAGTTGTATATTGACCATTTCCCGTGCCAGGATCAAAACATCCAAGGGTGTTTGGATTACAATCCCAAGATGGCGTAACAGTACAGGCTGCTTGACAAGAAGACAATGAAGAATATTGGCCATTACCAGTACCAGGATCAAAACATCCAGCAAATCCGCAATCCCAAGAAGCAGAAGGACCGTTACCAATTAAAATAGAATCGCAAAAAAATGAAGTACAAGAAAAATTAAGAATTGTTGAATCAAGATAGGTTACTGTTAGACATGGGGCGTATATTCCATTGCTGTATGTGTGAATTGGATTTTGTTGAGTTGAAGTGTTTCCATCACCAAAATCCCAAAACCAAGAGACCGAATAATTTGTTGACCAACTTGGACTAGCCGTTGACAAATCAGAAAAAATAGTTATTGGACCATTTTGCATATAGGAAAAATCAGCTTGACATTGTGCTTTTAAACTATAGCTAGTGAATAAAAAGCATGCAGATGCTAACATAATATTTAATATAAATCTTTTCATAACTGTATTTTAATAATTAAATGTAACAAATAAAATAAACATACCAATACATTCAAAGTCAATTACTTATATATTCAACAAGAAATTCTTATTAATCTCTCGTACTTAGAAAAACATATTTATTCAACAATAAAAACTTTATCTATACTTCCATCATCATAGATATATAGAATTAGATTATTTAAAACATTGCTAGATTCTCTACCTAATACATCTATTGTTTTAACTAATTTTCTTTTAGATAAATTTGTTAAATTATTTTGAAAAGTAGAAGAACAATTAATTAAACCATTAATATTAAATTGTGATACAAAATCCCAGATTTCTGAGGTAGCATCAATATCCATATTTCCAAAAGTTCCTGGCCAATCATGTTCCCCACCATTAACTTTTAATTCTTCTACTCTCAAACAATTATCTCCATTTTCCCAAACTCTATGTTCTACTGTACTTCCATCAGAAGTATTAATATTTGGTAACTGAGAAATTATAGGATTAGTATCGGCATTATTATAATTTGACCAATAAGTTGTAATCTCATCAGCAGACATATAATATGGTTGAAATCCAGTATATGTAGAATGAGGATTAATATCATTTGTACCAGGAATTAAAAGAATTGCAGTTGGGTGAACAGGTGAACAAAATCCTAGATTGTAATAACTATCTCTAAAAGCATCTACCATCATACTTCCAGAGACTGAAGAAATTGCAGCAATCCTATTATTTAATCTACATGCAAGCTCATAAGAAAATATCCCTCCCTCAGAATAACCACAAGCATATACTCGATTGTTATCGATAAAATAATCATTACTTAAAGTATCTATAATAGCCTCAATAAAAAAAACATCATCATGAGAAGTTGGTGCTTTATGTAGCCAAGCATTACTTCCATCATTAGGGTCAACTGCTGCTTGAGGATAAACAGCTATAAATCCAGCTGTATCAGCAACTGATCGCATATCATTTATATTAATAAAGTCATTTGATGTTCCACCACCACCATGAAAACTAAACATTAAAGGATAAGCCTCGGAACCATCATAAATTGCAGGAACATATATAATATACTCTCTATTATTACCATCAAAAAACATCGTTCGATTTTGCTGTATTTGACCGTATGTATTATTAAAAATTGTTAAAACAAATAAAAATAGAATTGAAATTTTTTTTATATCCATATTACTTTTTCTTTAATTGATTTTTTTTTGAGATTATTTTGTGGTAGCTCATCGT
>CALJFR010000025.1 GCA_938073745.1 uncultured Flavobacteriales bacterium
TTTAAATGAAGATTTTAGTAAGACAAATAGCGAGTTTCCCAATCCCCCTAGAAATACATTTGTTAATTATGCAGGAAATGCCAATATACAGTTTTGCCTAGCAACTACTGATCCAAATGGTAATCCAACAGATGGTATTACGCGAACGTTATCTACAAAAAATAGTTTTAATTACAGTACTGAATCAAATGACATGAAACGTAATTCTACTGGAGGAAAAGATGGATGGCCACCTGGAGATTATATGAATATTTGGGTTTGTGATATAGCAAGTCAGGGTAACACTTCTGTTTTAGGATATGCTTATCTTCCTGGACTTCAGTCGTGGAATGCTTGGAAAGATGGATTAGTTGTAGACTTTCAATATTTTGGCACAATAGGAAATGCTAGCTCTACTAGCGATGGAAGAACACCAACTCATGAGATTGGTCATTATCTTGGTCTAAATCATACATTTTGCGAAGCTCAGTCGGGAGGTTGTTGTGACAATGATGATGCAAATGTTTACGACACTCCTGCAACAGATGACGTATATTTTGGAAGTGTTAATGCAGGTACAAATAACAATACCTGTAATGATTTATTATATGGATTTAATAGTGATTTATTAGATATGGATGAAAATTTTATGGCATATTCTAGAGATACATGGATGTTTTCTAATGATCAGGTTAATGAAATGATATCAACGATGAATGGATATAGATCTAGTTTGAAAAATTCAAATGTTACAGTAAATTGTACTGGAATTGTAAATAGTGAATTTGTTGAGTTAAATAAATTATTTAGCTTCTTCCCTAACCCAGCTAAAAATTTAATTACAATTAAAAGTTCAGAAATAAACTACAGATTGAGTCTTTTTGATATGCTTGGTAATGAGGTGAGAACTTGGAAAAACTTAAACAATAACACACAAATTGATCTAAGCAATCTAAAAAGTGGAGTTTATTTAATTAAATTTAATTCAGAAACAACTCACATTACAAAAAGAATTATTATCAATAAATAATGTTAGATCTTAGCATTGATATATCCCAAGTTGACATTTCAATAAGAGATATTGTCAAAAAAATTTCTACAAGCAAAAGAATTTCTGATTCTGAAACCTTAACACTTTTCAATAAAGCACCAAATGCACTACTTCTTTCTCTTGCAAATGCAATTAGAGAAAAGCACAATGGAAACAACACCTTTTTTAATAAAAACATACATATAGAACCTACAAATATTTGTGTTTTTGATTGTAAATTTTGTTCATATTCAAGATTATTAAAAGAGAAATCTCAAGGATGGGAACATTCTATTGACGAAATGGTTGATATGGTAAAAAAGTATAAAGTTGATGAAATTACTGAAGTTCATATTGTAGGCGGAGTACATCCTAAAATGGGTTTAAAATATTTTATTGAGGTAATAAAGAAAATAAAAAAGATAAGACCTAACATTCACATTAAAGCATTTACAGCTGTGGAACTTGAATATATGTGTAGAAAAGCAAAGGTTTCATATAAAGAGGGTTTAAAAATGCTAAAAGAGGCTGGGCAAAATTCTCTACCAGGAGGTGGTGCTGAAATATTTCATAAAGATATTAGAGACATAATATGTAAAGATAAATGCACGGCTGAACAATGGCTAGAAATTCATGAAACTGCACATGAAATTGGCATGCAATCTAATGCTACTATTCTCTATGGTCATTATGAAAAAGCTGAACATATTATAGATCATATGAGCAGACTTAGAAAGCTTCAAGACAAAACTGGTGGATTCAATGCTTTTATTCCATTAAAATATAGAAATGGAAATAACCAAATGTCTCACTTAAAGGAAGTAAGTGTAATAGATGATCTTAGAATGTATGCAATTGCTAGGATATACTTTGATAATATTTCTCATATTAAAGCTTATTGGCCAATGATTGGAAAAGAAACTACCCAGAACCTTTTAGCTTTTGGAGTTGATGATATTGATGGAACTATAGATGACTCAACAAAAATCTATTCAATGGCAGGTGCTGAAGATCAAAACCCAAAAATGTCTACTGAAGATATTACCAAACTCATTAAAAAAGTTAATAGGAAACCTATTGAGAGAGATAGTATTTATAATGAACTAAAAGTTTACTAAGCTAAATTCTTTGATTTATTGAATAGCTTCTCCATTTTTCAATTAATTGAGACATATCATCTGCTAGCTCGGATTCAAATGACATTAAATCATTTGTTTTAGGATGGGTAAACTCTAAAGAACGAGCGTGTAAAGCCTGTCTGGGACATATCTTAAAACAATTTTGAACAAATTGTTTATATTTTGTAAAAGTTGTTCCTTTTAAGATTAAATCTCCACCATATTCAGCATCATTAAAAAGTGGATTTCCTAAAAATTTAAAATGAGCTCTAATCTGATGTGTTCTTCCTGTTTCAAGTTTACATTCAACCATAGTGACATAACCAAATCTTTCTAATACTTTATAGTGAGTTTTAGCATATTTGCCATATTCGCCATCAGGAAAAACAGACATAATCTTTCTATTCTTTAGACTACGCCCAATATTACCTTCTATAAAACCTGATTCTTCCTTAAGATCTCCCCAAACTAAAGCAACATAAAGTCTATTTAAATCTCTTTTTTCAAACTTTTTTGACAAGATAGTCATACTATCTTCATTTTTAGCAATAACTAATATTCCAGACGTATTTTTGTCAATCCTATGCACTAAACCAGGACGATTTTCGGAACTTTTGTTAGGAAGATTATCAAAATGATAGGCTAGTGCATTTACTAGTGTTCCATCATAATTTCCAAAGCCAGGGTGTACAACCATTCCTGCTTCCTTATTAACTATTAAAATATCATCATCTTCATAAGTAATATTAATAGGTAAATCTTGAGGAATAAGCTCATTTGTCTGCTTTGGATATGAATAGACGATACTTACCCTGTCCCCAGACTTTACTTTATAGCTAGATTTAACTGGTAAATTATTTACTAAAATATTACCATTTACAGCAGCTTTTTTAATTTTATTTCTAGTTGCATTATCAATAAAATTCATTAAAAATTTATCTACCCTTAAAGGTTCTTGACCGGAACTTGCAGTGAAATCAAAATGTTCATACAACTCAGAGTTATTATTTGAGGACATTTATCTAATAATTATTTTTCTGTAAATAAATCCGCTATCATTAATGACCTTTAAAACATAAATACCACTTGATAAAAAATCAACCGAAATTTCAATTTGATTTTGATTGTATATTTTATTTAAGAGGATGTTTCCATTTAAATCATATAAGATGATTCTATTAGAAAAATCATTGGCCTGTATTTTTACATATGATGATGCTGGATTAGGAAACACCTTAAAAGATGATGAAATATCATTAGAAGAGAGGAAAACAGTGTTTTCACTAACTATTGGACGTATCATCCATGCTCCACTATATTGAGAATTATTCCATAATCCTCCAACATTGTAAAACATATAATTGTTAGCATAAGAATTTTTATCCAAGCCAATGTTTAACAAATCAGCTGTGTTTTGTTGCCAACCAACATAAAAAATACCAGTTAGCTGAAACAATGAGTCTAGGTAATAAAAATGGAAATTATTAGTTGATGTATGTTTTGGTTTTTCAATTTGTTGATGAATAATATTTCCAGGAGATCCATTATTATCTTCCCAAATAGTTAATAAAAATTCGATATTATTTACGGAATCTAACATTTGAGGAAAATACATTTGAATAGCTCGTAATGTATCAGGGCGATTTAATTCAAATTGATAAGCAGCCATAGCACCCGAAACATTTATTCCATAAGCAGATTCGACAGAACCATCATCATATGCGAAATGAGAGTGAAATTTTTGTAAATTATAGATAGTATCATTTGTTTTTAAATCACTAGATCCAGTTCCAATTATGTGTTGAATAAGAAATTCTGTACTGTCACTAAAATTTGATGGAAAGACATTTGGGTTGATAGAAACTGGAGGATTCTCAAATGAAAAATTTCCAATTGAATCATAATCTAATACTGTAATGTTTCTACTTATTCCTAAAGATGGATAATGATCTATTATTATATTATCTTGATAAACATTATATTGATAATCAACATTTATACTTGCCTGATTATTTCTAATAAATAAATTTAATGTATCATTTATTTCATTTACAGAATTATCCTGAAAATGTTTCCATGGCATTTCTCGATATCTCTTTAAAAATGATGGTCCTTCATAAACAAATGCAACATCATTAATTGATGATGTATCAATTGACGAACTATACGTGTCAAACTTCACATAATCAATATGCCAATGATCAAAATTACCTGATAAAGTAGCAATATTTCTAAATCTAAATTGAAAAGTAGAATGAAGAAATTCTTGTTCAAAAACCATTAATACATTCTTTTTAAATTCCTGTAATGAACTTCCAGAAACAGACCAAACTTTTTTCCAGGATTTAAAACCTAATGAATCAGATAAAAATTCTAGAATAAGTGAATCTTGAACTTGTGGATTATCTCCATAACCTTGGGGTTGATGAAAAAATAACAGATAAGCAGTATCAATATTTGTCATATCAATCTCTTGTGAGAGCAATTCATCAGCATATCCACTGTTATTTGACATATTAATATCATATGCATAACCCATAGAATCTAATCCATCGAAAGTTACAACCCCAATTGTTGGAGGGTTTATAGGATAATTATTGTTAATTAATGTACTATTTCCTATCCATAAATTAGAACTGATATTTAATGAAGAAAAATCATCAAAAAATGGCAATGATAATGAAACTTTATTTTTTAAAAAATCTGATTTCTTCTCTCTTGGGTTTGATTTAAGTGGACTTAAAACTTCTTGTGCAATTAATGAACTACTTAAAAAAAATAAAAAAAGTATATATCTCATTACTTCTCAGTACTTTGTGAATTTTTTAGAAAAAGATCTATGCTAGAGCCTAACTTCAATTCATTATCATTTTCAAAAGATGGAGTTTGTTTATAAATTATTGCAAGTGTTGAGTCTTCACAATTTTCATCATAAAACTCAGAGCCAATATTTAAAGAAGAGGTTTTAAGAACTATATGCGCTTCAACCCTACTTAGTCCTGTTAAGTTAGGTACAAAAACATATTCCTCACTCAATCCTTTTCCAACAACTAAATTAACAGTTGTTCCTTTTAAAATTTCTTGTCCTTCAAAAATGCTAATACCATTAACATTAAAGTCTAATATCTTATTAGTAGCTATATCAGACTTATACTCTAACTTGCCTACTAATAAGCCTGTTAATTCAATTTGTCTTAAAGCCTGTCTGAGTGTTAAATCATAAACATCAGGAAATTTTACGACACTAGTATTTGTCTCAGTAATTGTTAAATAAATTCTTCTTTTCTTTTTAACTTTAGTGTTAGGCTTTGGTATTTGATTTAAAACAATTCCCTTTGGTTTTTCTAAATCAGAAACAGAATCAATAATTATATATCTAATATTATTTTCATTAGAAATAGAATCAAGTTGTGATATATGAAAATTAGAGTAATCAGGCACAAGAATATGTTTATTATGTAAGGTGTATATATCTAAGAACTTTAGATATAAAAAAAATAAAAAAGGAAGAGTAATTAAAGCGTAAAAAGCATTTTTAAATAAAACTTTATTGTCCTTTAATTCTATTTCATTTTCTTCTAATCTATTAGGTGAATTAATATCCTTTTCATTTTCTACAACAGAAGCTTGATCTTTAATATCTTCAGAACTAAAATTATCCAATTAATTATTGATTTTTTAACAAATGTAATTATAAAAATACTATTATAATTATTTTTATCTCAAACAATAAAACGCATATATTTGTTTAAACAAAATGAAAAACGTAGCTATAATAACTGGTGGTGATTCTAAAGAATTTGATATTTCTTTAAAAAGTGCTGAAACTGTTTATAAAAATATTGACAGAGAAAAATACAACCCCTTTTTAATTTTAATAAAAAACAACAAATGGGAAATTAAAATTGACAACAAATTACATAAAATCGATAGTTCTTTAAAAACTAAAGTAAATGGAATAGAATTAAATTTTAAAGATGTTTTCATGGTACTTCATGGACCTCCAGCAGAAAATGGAGAGCTGCAGAAGTCTTTGGAAAAGAATAAAATCAAATATACATGTTGCGACTCAAAAACATCTAAATTAACTTTTGACAAATTCAGATGTAATCAATTACTTTTTACAAAAGATTATTTTATTGCAAACTCTATTCTAATCTCAAAGGATGATGTGATTAACACCCAAGATATAAAGAAAAATTTCAATCTTCCTTTTATTATCAAACCAAATCAAGCTGGATCCAGCAATGGTATTAGCTTAGTTAAAAACTATGAAGAAATTCCAGATGCAATAAAACTTGCATCTGTTCATGATAATGAGATCATTATTGAAGAGTATATTAAAGGCACCGAAGTGAGTTGTGGTATTTTTAAAATTAAAGATCAAATAAATTTACTACCAATAACAGAAATTATAAGCGAAAATGATTTCTTTGATTATGATGCCAAATACAACAACAAATCTGAAGAAATTACGCCAGCAAGAATAACAATCACTGAAACAAAATTAATACATCAAACAACAGAGAAAATTTATAAGGAATTAGGCCTTAAAGGAATATGTAGAATTGATTTTATTATAAAAAACAGTAAGCCTTATGTAATAGAAATAAATACCATTCCTGGATTATCTGAAAAAAGTATTATTCCAAAACAATTAAAAGTAGCTGGCTATAATTTAAAAGAAGTTTTTTCTATCTGTTTAGAAAATTAAGTCAATTAATAATATATTAGCAAAAAATTTTGTCATGAGTAAATCCAACAACGAAGAAAGAAGAGATATTGTCAATAAAAGATTATCTGAAATTAATGACAAAATAGTTAATCCGAACAAAAAAGCTATTTCTGAAACTCCTTCTGAAAATATTCAAGAACAAATTAATGACACTCCAAAAAATTTTAATAAATTAAAAACATACTTACTTAGAATAGCGATAGTTGTAATTGTATTTTTTGTCTTGAAAAGTATAAATTTCGGCGATTTAATTTCATCATCATTTAACAAAACTAGTTCTAATGATGAAACTAAAATTGAAGTAAAAGTTGATATACCAGCAAATAAGTCTAATGAGAAAGTTGATTTTAAATACAATTTTAATTTTGAAGGTGGTAAAAGCATCATCGTATTTGGGGATTATCAAACTGAAGCTCTTGCAATTGAGGCTAAAGAGAAATTTGCTCAAAACTTTGTTGAATTTCCTCTGACCTATTTCTTCCTTCCAAATAAATCAAATTCAAAAGAAGAAATATATCAATTATACCTTGGTCCAATTGATGGTGAATCTAAGGCAAAACAATGGTCTAAATTAATTGGTGAAAAAAATCAAGTAATCAATTTTTAGAAACCTTTAAAGGAAATCTTTGAATCCACTTTTTTGGTTTTATTTTTTTTAAAAAACCCCTAAACAACAATGAATACAGTCTATTATTTATATTAATGTAAATATAAGATTTTTTAGGAATTGCCCCAAAATTACTTTTGAATTCATTTGCTGTTCTTCCTAAAATTAATCTACTGTTTTTATTCTTTATTGCATGATTTATATTTTCACATAAAATTCTTTCATACAAAGAAAACTTTTTATTTAAATCATAATTAAAGCCAACAAAATAAGAATACAGATTGTTATATATAGTAAACTCGGATGAAAATGCTATTAAATTATCATTGTTATAGTAACCATAAACTTTAAATTCCTTATGTGATAAACATAGATCCTTTAGTGTCATAACATTAAAAGCAGGTCCTGTAAATTTTGCATGACTTGTAACATTATTAAATAAATCTTGTAATTGGACTTCGTATTTATCAAATTCGTCAGTAGACAATATTTTCATCTTTACATTTTTACTTTTATGAAAAACTTTATTTACTCTTTTTCTGTATTTTGTTTTAAGGTCATTCTTGTAGCAATCAAAATCAGTCCATTTTGCTGATATGTCTATGTACATCTCCTCTTCTATTTCAACTTTAGTAAAAGGAGTATTTAGATTTATATATTTTTTATTTTCATATAGAAAATCAGGGATTACAATAAAATCAATTTTATTTTTTAAGATAATACTGTCAATAATTTTATCTAAATTAAAAACACTATTTAGCTGAAAAGCCTTTGTATTTGTAATGAAAGAGTTAGTTAAGTATAAGAACTTTATATTTAGAAAACCAATAATAAGATTTGAAGAATATTTAAATAAATAATTGCTTGAATAATGAACAATATTTTTAATATTGAGATTAAAAATATGACCATACAATCTATTGGATTCTTCTAGAATAAAAAGGTGTGTTATATTTTTATGATTATTAAAAAAAGATTTTAAAAATTTATATTTTAAAAAATATATATTTTCAGTATTTAGATCCCATGATTTTGAGTTAAGTTTATTTATGTCTGTATAAACTTTAATACTCATTAAGATAAATTTAGAACTGAAATTTCAGGCATAATACCTACCCTACCTGCATATGCAAGATTACCAACACCAGTATTTACGTAAACATATTTATTAGATTTATCTTTATAGAGACCTGACCACTGTTTATATCTCCATTGAACAGGACTCCACTTGATTCCAGGGATATCAATTCCAAATTGCATTCCATGGGTGTGTCCAGCTAATTGGAGATCAATTCTTTTTGGAAAATCTAAAACTTCAGCAGTCCAGTGAGAAGGATCATGAGAAAGAAGAATTGTAGGTATACTATTATCAACATCTAACATAGCTTTAGACAAATCACCATCTTTATTAAAATTACCAGCGCCCCAATTCTCTACACCAACCAGATTAATTTTTGAATTTCCTGCATCAACTTTTATAGAATCATTTAATAATAATTTAAAGCCCATTTTTTCATGAGTCTCAATCATATTATTAAAATTATTTTTCCACTTTTTACTTGATCGTTTCCAGCCTACGTAATCACAATAATCATGATTACCTAAAACAGAGAAGTTTCCATACTTTGATTTAATTTTTTTAAGAGTATCTATATAAGGAACTGCTTCATTGTAATAATTATTAACAAGATCGCCCGTAAATACAACAATATCAGGATTTTCTGAATTGATTAAATCAACTACATTATTTAATTTTTCAATGGAATTAAATGAACCAAGATGTAAATCAGAAATATGAATAATTTTAAGGCC
>CALJFR010000026.1 GCA_938073745.1 uncultured Flavobacteriales bacterium
TTATTCAGTTTTTCCCAATATTCCCAAAAATTATCTTTAAATAAATAAGAATTACTAATATGTAAATGAAGATCTGGAGTTAAGTTATCTTTAAAGGGATATTCTACAAATTGAAGAGATACTACCTTATGATTATTTAGTTGATAGAATGACCATAGGAATTTAGTCTTTTCTTCATCTTTATCTCCACTTGATATTGTCCAACCGTAGTTTTTATATGAAATAACTTTTAAATCTTTTCTGTCCCAAGTATCAATGGGAGGTGACTTACGTTGGTAAATACGAACTTCGGAATCGTCATCTATTTTCATGTCTTAAATATACTAAATCATCATGTTTTAAAAAACTATTAAATCTTATAAGAGTAATATTGAATTTTTATTTTTGCTATAATGTTAAAGCTTAACAAAATCATATTTATCATTATACTTTTTTGTTTGTGTATTAGCTGTAAGCATGAATTGTCAGTTCAAGAAACAACACTAAATAAAAACTGGGAATTGAAAAGTATAGGGGATACCTCTTGGATTCCAGCTATTGTTCCTGGTAGTGTTCATACAGATTTATTAGAAAATAATATTATTGATAATCCTTATTATAGATTAAACGAACATGATTTGCAATGGATTGATAAAAAAGATTGGTTATATAAAACTACATTTTCAATATCACAATTAGAATTCGATAAAAAAAATTCTTATTTAGAATTTTATGGTCTTGATACTTATGCTAAAGTTTATATAAATGATTCGCTATTACTAATTTCTGATAATATGTTTAGAAGTTATAAAGTGAATGTGAAAGATTTTTTAAAATTAGGCTCTAATGATTTACAGATCTTATTTGAATCACCAATTAATAAAGGAGTTGAGAAAAGAGATAAGTTAGGCTATTACCCAACTATTTCAGCTAATGATCTTGCTGAGATAGGCAAAGTTGACGGAAATAAAAAAGTTAGTATCTACAGTAGAAAAGCAGGATATCACTTTGGTTGGGATTGGGGTCCTAGATTAGTAACATCAGGTATTTGGAAGCCAATAACTTATAAAAATTGGGATAATTTTAAAATTAATGATGTCTATATACAGCAAGATTTACAAAAAGATAATGTTGTATTAAACACCTCTGTAGAGATAAGTTTTGATGAAGATTACATTGGTAATGAAATATTTATTGAGGCTATTGTTAGTGATGATAATGATTATACATCTAAAAATAAGATAAAGATTATTGCTGATAAAATTCAAAACACTTATAATATTTCATTTAAAATTAATAATCCTAAGTTATGGTGGCCAAATGGTATGGGGGAGCAGCATTTATATACTATAAAAATTAATATCTATGATGATATGTCAATTGATTCCCACACTCTAAAAACAGGTATAAGAACAATTGAATTAGTAAGAGAGACTGATTCTATTGGTACCTCTTTTTATTTTAAAGTTAATGGTCATTCAGTTTTCATGAAGGGTGCAAACTATATACCACAGGATGCCTTTTTAGCAAGACCAACTAAGAAGCATTATAAACATATTTTAATTTCAGCTAAAAAGGCTAATATGAATATGATTAGAGTTTGGGGAGGAGGGGTATATGAAAGTGATTATTTTTATGAATTATGTGACCGATATGGACTTTTAGTTTGGCAAGATTTTATGTTTGCCTGCGCAATGTACCCGGGAAATAAACATTTTTTAAATAATGTAAAGCAAGAAGCAATTGATAATATTAAAAGATTACGAAATCATACTTCTTTAGCTTTGTGGTGTGGTAATAATGAAGGTCTTACTGCTTGGGAAAATTGGGGGTGGAAAGAATTAGAAGCTACAAATCAATCTAAAGAAATAGCAGACACTATTTATAAAGCATATGATGATATCTTTCATAAAATTTTACCAGAAACTGTTTCTGAATTAGATCCTAAAAGAAGTTACTGGCCATCATCACCTGGTAGTGATTTTGGGAAAAAACAAAAAATGGAAAGCGGAAATGCACATTTTTGGTGGGTTTGGTGGGGAAAGAAATCTTTTGATTCATACAATGACTCTATTCCACGTTTTATGGCTGAATTTGGTTTTCAATCATTTCCAGAGTTTAATAGTGTTGTTAAATACACCTTGCCTGAGGACTACGATATGTATTCTGATGTAATGAAATCTCATCAACGCTCTAGTATCGGAAATGGAACTATCGAAGAATATATGCTGCGGGACTATAATAAACCTAATGATTTTGAACAATTACTTTATGTAAGCCAATTGTTACAGGCTTATGGAATAAAAATAGGAATTGAAGCTCATAGAAGAAATCGTCACAGGTGTATGGGGAGTTTGTACTGGCAGTTGAATGATTGTTGGCCTGTTGCTTCTTGGTCGGGAATAGATTATTATGGAAAGTGGAAGGCATTACATTATACTGTGAAAGATGCATTTGAAAATTACCTGATTAGTTGTGAAGAAAAAAATGACTCTATAAATATATATGTGGTTTCTGATTCATTAAAGAATATTCAATCTAAATTACTAATTCGATTAGTTGATTTTAACGGAAAAGAATTATTTAAATGGAATAAGAATTTATTAGTAGAGGCGAATACCTCAAAAAGTGTTTTTAAAATCTGCAAAAATGAGATTCTAAATATTTCTGATTTAGATGTTTGCTTGCTTACTTTTGAGCTTTTTGATTTAAAAGACAATACTATAGCTGAGAATTTTAAGTATTTTCTCCCATTTAAAGATTTAGATTTGCCTAAACCAAATTTAAACTATTCAATTACAGAATCAACTGATAATTTTATTGTTAAATTAAAAACAGATGTTTTAGCAAAAAATATTTTTCTAATTTCTAATTCTCAAGAAAACTTTACAAATAATTTTTTTGATTTGCTGCCAAATGAGAGTGTAGAAATAAAAATCAAAAAGGAAACTGATCAAAATTTGTTTTCTTTTAAGAAGAATTTTAAAATCATGACACTAGATCAAACTTACAAATGATATAGTTTTTAGGAAATTTGTTTATCTTCAAGTATAATAAATCTTGAAAATAATTCTTCTTTATACCATTTCTCTTTTCTTGTCTTCTTTATAATATCTGCATGTTTTTTGGAATTATAGGCAAAGCTTATAACATCATCAAGGCTGTTCCAAATGCTTATTGTTGCTTGTTGAATAAATGGTAGCTCACCAATTCCTTTATAATAAAGAACTCCTTTGGCTTCTTTAATTGCTGTACTTGAGTGTGGAACAGATTTCCAGAAAGCAAATAATTTTGACCAATTTAATGTTGCTCGTGTAATTATTGCAATTTTCTTTTTTTCTAAAATTGTATTTGAGTTATTTGACTCAAATGGATTGATACCATCCCATTTGCCATGACTTTTAAATGGCTCTAAAGTTAATAGACGAATACTTTTTGCTTTTTGTTTATATAAAGAAATAGTCTCACTGTTACTAATAAATTTTTTTGCATCTTTTTCATTTCCCCAAGTAGTTAAAAGTGCATATGTAGACCAGTCTGGCCAGAGACTAAACCCATTCTTACCTCCTGTACCTAAAAATTTATAAAACAAAAGCCCCTTTGTTTTATTGATTATCTTACTATTTTTACCCATTTGAGTAAAGGCCCAGTATTTATTTCTAGAGAATTTAAATATTATAAAGTATACTATTTTTTTAGGCATTAAAATTATATGCGATTTGCCCTTTGATTTTTTGATTTAAATCTTGTGCTTTCAGATTTCTGATTATGTTTTGTTTTTCTGCCTGTAACTCTTTTTCTCCACATTTTAAATGATGATTCCTTCATAGATGATCTCATTATTTTTCTTACATCATTTTCTTTCAATCCAAATTGAAGCTCAATCGCATCAAAAGGAGTTCTGTCTTCCCAAGCCATTTCAATTATTCTATCAATTTGATCATCTTTCAGATTTTTAATCATTAAATATTGATATTTAGGAATCTCCTTCTTTAATAAATATACCATCAACCATTTTTCCTTTTCTATCTTTAATGTCATCCCAAGCTTTTTCTAGACATTCTTTAAGTGTAAGATTATTTCTTTCAGCTATATTAATTAAAACAACTATCATGTCTCCAATGTCATCTGACATATCTTTTCCCTTGCATATGTTGTCGCTTAATTCTCCGGCTTCCTGAATTAATTTACAAAATTGATCTTTATCAGTTGCTCCTTCTATTAAATTTCTATCATGATGCCATTGAGCCACTTTTTTTACTAGTTCTTCCATTTTAATTAATTTTTTTTGCAAATAGTTGATATAATAATAAACCTGTGATTAAAGCAATAATTCCTTTATTTGGTCCAGCAAAAATTTCTTTATAAATTATTTTTGATTCCTGTATCCAAGAGAGAATGGCAAACATTATACCAAAACTCGAAAGAATAAGCCATATCTTCATCTCATTTTTCATTATATTAAATTTTATTTTACACAAATATAGCCAGTATTTTAAAAATTAATCTTCTTATCTAATAGTTTTTTATTTATAATTTATATTTTTGAAAAAATTCTATAAAAAAATAGAAATGTACAATAAATATATTATAGAAAAAAAGGATTTAGATAATTTACCTCCTTCATATAAAGAAGTTGCGATTAATTACTCTAGTAATTATAGTATTATTCAAAAAAAAGTTAATGATATCAACAGGTTAAAAAAGAAAATAAATTCATTGAATAATGATGTTGAAACATTGCTATATGATACAAAAAAAATATATAATCAACTCAAATTTATTAAGAAAAATTATATACCTCGAATATATGTAAAATCGTATACTAAGAACAACAAATATCAAAACTATATTAATATTGTTGTTAATTATTTTGGTGTATCTAAAACAATTTATTTAGGGAAAAGAGAAAAAGTTTTAACATCTTTTAATATAGATTCTAGTTTGTCTGAAAAAAAAATAAAGCAAAATATTTTAACCTCAATATCTCCATTTATATTTAAATGCTGTAAAGATGTTAAATCTAAATTTGACTTTCTTGACCTTTCTATAACATCAAAAACAATTTTTACTAATATAATCTCAAATAATACTAATGATAGTTTTAGTAATTACTTAAAAGGTTTTAGAATTGATTAGTTAAAACTTGATAACGCTTTAATCATAAATTTATCATCTTTCAACCTAAGCCTGTAGTAATCCTCATTACCCCATATATTTCTAGCAATATTCGATATGATTAATCTTTTAATATAGTTATCGTCTTCTATCTTACTTTCTTGTAAAAGGTTATCATCTTTTATATTTACAAAGTTTTTAAATCGTTCGTAAATTATATCCTCCATTCTTATTAAATATTCTTCAGAATCTTTAATATTGAAAAGGCTATTTCTATTTTTATCTGAGTATTGCATAGAAAAATCTCTTATCCACCCTTTTATTATAAGTTTATTTATTAATAGGAAATTAAGATTTGTATCTCGTTGGATTGTTATGTCTGGAGTTATACCTCCTCCGCCATAAACTAATCTTCCTTTTTTCGTTTTATATTTTATTGAGTCTGAGTACGACGTATCGTTTCTTGTAAATTGCTCTAGAAAATATTCTTCGTTACTATTTTCATATTTTTTTTGTATTGATCTTCCAGATGGAGTATAATATCTTTGAGTTGTTAATCTAATTGCCGAACCATCATTTAGTTTTATCTCTTCTTGAACAAGACCTTTACCAAAAGATCTTCTTCCAATTATTAATCCTCTATCATTGTCTTGAACTGCTCCGGCTATTATTTCTGATGCTGAAGCTGAGCCTTCGTTAATCAGTACTATTATTTCTGTGTTTTCTAACTCTGTTGTCTTATTAGAAAAAATTTCACTTTTATCTCTCATTCTTCCTTTTGTAAATACAATCAATTCTCCTTTTTCTAAAATATTATCACAAATATTTACAGCAGCACTAAGATATCCCCCCGGATTATCCCTGAGATCTACTATCAGTTTTTTCATCCCATCTTCTAAAAGTTTGTAAGCAGCTTTATTAAATTCATTTGTTGTTTTTGCAGAAAATCGATTAATTTTTATTAAGCCAACATCTGAATTTAGCATAATAGCAACATCAACACTATTTAAGGGAATTGTATTTCTTACTATATTAAATTTAATTAGTTCGGATATACCTCTTCTTTTTATGAGAACCGAAACAGTAGTTCCTTTCTTGCCTCTCAGTTTTTTTAACACTCCACTATTTTCTATTCCAATTGAGGCTACATTTATACTATCAACCATAACAATTCTATCACCTGATTGGATGCCTAATTTTTGAGAGGGGCCTCCGTTTATTGGTGATATAACTACAATTGTGTCATCTATAATATTAAACTCTATTCCAATACCACTGAAATCACCCTGCATACTTTCTTCTACTGCCTTATAACTTTTTTTTGATATGTATGAGGTATGTGGGTCTAAATCTTTAATTATTGAATTAATAATATCTTCTTCAAAATTATTGTTTAATGTATCAACATAGTGAGAATTTATTAATTGAATTATCGAATTAATTTTATCATTAATACTTACTTGATCTTTGTTGGATATTTTTTGTCCAATAAATATCCCAACAGCAATTAAGCATGCAAAAATTATAGGATTATACTTATTTTGCATCTAAGTTATTGGCACTTATTTCTCTTATTTCAACTCCAGCCTCTGATAAAAAATTTAATCCTGAGGTGTCTTTGTACTGGTTAATATAAACTAATCTTTTTATACCTGACTGATGTATTAGTTTACTACATTCTTTACAAGGTGATAGGGTAAGATATAATGTTGCATTTGAACAATTGTGATTTGATTTTGCTGTTTTTAGTATTGCATTAGCTTCAGCATGTAGCACATACCAATACGTTTCACCATTTTCATCTTCACACTTATTATTAAAGCCTGTTGGAGACCCATTATATCCGTCAGAAATTATCATATTTTCCTTAACGATTAATGCTCCAACTTGTTTTCTTGAACAATGAGATAATTTTGCCCATTCAAGAGCAAGTCTCAAATAAGCAAAATCATATCTATCTAGTTTTTCTTTATTCATTTAACAATAAAACTGATCTGTACCCAGGGCCGGGCTCGAACCGGCACGGGTTACCCCATTGGTGTTTGAGACCAACGCGTCTACCAATTCCGCCACCTGGGCAAGTGGTTTGTAAAAATAGAATTTTACTATAAATTAACACTAGTTTTTCTTAAATTATAAAATGTTAATATTTATATTTAAAATTATATATTTGCAACCCATTTTTTATACATTTTCATGAACAGACCATTTAAAATATTTTCTGCAAGATCATCAAGAAAAATTGCTTTAGCTATATGTAAAGCATATGGTACTGAGCTTGGTGATGAAACTGTAATAGAATTTAGTGATGGAGAATTTGAGCCATCGTTTGATGAATCGATTAGAGGTGCAGATATTTTTCTTGTACAATCTACAATGCCTCCAGCAGACAACTTAATGGAATTATTATTAATGATTGATGCAGCTCGTAGAGCTTCTGCATACAAAATTAATGCTGTAATCCCATATTTTGGATATGCAAGACAAGACAAAAAAGGCAAGCCAAGAGTTCCAATAGGGGCTAAGTTAATAGCAAATTTATTAACATCAGCAGGAGTTGATAGGGTTTTAACTATGGACTTACATGCCGATCAAATTCAAGGGTTTTTTGATATTCCTGTTGATCACTTATATTCTTCAAGCGTTTTTATTCCATACATTCAATCTTTGAATTTACAAAATTTAACTATTGCTTCACCAGATATGGGGGGCTCAAATAGAGCAAATACTTATGCAAAGTTTTTAAATTCTGAGATAGTAGTTTGTTATAAGCATAGAGAAAAAGCAAATGAAGTAGGTAAGATGTTGTTAATAGGAGATGTTAAAGGAAAGGATGTGGTACTAGTAGATGATATGGTTGATACTGCTGGAACATTAACTAAAGCGGCAGAAGTAATGATTGAATCTGGTGCGAACAGTGTACGAGCAATTTGCACCCACGGAGTATTTTCTGGTCCTGCATATGATAGGATTGATAAATCTCCATTAATTGAAATTGCTGTTACTGACACCATTCCAAAAGTCCACAAATCAGATAAGGTAAATGTTATTTCTATTGCAGATCTTTTTGCCAGTTCTATTGAAGCAGTACTAAAAAATGAATCTATTTCAAAGCACTATTTGAGATAAAAAAATAACTTTAAATAATTAAAAATGAAATCACTAGCAATTAGCGTAAAAAAAAGAGAGAATGTTGGGAAGTCTTCTTCTAAAGCGTTAAGAAATCAGGGTAAAGTTCCATGCGTGCTTTACGGGGGAGAAAAGCAAGTGTCTTTCTATGCTCATGAAAATGACTTTAGAAAGATTGTTTATACTTCTGATGTTTTTCTTATCGATTTAGATATTGAGGGAACAAAAACAAGATGTATTATGCAAGATATTCAGTTTCATCCAGTTACTGACAAAATTCTTCACATAGACTTTCTTGAAGTGTTTGATGACAAAGAAGTTACAGTTGATATTCCAGTTGTATTAAATGGAGTTGCTGCTGGAGTAAGGAATGGAGGTAATTTGTTATTTAGAAGAAAGAAGATTATTACAAGAGCTATACCTGGTAACCTTCCAGATGCAATTGAAATTGATATTTCAGCTCTTCGTATCGGACAATTTATTTACATCAAAGATTTAAGATCTGATGATTATACTTTTTTAGCACCTGATAATTCGGTTGTTGTTGGTGTCAAAACTGCAAGAGCTGCTGTTGAAGAAGAGATTGAAGACGAAGAAGGTGAAGAAGGAGCAACAGAAGGAGAAGCTGCTCCTGAAGGCTCTTCAGAAGAGAGTAAAGAAGGATAATAGTTGTGAAATTCTTGGTCACGGGATTAGGTAATCCAGGATTTGATTATATAAATACTCGTCATAATATTGGTTTTAAAGTTCTTGACTCCATTGCTGAAAGCATGAGTCAGGACTTTGAGATTTGTAGATTTGGATTGATGTCTAAAATCAAATACAAAGGCAAAACTCTAATATTATTAAAGCCTAATACATTTATGAATTTAAGTGGGAAAGCGGTAAAGTATTGGCTTGATAAAGAAAAGATTTTGTCTAAAAATTGTTTAATAGTTACTGATGATTTGGCTTTAAATTTTGGAAAATTAAGGCTTCGGGCTAAAGGTTCTCATGCTGGTCATAACGGATTAAAGAATATTTCTGAGATTTTGGGTAATAATATTTTTCCTAGGCTAAGGTTTGGAATTGGAAATGATTTTCCAAAAGGAAATCAAACAAACTATGTTTTAGGAAAATGGGATGATGATCAACTGGAAAGTATTGATGAAAATATTCAAAAAGCTAAAGAAATCATT
>CALJFR010000027.1 GCA_938073745.1 uncultured Flavobacteriales bacterium
TATTTTTTAAGGGTGATATCATTAAATATGATGTTCAACCTATTGCTATCCAATCTAATGAAACAGCAGGGCAAAATAGATTAACAATTTCAGTCAAAATAGATTTTCTTAATAAACAAAATGCAGAATTAAATTTTAATCAAACATTTTCTAGATACAAAGATTATGAGAGCTCACAGAACCTGTCTGATATTGAAGATATTTTGATTGCTGAAATTACAAATGAATTAGTAGAAGATATCTTTAATAAAGCAGTTGTAAATTGGTAGAGAAAAACAAAATATCCAATATGATTGAAAATCCTTGCATAATGTACAAGGATGAGTCAATTTATATATCAAATATTATTGAGAAATTTCCGTATTTCCAGACAGCACATATATTATATTCAAAAGCTTTACAAAACACAAAAAGTATTAGATTTAAATCTCAATTAAAAAAAGCTGCCATTTATTCTGGTGACAGAAATCTTTTGTTTGATATAATTAGCCAACAAGAAGATTCAAATATTTCAAAATCAACTTCTACGCAAAAGCTAAAAAAAGACGAAAAAAAAGACGAATTGCATTCTTTTTTAGATTGGATTTCTATAGTTCAAACTAAGAAAATTGTGAGATCTAAAAAACAAAATCCTGATGAAATTGTAAATTTGTTTTTGGAGAATAAACCAAAAATAAAAAACAACACCAAACAAAGATTTTTCAATGCATCTGAGAATGCAAGAAAAAGCATTAAAGAAAATAATGATATTATTACTGAAACTCTTGCAAAAGTTTATGCTAAACAAGAACATTTTGAAAAAGCAATATTAGCTTATCAAAAATTAATCTTGAAATATCCACAAAAAAGTAGTTACTTTGCAGACCAAATTAAAGTTATCAAAAAATTAAAAAAATAAAATGTATACAATTTTTGCAATTCTTATAATCATAACATCAATTTTACTTGTAATAGTTGTTTTAGTTCAAAATCCCAAAGGAGGTGGACTTTCTTCAACTTTTGGTGGCGGCGGAAATCAAATCATGGGAGCAAAAAAAACAACAGACTTTTTAGAAAAAGCTACATGGACTCTAGCAATTGCATTGATTTCATTAAGTCTTTTGTCAAATTTTGCAATTCCAAGAAATAACACAGATGAAGTAACTGAAATAAAAGCTCAAGAACAAATTGACGAGACAATTATTCCTAATCTTCCAGTTAATCCTGCTCAAGAATAAATAACTCTCCAAATAATGACAAAAATTCATGCTTATTGCTTTGGCATAATAATTGTACAATTTAATTATAGATAAAATAAAAAATGATGAAAAAAATAAAATTAAAACCATTAGCTGACAAGGTAATTATCCAACAAGCTGAAGCAGAGACTAAAACTGCTTCTGGCATAATCATTCCAGATAATGCTCAAGAAAAGCCTCAAAAAGGCAACGTTGTAGCAGTTGGGAAAGGTACAAAAGATGATCCAATTACTTTAAAAGTTGGAGACGTTGTTCTCTATGGCAAATATGCAGGAACAGAATTTAAATATGATGGAGAAGATTATTTGATAATGAAAGAATCTGACATCTTAGCAATAATTGAAAAATAAATATAAAAATGGCAAAAAAAATTACATTCGATACGGAAGCAAGAGATGCTCTTAAAAAAGGAGTAGATGCACTTGCTAATGCAGTTAAAGTTACGTTAGGCCCAAAAGGTAGAAATGTTGTAATTGACAAACAATTTGGAGGACCTTCTATAACCAAAGATGGAGTAACTGTGGCAAAAGAAATTGAATTAGAAGACACATTAGAAAACATGGGAGCACAAATGGTAAAAGAAGTTGCTTCAAAAACAAATGATCTTGCTGGTGATGGTACAACTTCTGCAACTGTACTAGCGCAAGCAATAATATCAAACGGCTTAAAAAATGTTGCTGCAGGTGCTAACCCAATGGACTTAAAAAGAGGAATTGATAAAGCAGTAAGCGCTATAATTAAAGACATTAATAAGCAAGCACAGCAAGTTGGAGATAGTTACGATAAAATTGAACAAGTAGCTTCAATATCTGCAAATAATGACAATGTTATTGGATCCTTAATTGCTGAGGCAATGAAAAAAGTAAAAACAGAAGGTGTTATAACTGTTGAGGAAGCGAAAGGAACAGATACAACAGTTGAAGTTGTTGAAGGGATGCAGTTTGATAGAGGATACTTATCTCCTTACTTTATTACTGATGCGGATAAAATGGAAGTTGAACTAGAAAATCCATATATTTTGATATTTGATCAGAAAATTTCAGCGATGAAAGATTTACTTCCAATTTTAGAACAAACTGCAAAATCAGGAAAACCACTTATGATAATTGCTGAGGATGTAGATGGAGAAGCTCTTTCTACACTTGTTGTCAATAAAATAAGAGGAGCATTAAAAGTAGCAGCTGTTAAGGCTCCTGGTTTTGGTGACAGAAGAAAAGCTATGCTTGAAGATATAGCAATTCTTACTAATGGAACTGTTGTTTCCGAAGAAAGGGGTTTTAAATTAGAAAGTACAACACTTGAAATGTTAGGAACGACTGAAAAAATTGTGATTGATAAAGATAATACAACAATTGTCAATGGTGCTGGTGATAAGAAATCAATTTCAGCAAGAGTTAATCAGATAAAAACTCAAATTGAAACTACAACTTCTGATTATGATAAGGAAAAACTTCAAGAAAGACTTGCCAAACTTGCTGGAGGTGTAGCTGTTTTATATGTTGGAGCCGCAACAGAAGTTGAAATGAAAGAGAAAAAAGACAGAGTTGATGATGCTCTTGCTGCAACAAGAGCTGCTGTTGAAGAAGGAATTGTACCTGGAGGAGGTGTTTCAATTGTTAGAGCCTCTCAAAGCTTGGATAAATTAAAAGCTGAAAATGACGACGAACAAACTGGTATTAATATCATTTACAGAGCTGTTGAGGAACCACTAAGACAAATTGTAGAAAATGCAGGCTTAGAAGGATCTGTAATAGTTGCAAAAGTCAAAGATGGAAAAGCTGACTTTGGATTCAATGCTAAAACTGAAACATTTGAAAGTCTATATAAAGCTGGTGTTATTGACCCTGCTAAAGTTGTAAGAGTTGCATTAGAGAATGCATCATCAGTTGCTGGTATGCTTCTGACAACAGAATGTGTTATTTCTAATATTAAAGAAGAAAACTCTAGCCCACCAATGCCTCCGATGGGCGCTGGAGGAATGCCTGGTATGATGTAATACTAAAACCGTCTGTGTAAGACGGTTTTTTTAATCTACATTATCGTGTAAAAAAGAATTTTTATCATTAAGAATTATCTTGTCCTCATTATCTGAGGTTAATGAAAAATGAGATATTTCATCTTCAGAAGAATGAGCAGTTTCTTCTAAATCAATATTGTTTCTTTTATATGCTGGCTCATCTTCAAGTTTAGTTAATCCAGAAGGAGTTCTTAATTTTATTGAGATTTCTCTTAATCTTTCCTCTCTTTCTCTGGCTTCAATTCGCATTGATTTATTATCTACTAATTTAATGTCTTGCTCAGAATTCAATTTCTCTTCTTCTTTTATAATTGGCTTATGAAATTCTAAAGTTTCTTTTTCGGTTATACCTTCATTTACTACAACTTGTGTTTCTAAAGAAGAATCTTCATTGTTTAATTCTAGAATATCAGAAATTAATTCTTCAGGCTGAGAAATAAAATTTTCATTCTCTTCTAAGCTTATAACTTTCTTATTTGTATCAATCATTGTTTGAACCTCAACTTCATCTGAATTAAAATTTTCAAAATCAAATGATTCATCATCTTCAAGAGATAGTGTCTGTTGAATATTATCATTTATTTTTTCTAAATCATTAGAAGCACTATTAACAACATTATCTGCATCTTCAAGTTTAATCGTAACTGGTTCATTTACTTTTTTAGTTTCAAATCCAGTTGCTATTACTGTGATACTAACTGCACCTTCTAATGAAGAATCATTACCAATACCTTCAATAATATTTACATCTCTTCCAGCAGCTTTTTGTATCTGATTCTTAATAATCTCTAATTCAGAAATTCTAATTTCATCATCTCCTTCACCAGAAACTATTTTCAATAATACTTGTTGAGCACCTGTAATATCATTATCATTTAAAAGTGGGGAATCTAATGCTTCTGTTACAGCCTCTATTGCTCTATTCTCTCCACTAGCTATAGCTTGACCCATAAGTGCGGTTCCGCTATTTTCTAATACTTTTCTAGCATCATTTAGATCAATATTAACTACCATGTGTTGGGAGATTACCTCTGCAATTCCTTTTGTAGCGGTATTTAAAACTTCGTTTGCTTTACCAAATGCTTGAGTAAACGTTAAATCGCCATAAATTTCAATTAATTTATCATTATTAATAATTAACAATGTATCAACATACTTTTTTAATTCTTCTAATCCGTCCTTAGCATACTGCTTTCTATAACCTCCTTCATTAGCAAATGGATGAGTTACTACAGCAATTGTTAAAATACCTTTTTCTCTTGCAATTTCAGCAATTACTGGTGCTGCACCAGTACCTGTTCCACCACCCATTCCGGCAGTTATGAATAACATTTTAGTATTTGCATCCAATAACTCACTAATTCTATCTGAGCTTTCTTGTGCTGCTTTCATTCCAACATCAGGGTCAGATCCAGCACCCAGACCTTCAGTAAGATTCTTTCCTAATTGAATTTTTGTTGGTATTACACTAGCCTCGAGAGCTTGAAGATCTGTATTACAAATAACAAAATCTACTCCCTTAATACCATGTTCAAACATATAGTTTACGGCATTACTTCCACCACCACCAACTCCCATCACTTTGATTTGTGAGGATTGATTTTTTGGTAATTGAAATTCAAAATCTGTATCTATTAAGCTCATATTTGTTGTTTTTATTTGTTTTTATTTGTTTTTATTTGTTTTCTTTAGTCTATGTTGTCTTCAAAAAAATCAGTGAATAATGCAATTAAACTTTTAGGTTTTTCTTTTGTTGAATCTTCATCACTCACATCATTATTAATTTGATTTAAATTACTTTTTATTTTATTTTCAAAACCTTTTAGTACTAACCCCACACCAGTTGAATACATTGGACTCTTAACCATATCTTTTGAGTCGCTGGAGAGATGTTCGTTTGGATAGCCAATTCTTGTTTCTTTAGCAGTAATAAATGAAACTAATTGTTGTAAATTCTTTAATTGAGAACCACCTCCTGTGATTACTATTCCCATCATTAGTTTATTTTCATATCCCGAAACTTTTATTTCGTGATATACTAAATCAATAATTTCTTTCATTCTAGCACCAATAATTTCAGATAGGTTTTTTACTGCAATTTCTTTTGGCTCTCTTCCACGAAGACCTGGAATGGAAACCATGACATTTTCTTGATCATCAGTATACATTGCTGCTCCGAATTTTATTTTTAAAAGTTCAGCTTGTTTATCTAAAATAGAAAGACCTGTTTTAATATCTTTTGTAACAATATTACCTCCAAAAGGAATCACCGCAGTATGCCTAATTATATCGTCTAAGAATATAGCAACATCAGTTGTTCCCCCACCTATATCAACTAAAGCAACTCCTTCCCTTAGCTCATCTTCATCAAGAGTAGCAATTGCTGATGCAAAAGGTTCTAAAATCAATTCTCTTGGAATAAGACCAGCTTTTTCTACACATCTCATGATATTCCTTACAGCACCAACCTGAGCGGTTATTACATGAAAATTTGCTTCAAGCTTAACGCCAGCCATGCCTTTAGGGTCCTGGATCCCATCTTCCCCATCAACCGTATACTCCTGTGGAATAACGTGTATAACTTCTTCTCCTGGAATAGTTATAAGCTTAAACATGTTTTCTTTAAGCTTATCAATATCCTGCTGACCAATTTCAACATTAATATTGTCTCTGACTATTTCACCCCTGTGTTGTAAACTCTTAATGTGTTGTCCTGCTATTCCAACAAACACTTCCTTAATAGAGATATTATTCTTTTTTTCAACTTCATCAAGCGCTTGTTTTATAGACTCAACAGTTTTGTCAATATTTGAAACAATTCCTCTTGAAACTCCACTTGAAACTGATTTTCCATTTCCTAGAATTTCAATTTTATTATATTGATTTCTTCTTCCAATTATTATAGAAACTTTAGTTGTCCCTATATCTAAACCTACTATAATTTCTGAGCTATTTATTTCCATCATTTATTTTTTTGTACATATAATTTGATCATTATATTTTAAATTAACAGATGTGTAATAATTCCATCCTTTAAATTTTATAATCCTTTCGTAAAAAGCAAGTAAATAATCAAGCTTCACTTCAATATGATCTAAACTGCCAATATTAATTTCTAAATCTTTAAATCGAGTAATTAAAATAATATTTTGTTTTTGCAAATAAATCTGAGTTACCAAAGATTCTAAAAAGGAATTAGATTTTATATGATGATATAACTTACATATTTCGTTTTCATTAAAAAAACCTAAATCACCATTAACAATAAGATTTCTAGTTGTGTATAGTGATGAGAGTTTCATTTGCTTACAATCTGTGTCAAGATAGTAGCTATTATTTTTATCAAAAACTCTAACTAATGGAATACGTTCTTTAAGATTTATATCTATATCACCATTGTGATTAATATATACTTGCGCATCTTTTATCTGAGGATGATTCTTAATTTGGTTTTCTATCAAATTAATGTCTTTCTGACTATTAATATCATTACCACAGATTTCAAAAATTTTTGTCTTTTCAATAAAATTATTCTGATTTTCTATATTAATTTGATTTACATTTTTTATAAGATTTTCTTCACTTTTTATTGTAAAAGATAACAAAAAACAGAATAATATAGAAACACATACTAATCTCATTATAAATAAAAATAACCTCATGAACTAATCATTTTTTTTATTGGCATAACTAAATCACTAATATCACCGGCCCCTAATGTTAGTAGAACATCTATTTTTTGATTTTCTAAATTTTTAATTACTAAATTTTTAGAAATAAGTTTCTTTGAATTATTTACACATAAATTGAGCAACATCTTCGAATCGACTCCCTTGATTGGCTTTTCTCTAGCTGGGTATATGTCTAACAAAATAAGTGAATCCGCTAAAGATAAAGATTGAGCAAATTCATTTTTAAAATCATCTGTTCTCGAAAATAAATGAGGCTGAAATAATACTGTAAGATGTCTTCCTACGAACATCTTTTTCACAGTTTTAATAGTTTCAATAATTTCTGTTGGATGATGAGCATAATCATCTACATACACTTTTTCTGAAGTATTTACATGTACATCAAATCTTCTTTTTATTCCCTCAAAGGAATTAAGAGCTTGAGAAATAAATTTATTTGATATATCTAAAAATGAACATGCTGAAATTGCGGCTAATGCGTTGCTTACATTATGATGTCCAGGCATTGATAATTCAACCTTATTATTATTATACTTTTTGCCTTTTTCATTATATAAAAAATTAATCTTATCTGATTGATAATTTATAGAAGATGCATAAAAATCTGAAATTGAAGAATGAGAATAAGTAAATAAATTAACATGTTTAGGTGTTTCAAATTTGTTTAAAATACTTTCTTCTATGATTAAGCACCCATTCTTTTTCACCTGAAAAGCAAACTTCTGAAATGTATCAATAAATTCTTTATGACTTTCATAAATATCTAAGTGATCAGGATCCAGAGAAGTAATAATAGCTATGTCAGGATTTAATGACAAAAATGATCTATCAAACTCATCCGCTTCAACAACCATATATTTACTTTTATCTGATAATAGAAAATTAGTATTGTAATTTTTACTAATCCCACCTAAAAATGCTGTGCAATTAACATTAGATTGTTTCAATATGTGAGAAAGCATAATTGATGTAGTTGTTTTTCCATGAGTACCAGCAACTGCAATTGTATAATAATGCTCACTTATTAATCCTAATACCTTTGATCTTTTACAAATATTGTAGCTATTTGAACTGAAGTATGAAAGAATATTATTATTTGAAATAGCTGAACTATATATTACCAATTGATTCTTTGATGAGCTATTAAAAACTGCAGGAATAGAATTTATA
Organism: uncultured Flavobacteriales bacterium; assembly: GCA_938073745.1. Classification (GTDB taxonomy): domain Bacteria; phylum Bacteroidota; class Bacteroidia; order Flavobacteriales; family BACL11. Next base: position 8,118 of record CALJFR010000027.1, read on the forward strand.
TTATCTTCATATTTTATTTCAACACCTTTTTTTTCTAGATTTTTAGTCAATCTAGATTTCACTCTATCGTATCCGTAAACATTTTTATTTTGTGAATAAAAATAATTTGCTAATGCACTCATTCCAATTCCGCCAATACCAACTAGATATATATTTTTATATTTCTTTATATTCATTTTATTAAGCTCAATGCATGAGCTGCAATAATTGAAGAAGCTTCTTTAGCTTCCATATTTTTGATATTTGCACTTAATTCTTTCATCAATCGGATATCATTTTTTAATGAAATAATCTTTAATACAAGTTTATCATTTGCTTGTGAGTCTTTAACCAGAAGTGCTGCATTTTTATTAACTAGTGATTGTGCATTTTTAAACTGATGATTTTCAGCAACATTTGGAGATGGAATTAAGATGACTGGTTTTCCAATTACACATAATTCTGATATGGCAATCGCCCCAGCTCTTGAAATAATTATATCCGCTGCTTTATATGCGTTTTCGATATTTTTAATAAATGAAAAAGTACTAATCCCATCTTTCTCAAACTCTTTCACTGCATTAATTGCGATAGCACTAAAATGTTGACCAGTTTGCCAGATAAGATTTAATTTTTCTTGCCTAAATAAGCTCAGAGAATTTAAAATTGAGGTGTTAATTGTTCTTGCTCCTAAACTTCCTCCAACCACTAAAGCTGTAAGATTATTATTGTCAATTTTAAAATCATTTTTTGCTTTTTCTAAACTTGTAGTATTTTCAATAATATTTTTTCTGACTGGATTACCCGTTTTAATAATTTTATTTTTTGGGAAAAATCGATGCATATCATCATATGCAACACAAATTTTATCTACATACTTTGCAAGTAATTTATTAGTAATACCAGCATATGAATTTTGCTCTTGAATTAGTGTGGGTATTTTAAAACATGACGCAACAAAAAGTATTGGCCCACTTGCAAAGCCTCCAGTACCTATCACTAAATTAGGTTTAAATTTTAAAATTATAAAAAAAGATTTTATAATACTGTAGAGTAACTTCAGAGGAAATAATAAGTTTCTTAAAATATTTTTCCTATGAAAACCACTAATCCATAAACCAATTATTTTGAAGCCGGCTGCTGGAACTTTTTCCATTTCCATTTTATCACTTGCACCCACAAATAAAAGATCAATATTCTTATCTAATTCTAATAACGATTTTGCAATCGCAATAGCAGGAAAAATATGCCCACCTGAACCACCACCACTTATTATTACTTTATGCTGTTTCATATTCTCTATCTGATGTATCATTACTAACACTTAAAATGATACCAAGTGTTATACATGTAAATAATATTGACGTCCCACCCATACTTATAAGAGGAAGTGTTTGGCCTGTAACTGGCAATACTCCAACAGAAACAAGCATATTTACAAATGCTTGAAATACGAGACTAAACATTAAACCAATACAAATTAATCCTCCAAAAACACTAGCGATTTTGGTAGCAATACGTAAAGCTCTATAAAATAAAATTAGATAAAGCAGCATTGGAAATATGGCTCCTAACAATAATCCATATTCTTCTACCATTATAGCAAATATAAAATCTGAAGAAGAGTACGGCAATATATTTCTTTGAGTACTTTTACCAGGACCAACCCCAGAAAAACCTCCATTATATATAGCTACTAATGCTTGCTGCTGTTGATAATCTTGATCTAATTTTTTTACTTCTTTTGTATTAAAATAACTATCAACTCTACTTATCCAAGTGGCAGACCTTGGCATTATCTTATTTGATATTTCAGGAGATATTTTTGCAATCCCATAAATAAATAAAGCACCAAAAATACCTAAGCCAATTATTAAAATAATATGTTTTATATTAACTTTTGCAACAAAAATCAAAACTAAACCGTTCATAAAAATTAATGCTGAAGTTGAAAAGTTGTTTGGTAGAATTAAAGAACATATAACTATTAAAGGAGCCAAAACATACAAAAAAAGAAATTTGAAATCTTTGATTTCATGCCTGTATTTACTTAATTGTCTAGCCATGAATAATAAGATTGAAAGTTTAGCAATATCAGAAGGCTGAAATTGTACTCCAGCTACTGAAAGCCATCTTGATGCACCATTAACTGTAACACCAATAACAAAAACCAAGAGCAATAAAATTATACTAATAACAAAACCTAACACACCAATTTTTGCAAAATATTTAAACTTGATTTTATGAACTTGATATAAAAAAAACAAACCCACAGATAATTTTATTAAATGACTAAATAAATATTTCCATCCTGCAGTACTATAAACTAATAGCACAGAAAAAAGAGATAAGGAAATGATAACACCCCATATTACTTTATCTCCTTTAAGGTTTATATTTTTTAAAATTTCTGACATTTTATAAAGCTCTTACCATCTTTTTAAATTCACTACCTCTATGTTCAAAATTTTCATAAAGATCAAAACTTGCACATGCTGGAGAAAGCAAAACTGCATCACCACCAGCAGCTAAATTATATGATTGATTAACAGCTTCTTGCATATCGGCTGCATGCTGAATTATATCAACATCATTTTTAAAAGCATTTATTATTTTCTCATTGTTCTCTCCTAAACAAATAATTGCTTTAATATTTTTTTCTTTAGCTACTTTAATTAATACCGAATAGTCATTTCCCTTATCAATACCTCCAACAATCCATACAAATGGTTTATTCATACTTTCAATTGCATACCAAGCAGCATTTACATTTGTCGCTTTGGAATCATTAATAAAATCTATTCCATGTACTGTAAGAACATATTCCAATCTATGTTCAATATTTTCAAAATCAATTAATGATTTCCTTATCACATCATCTGAAACTTCAAAAACTCTTGCGGCCATAGCAGCAGCCATCGAATTAAAAATATTATGAGTACCTTTTAATGCTAACTTTTCTATTGTCATTGTTTTGTTATTTAAATTAATATTGATTTTGTTATTAGTATATAAACCACTATCACCATTTAATTTATGTTTAAGTGAAATGGGTATTTTTTTTGCATTTGTTTTTAAATCAGATAATGAGGTATCATCATAGTTATAGATCAAAAAATCTTTTTTTGTCTGATTTTTTGTAATCTTCAATTTAGAGTAGACATAATTTGAAAAATTATTTTTGTATCTATCCAAATGATCCTCACTTATATTTAGAATTATTGAAATTGAAGGTCTAAACTCAACTATATTATCAAGTTGAAAACTGCTTACTTCTAAGACAATAAAATCATAATCATTCTTAGAAATTTCGGCAGCAAAACTTAAGCCAATATTTCCTGCTAGTAAAACATTAAATCCAGCATCATTAAGAATTTTATATATTAGTAAAGTAGTAGTCGTTTTACCATTTGTTCCTGTAATTGCAACTATTTTTGCTTGAGAAAATCTTGAAGCGAATTCAATCTCAGAAATTATACTTATTTCTTTTTCAATTATTTTTTGAATTAAATCAATATGATCTGGAATTCCTGGACTTTTAATAATTAAATCAGATGATAATATTTTTACTAAATCATGACCATTTTCTTCCCAAGCAATATTATGATTATCGAGTATTTTTTTATTTTTTTTATCAATTGAATTGCTATCAGAAACAAAAACTTTGTAATTCTTATTTGCAGCTAAAATTGCTGCTCCAATACCACTAACCCCAGCTCCTAATATGGCAATATTATTACTCACCTATCTTAGTTTTAATGTTACTATTGTTAGTATTGCTAAAAAAATTCCAACGATCCAAAATCTTGTAACAATTTTACTTTCATGAATTCCTAACTTCTGAAAGTGGTGATGAAGAGGCGCCATCATAAAGATTCTTTTACCTTTTCCATATTTTTTTCGAGTGTATTTAAAATATCCTACTTGTAGGATTACGGAAAGATTCTCAATTAAGAATACACCACACAAAATTGGAATCAATAGTTCTTTTCTAATTAAAATTGCAACAACAGCAATGATACCACCTAATGACAAACTACCAGTATCACCCATAAAAACTTGAGCTGGGTAAGAATTATACCACATAAACCCAACACATGACCCAACAAATGCTGACATATATACAACTAACTCTCCACTATCAGGAATATACATTATGTTTAGATAATCAGCAGCAATTATATTACCAGACACATAAGTAAATAAAATTAATGTTGAGCCAATTATAGCAGAAGTTCCTGTAGCAAGACCATCTAATCCATCAGTCATATTTGCACCGTTAGAAACAGCTGCAATAACAAATATCACTACTAAAATAAATAGCAACCATGAATACTTTTTCATCCCATCACCAATCCATGAAGTTAAATCGTGATAATCAAACTCGTTATTTTTCAGAAATGGAATAGTTGTTATTGATGATTTCTGAGCATTTTCTGAAAAATCATATACGCCTTCTATTTCTGTTGGAATATTTTTTTCTTTGACAACAATATCAGAGTGAAAAACCATTACAAGTCCAACAATTATTCCAATTCCAACTTGACCTAATATTTTAAACTTTCCTGCAAGACCTTCTTTATCTTTTCTAAAAACTTTAATATAATCATCTATAAAGCCGATAATTCCCAGCCAAATCGTAGAGATTAACATTACCTGAATATAGATGTTATCTAAACGAGCAAAAAGAAAAGTAGGAATCAAAATTGCTGACAATATTATCAACCCACCCATTGTTGGGGTTCCTGATTTAGCTTGCTCTCCCTCTAATCCTAATTTTCTTACAGATTCTCCAATTTGTTTTTTACGAATCAAATTAATAATTCGACCACCAAAAACTAAAGAAACTAGAAGAGAAGTAATGATAGCAAGAGCAGCTCTAAATGAAATATATTGAAAAACACCTGCACCTGGTAAATCATAATGATTTTCTAAAAATTCGAATAAGTAGTATAGCATCAGTTAATATTTTTGTTTATTAATTTTAATATTTCATGTTTATCATCAAAAGATGTTTTAACTCCTGATATTTCCTGAAACTTTTCATGTCCTTTGCCAGCAACTAAAATAATATCGCTGCTTTTTGCTAGTTTAAAAGCTGTTTTTATAGCTTGTTTTCTATCATTAATTACAATTATCTTTTCTATATTTTGCTCACTAATACCGGTCAACATATCAGAAATAATATCACTGATATTTTCATTTCTTGGGTTATCAGAGGTAATTATAACTTGAGAACTTAATTTGCAAGCCACATTAGTCATTAGTGGTCTCTTTAACCTGTCTCTATCACCTCCACAACCGAATACTGTAATTAAATTTTGATGTTTTTTTCTAATAGAATTTATTGTAGACAAAACATTTTGAAGAGCATCTTCAGTGTGAGCATAATCGATAATAAAAACAATATTATTATCTGATTTTAGAGTTTGAAATCTTCCTTCAGCAGAAGACACTATACTCAATGCTTGTAAAATTTCGTCTGTATCTCCATCAAGAAGCTTAGAAACAGAATAGACAGCAAGTAAATTATATGCATTAAATTTTCCTACTAACTTGACCCAAATTTTATAATTATCTACTTCTAATAACATCCCATCAAAGTCTGATTCAATAATTTTACACTTATAATCAGAAATAGATTGTAATGAATAAGTATATTTTTCAGCCGATGAGTTTTGCATCATAACATTTGCATTTTTATCATCGCTATTAATAAGGGCTATTGCTGTTTTTTCTAGATTGTCAAAAAAAGATTTCTTAGTATTTAAATAGTTCTTAAAACTCTTATGATAATCTAAATGGTCATGCGTTATATTAGTAAAAACTGCAATCTTAAAATTAAGCCCCTTTATTCTATTTTGATCCAGAGCATGAGAACTTACTTCCATAAAACAATAAGAACAACCGACCTCTACCATTTGACTTAAAAGAAAATTGATTTGCAAAATATCAGGTGTTGTATGTGAACTAACATATTTTTTCTGATCAATGATATTTTCAATTGTTGAGATTAATCCACATTTATAACCTCGAATTGAAAATAACTGGTGCAGAAGACTTACAATTGATGTTTTTCCATTTGTACCAGTTACACCAATAATTTCTAGCTTTTTAGAAGGAAAATCATAAAAATTGTTGGAAACTTCAGACAGAATATCGTTGGAATCATTTACTAAAATATATGTGACATTTTCAGAATAAATTGAAGGGGTGTTATGGCAAATAATTGCCTTGGCTCCATTTATAATAGCACTCTGTATAAATTCATCTCCACTCTTTTGGGTACCAGCTAAGGCAATAAACATATCACCTTTAGAAATATTACGAGAATCTAATTGAATATTACTAATCTCAATATTAGTATCTCCAACGATATTTAATACATCTACTTTGTTTAGTAATAAGTCGAGTTTCATATAGATGCGATTAAACTTATTTTTTGATTAGCCCAAAACCTATCTCCTTTTTTAATAGATTGATTAACAATATGCCCTTTACCTTTAATTTCAACTTTTAATCCAGCATTTTCTAAAAGATAAACAGCATCTAATAAATTCATGCCAAATAAATTTGGCATTAAACCTTCTTCAAAATCTTTCTCGATATTTCTTCTTTCTAGATTTATCATATTACTAGAGATTGATGGAACCATCCAGTTAGATTTTGTTTTTACATGTTCAAAAGATAAAATATCTAATAATTTACTCATATCATCAGTTTTTCCTTGAGTTAAGTTTGGAGTATCATTTGTTTGTTCTGCAATAAAAATTGAATTATGAATAGAAATATCTGTGGCAAAAACTTTATCTGAAATTTCTTTAAAAACTGGAGCTGACACATTACCTCCGTAAAATCCGTTTTCTTTTGGATTATTTACAACAACGATACAAGAATACTTTGGATGTTCAGCTGGAAAAAAACCGACAAATGAAGTTTGATATTGTTTTTTATTATCCTCTGATTTTTCTCCATAAGCTAATAAAGTTGTACCGGTTTTTCCTGCAATCTTATATTCTTTAGTTCTAATAGTTTTCGCTGTTCCTTTTTCAACTACATCAATTAGATATGGCATAATTTGGTCAATTGATGATTTTGAACATATTGCCGGATTAATAATTTGTTTTGAGCGTTCAGAAACTTTTTGACCGTCCTTTAAAATCTGAGTTGTAAACAGTGGCAAAACCATAACTCCATTATTAGCGACAGCATTATAAAAAGTTAAAATATGTAAAGGAGTTAATCGCAAAGAATATCCAATTGACATCCAAGGCAATGTAACTCCAGACCATCCAGGATTTCCAGGCTGTTTAATTAATAAACTATTTGGATACGGCAGTTCAATATCCAATGGAGTGCATAGTCCCATTTTATATATTCTATCTATAAAATCTTGGGGGTTATCTTTATAAGATCTATTAATTACTTTAGAAATACCTACATTTGATGATTGAACAAATGCATCTCCAATGGATATTTTTCCATAACCACCTTTTTTGGAGTCTCTCATTGTTTTATCATAAAATTGATGGGTTCCGTCTTCAGTATCAACTGAGTCTAAAAGAGAATAAAAATCATCTTCTAAACCAGCTAGAATTGAAGCTAACTTAAAAGTGGATCCTGGCTCTGAATGTTCAGCAATTGCGTGGTTATAGTGTTCATCAAAAACACCATCTTCATATTTTAAATTTGCAATTGCCTTGATGTGTCCAGATTCAACTTCCATTAACACAGCAGTTCCCCAATCTGCATCATGATACCTTAATGCACTTTTAAGAGCTTTTTCAGTTACATCTTGAATATCAATATTAATAGTAGTTACAATATCATTTCCAGATTTTGGTAATGAATTAAGATCTGACTCTTCGTTTCTCCAAAAACTTTTACCAACTCTTTGTTTTAATTGTAATCCATCAGTTCCAGATAAGGTTTTATTATAAGCACGCTCTAAGCCTATTGGATTTGCCTCTCTTAACAATCCTATTGTTCTTCTTGCTAATAATCCAAAGGGATTTTCTCTATTTGGACGTTCTTCAGCAATTAAACCACCTCTATTTTTTCCAAGTTTTAAAATTGGGAAACTCTTTAGCAAAGTAAGTTCATTATGAGAAACCTTGTTTCTGAGCTTTACATATTTATTTCTTTTCTTAGATCTGTACTCGCGTAAATATTGTTCATATTCCTTAGCAGATTTATCTTTAAAAAGTGTAGATAATGATTGTGACAAAATACTCACCTCTTTGTTAAATAATTCCTCATCTATAACACTTAGATCTAAAAAAACATTATACAAAGGCATTGATATTGCTAATAATGAACCATCATCAGAAAATATATTTCCCCTAGAAGCTTGTATCTTAAATAATTTTGGAAGGTTTACGCTACTTATTTCTTGATTTAGTCTTTGTATTACTAAAATCTTTGAGACTACAACAAGAGCAACTACGCACATAAAGACGTAAAGTGAGATAACTCTATAATTAACTTTATTCTTCATTGATATCAATTATATAAACTGGAGTTAATGAAGTTTCTAATCCTTGATTTGATACCATTTCTTCAATAGTAGATCTCTTATAAACACTCATTAATTGAGATTTTGTTGTTATATACCTTAATCTAAGATCTGCAACCTCATACTCAAGATTAACAGATTTTCGCTGTAAACTTTCAGCATGAAATGTCAACCTAATATTTACTAAAAGGAGAGAAACAATGAGAAATAAAAAAGGAACATATTTTCTATTTTGAGTTTTTGAAAAGAAATCTCCTTTTAAAATTGAGAAAACTGATATTTTATTTTTTTTACTACTCATCTATATTTTTTCAGCAATTCGTAATTTCGCGCTCCTTGAGCGTTTATTTTGTTTGCCTTCTTCTTCGTTAGGAATAATTACTTTTTTATTAATTGGCGAATATATCTTTGTGACTCTTCCAAAAAAATCCTGATTATTTTCACCATCAACATTCCCCTTATTAATCAGGTTCTTTACTAGTCTATCTTCTAAAGAATGATAGGAAATAACCACAAGTCTTCCTTCACTTTTTAATAATTCAGTTGCATCATTTAGTAATTTTTTAAGTGAATTAATTTCATCATTAACCTCTATTCTAATTGATTGAAAAATTCTTGCGAGATATTTGTTTTTGTTTTTTTCAGAAAACAAACCTTCTAATGCAGCAATCAAGTCATGAGTAGATATAATTTCTTTTTCATTTCTTTTGTTAAAAATTTGCTTGGCAATCTTGTTAGAATCTTTAAAATCGCCGTAATAGAAAAATATATCAGATAATTCTTTTTCAGTATATTCATTAATAACATTAATTGCATTAAGATTGCTATCAGAATTCATTCTCATATCTAGAGAAGCATCAAATTTATAAGCAAAGCCTCTTTCAGGTACGTCTATTTGATGTGATGAAACACCTAAATCAGCTATTAGCCCATCTATTTTTGTTATACCTTCTAATTTTAAAAAGTTTTTAATGTATTTAAAGTTTGATCTAATTAGCTTGAAGTTAAGATTTGGCAGCTTATTTCTTATTGCATCTTTGTCTTGATCAAAAGAAAAAAGAAAGCCATCTTTTATATTTTTTATTATTTCCTTTGAATGACCTCCCCCTCCAAATGTTACGTCAACATACACTCCATTTGGTTTTATATTTAAACCATTAATACTTTCAGATAACAATACAGGGTTATGGTATGTCATCAGCAGATAGATAACTATTATCACCCATAACTTCTTCAGCTAAATCACCAAAATTATTAAGAGATTTTGATACAGAAATTTCGTATTCTTTTTTATCCCAAACTTCAATTATATTAACAGAAGAAGACAAAACAATCTGCTTTTCTAATCCAGCAAATACAATTAAATCCTTGGGAATTAAGATTCTTGACGAACTATCAAGATTTACAATTTTTAAACCTGACATATATGATCTTATAAAATCATTATTCTTCTTTACGAAACGATTTAATTGATTGACTTGATTGACTATTTTATTCCACTCAGACATAGGATGTATCTCTAAACATTTATTAAAAACACTGCGCTTTACAACAAAACCATCAGAAATGACAGAAGCAATTTGTTTTTTAAGTGGAGACGGTAACATAATTCTTCCCTTAGAATCTGCTTTACACTCGTATGTACCTAAAATGTTAATCATAACTGTAAATATAATAAATTACCCCACTATTTACCACTTTACCCCACTTTGTTGATAACTTTTACCACCCATTAAGAAATCAATCATTGTTAGCCATTAATCGGCTTTAATAATAATTTTCGTTACTTTGTATTTCCAAAAAAAAATTATGGTTAACTCATCTGGCGGATTTACATATTTAGAAAAAGGTAAAGGACAGCCTATTATTTTACTTCATGGGTTAATGGGTGGTGTAGAAAATTTTGGAGAGATGGTAGATTTTATATCAAATGATTATAAAGTTTATGGATTAGATTTAAAGTTATTTGAAACACCATATTTACAATGTTCCGTAAAAAATAAAGCAGAATATCTTTTTAAATTTATGAACCACTTAGGCATTGAAAAAGCTTCGCTTCTGGGCAATTCAATGGGTGGGCATATAGGACTTATTTTTACAAAACTATATCCTGAGAAAGTAGACTCCTTAATTTTAACTGGTAGCTCAGGTTTATACGAAAGTGCCTTTGGAAATTCTTTTCCAAGAAGAGGGGATTATGATTACATAAGAGTGAAGACAGAAGAAGTTTTTTATGACCCAAAAGTTGCAACAAAAGACTTAGTAGATAGAGTATTTGAGATTGCAAATAAAAGAGATTCTACAATAAGACTTTTAGCATTTGCTAAATCAGCAATAAGACATAATATGGCTAAAGATTTACCTAAAATGAATCTTCCTGCATGCTTAATATGGGGAAAGTATGACAAAGTTACCCCTCCTCATGTTGCAGAAGAATTTAACACTCTTTTACCAAATTCATCTTTATATTGGGTAGATAAATGTGGTCATGCTCCAATGTGGGAACATCCAAAAGAATTTAGTGAAATAGTTCTAAAATGGCTCAAGAGTAACATATAACATGATCATTAAAAAGGCTTCTTTTGTTATTAGTAACACTAATTACAAACTCTGCCCAAATGAAAATAAAGCCGAATATGCATTTATAGGCAGATCTAATGTTGGAAAATCAAGTCTGATAAATGCTCTTACAAACAATAAATCTCTTGCTAAAACTTCTGGCAAACCCGGAAAAACTCAGTTAATAAATCATTTTTTAATTAATGAAGATTGGTATATGGTAGATTTACCTGGTTATGGCTATGCTAAAACGTCCAAGGTTTTAAGGGTAAGATTTCATAAAATGATAAATGACTATCTACTTAATAGAAAAAATTTAATTTGCTTATTTGTATTGATTGACTCCAGACATGACCTACAATCAATTGATAATGAATTCATGCAGTTTTTATCAGAAAACAATATTCCTTTTACCATGGTATTTACTAAAATCGACAAACAGGGGAAAAGCACACTGATAAAGAATTTCAATAAATTCAAAACAACTATGCTAAATGATTGGGAAACTCTTCCCAAGCATTTTATGACTTCATCAATAAAAAAAACTGGATTAAAAGAATTATTAAGTTATATATCTGAGTTAAATACGGGTTTTCAATCTAGCCAAGAATCTTAGTTTTTTCAGCAAAAAAGGCACAATAGTCTCTTAAGCCTTCAGCTAATTTCCCTTCTCCCGTAGATTTTTCTAAAGATGTAGCCATACCCATCATGTTTTGATGATACATAATAAACATATCGTTAACAGGCATATCTTTTGTCCATATATCTACTCTTAATGTTTCTTTCTTTTTAGCATCCCATGCAGCAATCATTAGAGCTTTTAAATTTATACTACTATCATCAACCTCATCTCCCAACATATCAATTTCTTCAGGAAGATTATTTTCATCAAGTGTTACTTCAAATTTTAATATTTTTTTCATGCTATGGTTTGTATTTTGATTGAGTTAGTATTTTCATGAAATCCTCCTCAAACATAAGCTCATTAATAGAAACTTCATTATTATTTTCCATATATTTCTCAACAATATTATATCCAATGAAGTAAGCGATTCTTGAAGGCGATTCTTGTGTCATTCCTTTTGAAAAAGGAGCATGATTAAGATACGATCTATATTCTTTTTCTCTACTTGAAAACAATAGGTCATTATCTATTAAAAATGCCCAAATAGATGATTCATTTTTATCACACCATTCCAAATCATTATTGCTAAATCTTAATTGATCTGCAAGAGAAAAATTCTCAAGCGTATTAGAAATTAAATACATTATTTTTCCTTTATATATTAATTCAGAAAGAAAATTAGTTCGCTTATTAGTAAAACTAAAAAAACTATCATACCAAGCCTCCATAACATTTGGAGTAATAAATTTAGCTTGCTTTTGTAAACGCAAATATTCTGGATCACCAAGTCTTTGATAAAAAACACTATTTTCCCCAAGATAAAAATCTAAACCAATAGCAATAAGAGAGTCTTCAACAATTACTCCATAATTAAATCCACTAAACATTGTAATAATATTAGGGATAGTATACTCTGGAAATAAAGTTTTAAAATTATACATAGAATTACCTATATTATTTCTTAAATTGTTAATGGAAGAAAATCTTATATTAATTGTGTCATAGACCTCTCTCATATCATTATTATTAATAAATGATAGAATTTGACTGTTAACTATTGTATCATTATTGGTGTTGAAAAGAAAATTATAATAAGAAAACGCAAATGATCCAACTTTATCTTCCCACTTTAATCTATCAGCAAAAATATTAGAATCGTTAGTTTTAAAAAGGTGATTTTCAAATCGATATATCTCAATATTATTTTCATCTTCTTTATTTAAACTACATGCAATAAAAAGCAAAAGAAAGATTGTAGTGAAATATTTCATATAAACAAAGATAATAATCCCGTACATTTGCAACAAGCTTATGAAAACAAAAGAAATTATTGATCATATAAAGAAATGGCTGATTTCTTATAATAAAAATTCTAAAACCAAAGGATTTATTATTGGAATTTCAGGCGGTATCGACTCTGCAGTAACCTCAACTTTATTAGCCCAAACTAAGCTACCATTACTTTGTCTTGAGATGCCAATTCATCAGAACTCAAATCAAGTTTCAAGAGGTAAAAAACACATAAAATGGCTAGAAAAAAAATATAAAAATGTAAGCTCTTTAGAAATTGATTTAACAGATATTTTTGAAAGTTTTAAAAAAATTTCAAATACTGAAAATCAAGACACAAATCTTGCTTTGGCTAATACCCGATCAAGATTAAGAATGATTACCCTGTATTACAATGCCCAGATAAAAAATTATCTGGTTGCTGGTACTGGTAATAAAGTTGAAGACTTTGGTATTGGCTTTTACACAAAATATGGGGATGGTGGTGTTGACATAAGTCCTATAGCAGACCTATTAAAATCTGAGGTTTTTCATCTTGGAAAAGAGCTTGGAATAATAAATGAAATTCTAATAGCCCCTCCTACTGATGGACTTTGGGATAACAACCAAACTGATGAAGAGCAGATTGGCGCAACTTATGATGAATTAGAGTGGGCTATGAAAAACATTGACAAGCAAGAGCTTTCTCAGAAAGAAGAAAAAATAATGAATATTTTTAAAAAATTTAATCTAGCTAACAAACACAAGATGATTCCTATTCCGGTTTGTAAAATTCCTAAAAAATTAAGAAGCTAGCTTAAACACATAAGATTTAAAAAGCCTTTTTGTAAGAGAAAATAATTATCCAAAAAATATTTCGTTAAATTAGCAATAACAAAACA
>CALJFR010000028.1 GCA_938073745.1 uncultured Flavobacteriales bacterium
TGCCATAGAACACCATTTAGATATATCTTCATTTCGCCACTTACACTGTTTTTTGTAAACACCCAATGATTCCATTTTGAGGAGTAGTCTTCTTGGTTAGCTAGCTTATCAATTCTATCATATGAGCCAGCATTATTTCCGCAATCCCAATATACTCTACTGTTACTCCATGGAAAATGGATGTTAAGTGTTCGACTTCCATTTCCATCAAGCCCCTCTAAAATGGTGCTATTGTAAGGAAGATTATTTTCATCTCCGTATACCCAAAATGAAACCGTGATTTCATTTGATATTGTACTCAAAGGAGTATGTGGAATTGAGATGGATTCATTTTGATTAACATCAATATTTACAGCATCTGAAGAGCTTAGCCCACAATTAAAGCTAAGAGAATCTCCTAAAATTATTGTAGAATTTGATAAGACAGAATTTGTTGTTGAAAATTCAACAATGATATTAGAAAGAGAGTCCCATAAAAATGGAGTGTGAAATTGTAATCTGTTCTCACCACTGATTAGGTTGATATTTGAATGAAAAACTTCTGTAAATCCACTTAAATGTGGTATTGCTGAGTTTAGTACACTGTCAGTAGTGTGTTTTAATCTTATTTTAAAAAAATTAGCATTACTATTAGTTAAGCTGTTTAATGAAAGCCCAAAAATAGAATCGTTACTTAACCCAAAGTTTGTTAGCTCATCAGCTCGATATAAAAATTGTGACTTGCTAGATGCTTTGTCTGTTTGAATGACAAAATCAAGTGAGTTATTTCTGTTTCCAGTATTTGTTGTGTCTTCAGAAATTATTGTGTTTATAGTGGTGTTTTGTTGATAGAATTGATAGTAATTGTAAACAGGGTTTATACTGTAGGGATATATGTTTCCTGAGAAATTTGAAATGTTATGACTGCTTGTCTTTGATTTGATAGAATCTACTCTGCTGGAATCATGAATATTTGTATGACAGCTATAATCCCATGCCCCACAGCCTATATTATTTATACTACCGCTTGTATTTACCACATCATCTTTACATCTCATATTGTATGACATAATAATCTTTTCATAAGTTAAAGCGTTATTTGGAAAATTAATCATTGTGTCTCTTGTTGTGCTTGAGTAGTCAAATGTTTGAATTGTAATTGTGTCTCCAGGGTTTTGTGCCCCAAGAGTAAAATAGCAAATTGTGATAAGGAAAAGAAAACACTTTTTAAGCATGATTTTAGAGTATTAAGGTGTAATACAAATTTAGTTTTAATTTTCGATTTCAGAAACACCTGCAGAAACAATTAGCTTCATAATGTCTCTTGATGGAGTGTCAATATGTGTTAGGTTTTTTTTCTCAACTAGAAAAACATTCCCTGAAAATGTTAATGAGTGAGGAATATATACAAGAACCTTACCACTATCAATATTTAGACTTGAAAGATCTTCACTTGTAATAAATCCAAATCTTTCTATGCTTGAATTGTCATAAATCTTTACCAATACTGCTTGGTCAAATCCTTTTTTGTTTCCAAAAAATGTATTCATTAAATCTTTGATTGAAGAGTAAATAGTCTTTAACAATGGGGCTTTTTTAAGAATTTTTTGGAATAGAGCATTAAATGGAGAGGCAATTAATCTTGACCCAATCATTCCAATTGCTGTAACCAGCGCAAAGAAAACAACAAGGCTTAAAATAGAATTTTTTATTGGTAAAATATCTGCTATCTTATTTAGCGTGTAAATGACAACAAATATAGTTGCACTAATAGGGACAATATATAAAAGTCCTTGTAAAAAGTAATTAATTATTTTTTTCATAGTTTAAATTAAATTGAATTTAAAGATAATAATCTTCAGAAATATGAAGATTAATAAGGCCTTTTAATTTTAAACAATATAAAATTTATTTTTCTTGTTTTTTAGTGTGTTTTTATGTCATTTTTATTACTTTTTTGTCATTTTATTGTTTTTTTTATCATTTTAATGCAAATTTTTAAGAAATAATATAAAATATTAATTATTACAATTTTTTATTTCCATTTTTTCAATTTTTCTATGTAAGTTTTTATGCGCTTTAATGCATTTTAATGCATTTTAATACATTTTAATACATTTTTATGTCTTTTTGTGTAATTTTTTATAATTATTAGCTTTTACGTTTAAATGTTCTTAATAAAAAGTTTATATTTAATTTTTCCAGAGCTAATCCTATCCTAATTTTTTTAAATTTGTTTAAACAAATCATTCTATGAGAAAATTTTTCTTTGTACTAATTTTTAGTTTAATTTATAGTTTTTCATTTGCTCAATCCTTTAGTGGATTTGCATTATATAATGCGCAAGGTGAGAACACAACATACTTGATAGATGAGAATCTTAATATTGCCCATACTTGGACAATGTCTACTGAATGCAACTATACCGTTCTTTTGAAAGATAATGGTAATCTTGTTAGAGGAACTACAAATAATATTCAAACAGGTGGTACTAACAACTCTTTAAATGGAGCTGCAAGTGGTGGAAGATTGCAAGAAATAGATCCAATGGGAAATGTAGTTATGGATTTTATTTATTCCAGTCCTGATTATTTATCTCATCATGACATTTGCTTAATTGGTGATAATGTATTGTTAACTGCATGGGAGGTGAAAACAGCTGCTGATGTAAATTCCCTAGGTGGAAATGTAACGTCTGATAAATGGCCAACTCATTTAATTGAAGTTGCTAATGACGGAAATGGAGGAGGGCAAATTGTTTGGGAGTGGCATATTTGGGATCACTTAATCCAAGATACTGATCCATCTAAACCTAATTATGGTGTGATTTCAGATAATCCACAACTTATAGATATAAATATGATAACTCAAGGAAGTGGAGGCGGACCTGGAGGGGGAGGTGGTGATTGGTTTCATGTTAATGGAGTCGATTATAATGAAGATTTAGATCAAATTGCTTTTTCCTCACGATTTGCTAGTGAAATATATATAATAGACCATAGTACAACTACTGCAGAGGCTGCATCTCACTCAGGAGGAAATTCTGGTATGGGTGGAGATATTTTATATAGATGGGGAAATCCTTCCAACTATAATATGACTGGAAATCAAATTATTCCAGGAGCTGTTCATGA
>CALJFR010000029.1 GCA_938073745.1 uncultured Flavobacteriales bacterium
ATTTTCAAATCAACCTCTAACATTTTTAGTTGATGAAGAGACTAAAGGAATAGAAATTAGTTCTGAAAATGGTAATTATAAGCTTGCAGGTCAAGATGCTAAAGAATTCCCTAGAGTACCTGAGCTTACAAGTTCTTCAAACTTTAATTTAAATTCTTCGGTTCTATTAAATGCTATCAACAAAACACTTTTTGCTAGTGGAAATGATGAATTAAGACCTGTTATGTCTGGAGTTTTTTGTGAACTTAGTGAGGAGCAAATTACTTTTGTAGCTACTGACGCTCACAAGCTTGTAAAACATACTAGATCTAATATAAACTCTAATTCAAGTTCATCATTTATTCTTCCTAAGAAACCACTTTCATTATTAAAAAACAATATTGATTCAGAATCTGACATAAATATAGATTATAATGAAACTAATGTTAAATTTTCTTTAGAAAATATTACTCTTATCTGTCGTTTAATTGATGGGAAATATCCAAATTATGATGCTGTTATTCCAAAAGATAATCCTAATAAACTAGTCATTGACAAACAAGAGTTATTAAATTCAATTAAAAGAGTTTCAATCTACGCTAGTAAGACTACACATCAAATTAGACTAAAAGTAGCTGGAAGCCAGCTTCAAATCACTTCTGAAGACCTTGATTTTGCTAATAAAGCAGAAGAGAGATTAACATGTAGTTATGAGGGTGAAGATATTGAAATTGGATTTAACTCAAGATTTGTTATTGATATGCTTAACAATATAGGATCAGATCAAATATGTTTAGAGATGAGTGCTCCCAATAGAGCTGGTATTATATTACCTCTTGATGGTCAAGATGAAAACGAAGATACTCTTATGCTTGTAATGCCTGTAATGCTAAATTAGATTTATCTAGCAACTAGCTTTCCATTTATTAATGTAGGTATAATATTAGATTTAAAATCTGGATTTAAGCAAAATTCAGTATCCTTTTCAATATTTAAAGATTTCAACCTTTTTCTATGAGCAGAGTTCGAAAGAAAACTAAAATAATCATGTTTAGCTATATTATATAAACTTAATGCAGCTAAAGTTGAATCACAGTTAACATTAAATTTTTTAGAGGAAATTAATTTATTAGCAAGACAGCCAGAAAAAATAGTATCTTCTAAATTAAATACTCCTTTCCATCCAGAACAAAGAATTAGGACATCCTTTTTTGAGTTTAACAACAACTCTTCAACAGCGTCAATATTAATAAAACAGGAGGTTATAACTTCATACTCACTAGCTATGTTTATAGCTTTAGTTCCATTTGTTGTTGTTAAAACTAGAGTTTTATCTAAAATTTCATTGTTAATATATTGAAAAGGGGAATTTCCATAATCAAAACCTTCAATTGGCATAGCATTTCTTTCAGCTGCAACTATATAGTCTTTCTTATCAAGATACCTTTTTGCTATTTCTAATGAAGAAACAGGTATAATTTCTTTTACACCAAAATTAAAAGCAGTAGATATTACTGTTGTTGCTCTTAGTAAATCTACAACAACCACAATAGTATTTTCAGAAAGTGGATAATTTTGAAATAGATCAGAAACTAGACAAACATTTATATTTCTGTTTACTAACATATCTATAAAAATGGTGTTTCAATAATTCTTGAATTCAAGAATTTATTTCTAACCTTAATGAGTATCTCACTTCCAATATTTATGTGTTTTATATCAATATAAGCCATGCCAATTGCTTTGTTTAATGATGGTGACATAGAACCAGAAGTGACAATTCCTATTCTGTTATTGTTAGTAGAAAAAACTTCATATCCATTTCTAGCTATACCCCTATCTAAAACTTCAAAACCAACTAATTTTCTTTTGAGACCGGAAGATTTTTGATTAATTAAAAATTCAGAATTTATAAACTCAGTATTTAATTTTGTTATCCAACCTAAATTTGCTTCTAGAGGAGAAGTATTATCATCAATATCGTTTCCATACAGACAAAATCCTTTTTCTAATCTTAATGTGTTTCTTGCAGCTAGTCCAATTGGTTTCACATCAATATCTAAAGAAAATAATGAATTCCATAAATCTAATGCATTTTCATTTTTTACATATAATTCAAATCCTAACTCTCCTGTATATCCAGTTCTAGATATTATTATATCATCTATTCCAGAGACATTACCAATTATAAAGTTATAATATTCTATATCATTTAATTCTTCATTAGATGATTTATTTAATAACTCAAGTGATTTAGGACCTTGAACTGCGAGCAAAGAGTAATCATTAGATTTATTATCAATATTACATCCAAAAGAATTATTTGAATTCAACCAATCAAGATCTTTTTTGATATTAGCGGCATTTACAACAAGTAAATAAGAGTTTATATCAATTTTATATACTAAAATATCATCAACAATACCATTGTTATTAGGAAGGCATGAGTACTGTACTTTTCCATTATAAAGTTTTGAAACATCATTTGATGTGATATATTGTAAGAATTTGTCTGCACCATCTCCAGAAATGAATATTTCTCCCATATGAGATACATCAAATACTCCAACATTGTCTCTTACTGCTAAATGTTCTGCAATTACTCCATCATATTGTACAGGCATATTAAATCCAGCATAATCAACCATTTTTGCATTAAGTGCTTTATGTACAGGAGTTAAAGTTAAATCTATCATAATCGTATTTTGTGATTTACAAATTTATTATAAATAATAAAGAGAAATAAAAAAAAGACCTCTTATTTAAAGGTCTTTTATAAGTAGCGTGAGGGAGACTTGAACTCCCGACCTCAGGGTTATGAATCCTGCGCTCTGACCAACTGAGCTACCACGCCAAATTAGGCGCCAAATATAATACTTTAACTTATTTTATAGAAATGAATTTAAACTTTATGAACGTCCTTCCTCAATTAATATGCATGTATGATGTTTGAGAGTTCTTAATATTAAGATTATAACAATTAAGAATATTGAAATCTTTAATAATAAAGGTGTTATATAGAAAGTATTAAGAATAAAAAAATTTCTAATAATATCAATAAATAGAAACCCAATAATAGAAGAAAGAACACTTGAATACTCTCTTCTTAATACAGAAATAATTGAAAATGAAACATGACCTTTTTTAAGTATTAGTTTTCTAGGAAAAAATGCCGGAACGTTATTTGACCAATCTAAAAAGACTTGTTGAAATTTAGATTTTAGAAATTCTTCTTCAGTTAGCATTATTCTTTCATAGTATATCCAGAAAAGTAAAGACATCAAAATAATAAATTCAATATTATAGGAATAGATTGTAATCCCTAGCCATATCAAATAATTACCTAAATAAAGAGGATGTCTTACAATAGAATATATACCTAAAGTATTTAAAGTATCAGCAATCTGCTTTTTTGTATTTCTGCCGCTAGTATTTTTTGGTGTTGTTCCAATTGTGTAGAATCGAATTAAAAATCCTAAAACAGTGATAAAACAAGCAATAGAATTAAATATTAAAATTGACTTTTCATTAAAATCAGAAAAAGATGATAGATAAATAAAAGGAATAGATAATAAAAATAGGAGTATTGGAAATTGACCACGATATTTAAATAAAAAACTACCTTGCTTTATTAAAGATTGCTCTAATGACATATTAATCTTATCTTTGTGTTGATTTTACAAACTTATAAAAGATATGTCAGATTTAGTTAAATACTCAATAGAGATACCAATAAATTCATCTGTTAATGTTTTATATAAAAGACTATCAACTCCAAGTGGTCTTGCTGAATGGTTTGCAGATAATGTAAACTTAAAAAATAATGTTTTTACTTTTTTTTGGGATGATAGTGATCAGTCTGCAAAAATATTAAAGAAAAAATCAAATAAGTTCGTTCAATTCAAATGGTTAGATGATGAAGAAAAAGAATCTTTCTTTGAATTTAAAATTCAAGTTGATGAAATGACTTCTGATGTTTCACTGATTATAACTGATTTTGCAGAAGATGAAGAAGATCAAGAAGAACAAACTATGTTGTGGGAACAACAAATACAGAATCTAAAAATGGCTATTGGCTCATAAATTAGTTGAAAAAGATAAATTTATACTTAATTAAATCTTTTCTAGCTCCTTTTATCATTTCATTATTAATTGTTCTATTTATTCTTTTAATGCAATTTCTATGGAAATATATTGATGATTTAATAGGAAAAGGATTAGATATATCGCAAGTAAGTGAACTAATGATTTATTCAATTGCTAGATTTGTTCCTTTAGCTCTTCCTATTGCTGTTTTAATATCAAGCGTAATGGTTTTGGGTAAACTAGGTGAAGATTACGAACTAGCAGCCTTTCAATCTTCAGGAATTTCATTAATTTCTATAATGAAACCTATTTTTATATTTATAGTCTTAATAAGTATTTCATCTTTTTTATTTTCAAATTATGTTATGCCTATTGCTAATTTTAAAGGAGGTAGTTTATTATATGATATTAAAAAGAAAAAGCCTGCTATTAATATCAAGGAAGGAATCTTTTATAATGATATAGATGGATTTAGCATTAAAATTGGTTCTAAAGATGATGATGTTTTAAATGATATTCTTATATATGATCACAAAGAAAATCTAGGAAATAAAAAAGTTATTTCTGCAAAATCTGGAAAAATGAAAATTACAGATGATGAGAAATATATGGAGCTTTATCTATTTGATGGAAATTCTTATATAGAAATAGAAAATAATAATAAAAAAAAGAAATCTATAAACAGAAAAATATCTTTTCAAAAAGATTTAATAAGATTTGATCTCTCAAGTTTTAATATGAAAAATAGTGAGATGCTATATAAGGGGCATTACGCTATGTTGAATAATAAGCAACTATCCTACTCTATTGATTCATTAAATAATAAGCTAATTGATAAGCAAAATCTAATCAAAGTTAGAGTATCTGAAAATTACAAATATGATGCAAGCAATAAATCTGATTCAGTTATTTTACTACATAATTTAAATAATAAAAGAATACATGAAACAGCAATCAATAAATTACGTATTTTAAAATCTGTTAGTAAATCTAACGCTGATGATTTAAATTATAAAAAAACGATAATTGCAAAGTACAAAATTGAATGGCACAGAAAAATTTCTTTAGCATTTGCATGTATAATCATGTTTTTAATTGGTGCTCCTCTAGGATCTATAATTAGAAAAGGAGGTTTCAGCGTTCCTCTTTTAGTATCGATTTTATTATTTGTAGTTTACTATGTAATCAGTATAACAGGTGAAAAAACCGCAAAAGATTTATCTGCTTCAGCTATTGAAGGAATGTGGATTTCTAATATTATTTTTATTCCCATATCTATGATATTAATTTCACTTGCGTTAAGAAATTCTAGTATCCCAAAATTTAAGGATTTATCTCAATAAAAGAAGATTAATTCCATCTGAAATATATAATTTTACACAATAATTTTTTAATATGAAATTCAACACAATTGAAGAAGCTATATCAGATATAAAGGATGGTAAAGTTGTTATTGTTATAGATGATGAAAACAGAGAAAATGAAGGTGATTTTATTGCTGCTGCAGATAAAGTAACACCAGAAATGATAAACTTTATGGCTACTCATGGAAGAGGACTAATATGTGCTCCACTTCTTGAAAGTAGATGTGAAGAATTAAACTTAGACTTGATGATTGGTAGGAATACAGCTGCATTTGAAACTCCTTTTACTATTTCAGTTGATTTAATTGGACATGGATGTACTACTGGAATTTCAGCATCAGATAGATCTAAAACTATCAAAGCCTTGGTTGATCCAAATACTAAAAAGGAAGAACTTGGAAAGCCTGGTCATATATTTCCATTAAAAGCAAGACAGGGTGGAGTATTAAGAAGAGCAGGACACACTGAAGCTGCCGTTGATTTAGCTCGACTTGCTGGATTATCTCCAGCTGGAGTAATTGTTGAAATTCTAAATGAAGATGGTTCAATGGCAAGAACTAAAGAATTATATGAAATTGCTAAAAAATTCAATTTAAAGTTCATTACAATTAAAGATTTAATAGAATATAGACTTAAAAATGAAAGTTTAATCACTGAAGAAGTTGAAGTAAAATTACCTACTGATTTTGGGAATTTTAAATTAAAAGCGTTTAAACAAATTACAAATAATCAACTTCACCTAGCAATTTATAAAGGCTCATGGACAAAAGATGAGAATATATTAGTGAGAGTTCATTCATCCTGTGTTACAGGAGATATCTTTGGTTCATGTAGGTGTGATTGTGGACCACAATTACATGCTGCAATGGAACAGATTGAATCTGAAGGTAAAGGTATTTTAGTTTATATGAATCAAGAAGGAAGAGGAATTGGCTTACTAAATAAATTAAAAGCATATGAAATTCAAGAAACTGGAAAAGATACAGTAGAGGCAAATACTGAACTAGGTTTTAATGCTGATCACAGAGATTATGGAGTTGGTGCACAAATTTTAAGAGCTATGAATGTTAGTAAAGTTCGTTTACTTTCTAATAATCCTAAAAAAAGAGTTGGTTTAATTGGATATGGTATTGAAATGGTTGATAGTGTCCCTATTGAAATTAAATCTAATCAACATAATAAATTTTATCTTGAAACCAAAAGAGATAAAATGGGACATAATCTTAAAAATCTTAATGAATAAAGAATTAATAGTTTTAGGAATAGAATCATCTTGTGATGATACATCTGCTGCTGTTTTAAAAGGTTCTAAAGTATTATCTAATATAATTGCTTCCCAAGCTATACATAAAGAATATGGCGGTGTTGTACCTGAATTAGCATCAAGAGCGCATCAACAAAATATAATACCAGTTATAGATACAGCGATTAAAAATGCAAAAGTTAAAAAATCAGATATTGATATTATTGCCTATACTAAAGGTCCAGGTTTACTAGGATCTCTTTTAGTTGGAAGTTCATTTGCAAAATCATTTTCTTTTAGTTTAAATAAACCCCTTGTTTCTGTAAATCACATGAAAGCACATGTTTTGGCTCACTTTATTTATGAAAAAGATAAAAACCCTCCAGAATTCCCATTTATTTGCTTAACAGTTTCTGGTGGTCATACACAAATTGTTTTAGTTAAGAGCTTTACAGAAATGCAGATTATTGGTACAACATTAGATGACGCTGCTGGAGAAGCATTTGATAAATCTGCAAAAGTTCTAGGCTTAGAATACCCTGGAGGACCATTAATTGATAAATATTCAAAATCAGGAAATATTAATGCCTTTACTTTTGGAAAACCTAAAATAAAAGATTTAGACTTTAGTTTTAGTGGTCTTAAAACATCAATAATGAATAAGATTAATTCTTCTTTAATGTCAAATCCAAATTTTATCGAAGAAAACCTTAATGATTTATGTGCTTCTATACAACACTCTATTATACAAATTCTTCTTGATAAAGTAGAAAAAGCAATTATTAAAACTAAAGTTAATAGAATAGCAATTGCTGGTGGAGTCTCTGCAAATTCATATTTAAGAAAACAGCTTCAATTACTTGGTCAAAAACTAAATTTTGAAGTACACATTCCAAAATTTGAATATTGTACTGATAACGCTGCGATGATAGCTATGGCAGGTGCAATAAAGTATGAATATGGAAATAATAGTTATAAAGATTACTCCGAACAAGCTTCTGCTAGATTAAGCTTTTAGAAATTTAAAAGTTTTATCTAAGGTTAACTGAAAATGTTGTGGATAATTATCCAATGAATAAGGATGCATTATACCAAAGACATGATTCGCATCTTTAATCTCAAAAATCTCAGTATTTGAATTCCATTTTTTAAAATCATATGCATCACTAATTGATACAGTTAGATCAGCAGTTCCATGAACAACTAGGTGAGGAATTTTAAGATTTTTACATGCAATTTTAATATCTATCCTTTTGCTATTTTTTATACAATCCTCATAAAATTGATAATACATCGGCATATTTTGATTTGTTCTTGAATTAAAAACATATGCAACACCTTTTTCCTTCCAAAGAGAAATTTTTGAATCATCCATTCTATTGGTGAAATCTGAGGGAGAAGCCCAAGAAATAACCTTATTAATTCTGTTGTCTTCACTAGCTTTTAAAATACTAATAGCTCCCCCTCTACTATGACCTAATAAATTAATCTTATTTATATCAATCTCATTAGTAAAAGATTTATTATAAATTATCCAATTAATAATTAAATTTAAATCATCAAGTTCAATTGAAAAATTATTATTTCCAAAAGATTCAAGATCACTAAAATTACAAGGATCATCTATAGAAGTTCCATTATGTGAAAAATTAAACTTTAGAAAGAAAAAGTTTTCATTAGCAAAAGACTTTGCCATTGTATTAAAAGGCCCCCAATCTTTAAATCCTTTGAATCCGTGAGAGAAAATAACCAGTTGTTTTTTTAAACTGTTATTATTAAAAGTAATATCTAGTAAAATTTCTTTTTCAAGAGACCCTTTAATAACAAAGCTTTTTTTTGTAAGCATTAATTATTTAACAAATATTCTTTTGTCAACTGATCCATCATCATAAATATAAAAGATTAAAGAATTAACTTTAAAATTTGATGTTCTTCCGAGTAAATCTACTACTTTAATAAGTTCCTTTTCTAGATTTTGAGGATTAGGAATCAAAGATGGAGTTTGAGAAGTTATTTCAAATTTATCAAAACCACCTTCAACCCAATGCCCATCTAAAAAGTCCCAATCAGCAGTTTCAATAATAATCTGCATAGTATTGTTCAGTGATATATATTGGCTTAAATCAAATGATTTTGAATTCCATTGACCAAGATTAGGAGAGTTAGAAGTTATTACATCTAATGTAGATACAAAAACTCCGTTTGATATTTTTACAGTAATTGAATCATTAGCAGGTGTACCTCCACCCCAACTAGGAAAATCATTATTAAACCAAATATTATAGTTAAGATAATATTTCTGATTATTTATTGGAGATGAAAGATCAAAAATTGGAGATGTAAGTATAGTATTGGCATCGTCAACATCTCTATCACCAACAGATGATCCTGACTCTAAGCCTGTTACATAAGCATAATCATAACAATCATTAGATATATCATTTTCAGGATTAAAATTATTTCCATTGTAATCAGTACCTTCAGGATTTCCTCTCTGCCAAATACCATCATTTGGTGATGTAACCCCACCACTAACTGTCCAGCCAAAATCAAACGTAAAATCATCATAATAACCAGCTTGTAAAATAATTTGATTGGATGAAGTTGAAGATATATATTCATTAGTACAAGAAGTTACATAGCCCCATGAACCTGCAATTACATCATAATTTCCTTCATAAATACTATTAATGTTAAAATTCCCATTTAAGTCAGTTGTAGCAGTAAAATCAAATGTTGAATTGTATATTAAAACATCAGAATTTGGAATACCATTACCGTTTATATCAACAACAGTTCCACTAATATTAATTGAAGAAAGTGCTTGTAGCTGAGCATCAACGATTGTTGTATTTCCATTTGTAAAAGATGCATTAATTGTATCTGATAAATATCCAGGAGCTGAAAAAATGATATCATATGATGAAGAATTTGCTATTCCACTCATATAATTACCAGCTAAATCTGAATTTGTTTGAACAGTTAAATTTGGATTTATTATTTCGATAGTTGCATTTGTAATAGGCAATGAGTTAGAAATATCTGATACATTACCTTCTAAATAGCAGGCTTGTAAAAAGTCTCTACTGTACACTAATAAACGCCCTTTAGTAATGCTTCCATAATCAATATCAGAAGAAATTATATTACCGGAAGGAAGGAATGGATATGTTCCCCAACATCCTTGAAATCCATCACCAGAAAGTGGAGATGAATCATAATGTGCAACTTCAATTAAATTGTTAGGATTTGTAATGTCATGAACAACTGTACCATCTCTATAATAGGAAGTAATTATAAAATTACCGTCAACATGTGTATTGTGAGGAATAGAATTAGATCCTGGGTTAGATTGTATTCTATCAACTTCTTGAATATTATTTAAATCAGATATGTCGTATGAACCAATATATGCATCTGATTGTTCATCAGTAGTAAAAACAAAGTCTCCGTTGTCAGATACCCAAGCATTATGAGTAAAGGCACTAGGAGTAGTAACATTGCCTAAATTTTGAGGATTTGTTTTGTCTGAAACATCAACTACATATAAATCACCTTCATAAATACATCCTACATACATAGTATCTCCCCTTGCCATTCCATCATGAACATAAAAATCACTCCATTCCCCTAAAAAAATTGGATTAATTGGATCAGTAACAACATCAAGAAAGATTACACCATCAGATGGAGAACCTCCTGCATTTGAGGAAGCACCAAAGATATATGCTACTCCATTTTCATCGATATAAATATTATGAGCAGCTGTAAATTCAGTACTAGGACCGTTTGGACTATTAAAAACTGTTCTATGATAATAAGTATTACCTGTCATATCAGATAAGTCAACGATTAATAAACCAGCATCTGCTTCAGTAGTAACATATGCATAATTTCCAAATGTTTTAACATCTCTCCAAGTAGAATTTAAATCATTTATAAAAAATTCTTCATTTAGATTTGAAGGATTAGTAACATTAACTACAGAAAATCCATCATTTAAACCAACTAAAGCATATTCACTTCCATCGGGAGCAACCCAGCCCCATATATCATTTCCTTCAGAATTGTAGTTATCATAAGTACCTAAAAGAGACAGGTTGTATGAAGATTGAGAAAATATTGAAAGCGGCAGTAAAATTGTAATTAATAATAATCTAATCATAGTAGTGTTTTTTACAAATATATAGCTTTATTTTAAAAAAGCTATATATTTATCTATAGTTCTAGTGTTGTTTGACCCTTATCATCTGAATCATTAATTTCATTATTGTTAATAATAGTTAAAGGAATATTTGTGGAAATTACATTTTCAATTTCCTTATTTTCTTCATTATATTCAAGTGAATCTAAAAGTTTTAATGAATTTATTTTTTTAGAACTTAATCTATTTCCAAGTGATTTGGCACCTTTAATTGATATAAATTCATCTAGAATAATTTTATCTGTTAGTCTTTCCTTACCCTTTTCTTTTTTGTAAATTATTTCTATCTGAGGACGCCAATCAGTTGAGAATAATTCTAAATGTGAGTCTTTGTGATCACTAATAAATTTAAACTTTTGAGTTGAAGATTCAATTAAGAATCTTTTAACAAAAAAATTCTGCTTTATACCATCAAAATATACGATAGAAATTGGTTTTTTAACAATATGCTTCTCTAAGAAAAGCATTTCATCTGAAAAATGTGTAGAAATATCAAAACTTTTTAATTCCAGAGTACCGTCATTGTTAATGGTTAATATTTTATCATTTGCAGAAAATTCACCTAGTAATTCTCCCCTTCCTTCGACATTAAGTCTTCTCACATTTTTATCATACCAAATTTCTCTAGCTCCTAGAGTAGAAACACCCTGTGATCTTAATTCTATTTTTTTAATTCTGTTCTTAGTAAGAATATTTCCTACTGAAGCTTTTCCTTTAATAGCAAGTTCAGCAAAATCATAATCAAATTTTAAAATTTTTAATCTTTGTGATTTTCTTAAATAAATGCTTATAGTTTCTGCCTCACCATTGGGATTTGCTGTAAAGTATAATATTTTAGACTTAGTATCTGATTTAGTTAAGGAATAGTCTTTGTTTCTTGTTATACTACTTACATTAAAACGTTTCATCATTGAATAGCTTGACTTACCATCAAAATAAATCATGTTATAGATAGTTCTATCATCTTTTTTCTTAAAGACTGCTGCATGAATAATTCCTTTACCAACAAAAACTTTTGAATCAACTTTAACGACTTTCATAAAACCATCTTCCCTAAATACAATTATATCATCAATATCAGAACAATCGCTTATATATTCATCTTTTCTTAAAGAAGTACCAATAAACCCTTCTTCTCTGTTTACATATAATTTTTTATTAGCAACAACTACTTTAGTTGCATCTATATTTTCAAATATCTTAATTTCAGTTTTTCTTTGTTTATCAGCACCATATTTTTTCTTTAATTGCTTAAAATAGTTTACAGCAAATTCAATAATATTATTTAATGAATACTCTACTTCAGAAATTCTTGTTTCTAAATTTTTAATATCATTAATAGCTTTATTTAAATCAAACTTAGTTATTCTTTTAATTTTTATTTCTGTTAATCTCTCAACATCAGAATCAGTAATTTCTCTAAGCAAATGACTACAAAACGGCTTTAATTCTTTGTGAATTGTAGAAATTATTTCATCCCATGATTCAAGCTCTTCAATTGAATGATATATTCTATTTTCAATAAATACTCTTTCTAGTGAAGAAAAATGCCACTTATCTTGTAACTCTTTAAGATTAACTTTTAACTCATCAGTTAATAATTTAACTGTATGGTCGGTTGATATCTGTAATAACTCTGAAACACCGTTAAAAACAGGCTGGTTGTCGTTGATAACGCATGCTAATGGAGAAATAGACATCTCGCAATCAGTAAATCTATATAAAGCATCAATTGTTTTATCAGGTGATATTCCAGAAGGAAGTGTAATGGATATTTCTACCTGCTCTGCTGTATTATCTTCAATTTTTTTAATTTTAATTTTGCCCTTATCATTTGCTTTAATAATAGAATTAATTAAAGAAGAAGTATTTGATGAGTATGGAAGTTCTGTTATGTGTAAAGTAGTTTTATCAATAATATTTATTCTTGCTCGAACTCTAACTTTACCTCCTCTTCTACCGTCATTATAATTAGAAAAATCAGCCATACCACCAGATGTAAAATCTGGAAATATCCTAGGCTTTATTCCATTAAGAACCTTGATAGAAGCATCAATAAGTTCATTAAAATTATGAGGAAGGATTTTTGTAGATAGTCCTACAGCTATTCCTTCAACACCGTGTGCTAATAGTAATGGAAACTTTACTGGTAGTGTTTCAGGTTCCTTTGCTCTACCATCATAAGAAGAATTCCATTTTGTTATTTTTTTATTAAATGTAACATCTAGTGCAAAAGGAGTTAAACGTACTTCTATATATCTAGGGGCTGCTGCTCTGTCACCAGTAGCAGTATTACCCCAGTTACCTTGCATATCTAACAAAAGATTTTTTTGACCAATTTGTACCATTGCATCCCCAATTGATGCATCTCCATGAGGATGATATTTCATGGTATGTCCTATAACATTAGCTACTTTGTGGTATCTTCCATCATCAAGTTCCTTTAGTGAGTGTAAAATTCGCCTTTGAACAGGTTTAAATCCATCAAAGATATGTGGAACTGCTCTTTCTAGAATTACGTATGAAGCATAATCTAAAAACCAGTTTTCATACATGCCTGAAACATGAATGATATCTTTAATGTTTTCTTCAATAGAATTATCTTCGCTACTCATTGTATTTTAAAATTTTGTTCAATGAATTAGTTATTTTCTCTCTCTCTATTAAACTTAAAAAAGTAAAAAAAAACTTTCTTGTAATATTAATATTATTTTTTTTAACATAGTTAATATACAGAATAGTATTCCATGAAAAAAAAGATTTTTTAAAGTAAAAACTATTAAGCATATCGTGTTTTATATCTAATAAATTATTTTTATCATTAAATCTAGAAGAATATATATTAATTATATATGAATCAATTTTTAGTTGACTATAATAACATCCAAGAAAAAGAAAGATAATGTTGATTAAAATTAAAAGTAAAATAATGTAGGTATTGGATGTTAAAAAAACTGCAACTAATGAGTTTTCTAAAAAATTAATGATAACAAATGGAATAATTAAAGTAATAAGAAAAAAAACAAGAATAAAAAAATTTAAACTTTTAGCTTTACTACTTGTGTCAATTAATATTTTTTTCATGCTCATATTCTATATCCTCTTCAATTTTTAAATTATTAATTATAAACTCCTGTCTTTGTGGGGTATTCTTGCCCATGTAATATTTTAAAATATCTTGTATTTTGGCTTCACTTCCTACAATTACAGGATCTAGTCTCATATTTTCACCAATAAAATATTTGAATTCATTTGGAGAAATTTCTCCTAAACCTTTAAACCTTGTAATTTCTGGGTTTTTACCTAACTTAGAAAGAGCCTCAATTCTTTCTTCGTTTGTATAGCAATATATTGTCTCTTTTTTATTTCTTACTCTGAAAAGAGGTGTTTCTAAAATATAAACATGACCTTCTTTAACTAGCTCGGGAAAAAATTGTAGGAAAAATGTTATTAATAATAATCTAATATGCATACCATCAACATCAGCATCAGTAGCAATTACAATTTTATTATATCTTAGATCGTCTATACCTTGTTCTATATTTAGTGCTGATTGTAGTAAATTAAATTCTTCATTTTCATATACAACCTTTTTTGTTAATCCGTAACAATTAAGAGGTTTTCCCCTTAAACTAAAAACAGCTTGTGTCTTAATATCTCTAGTTTTTGTAATTGAACCAGAAGCAGAATCTCCTTCAGTAATAAACAATGTTGAATCAAATCTTAAATCTTTATTATTATCGTTGTAATGAACTCTACAGTCTCTAAGTTTTTTATTGTGTAAGCTCGCTTTTTTAGCTCTTTCTCTAGCAAGTTTCTTAACACCTGCCATAGCTTTTCTTTCATGTTCAGCATGTTGAATCTTCTTTTGAATAATTTCAGCTGTTTCAGGATTCTTGTGCAAATAATTATCCAAATATTTTTTTAGAAAATCGAGCACAAAAGTTTGAATAGTAATTCCTTTAGGCTCTATCTCTGTAGAGCCTAATTTTGTTTTTGTTTGAGATTCAAATATTGGCTCAATAACTTTTATACTTATAGCAGCATTAATTGCTTGCCTAATATCAGAGGCTTCATAATTTTTGTTATAAAAATCTCTGATAACTCTTACAATAGCTTGTCTAAAGGCACCTTGATGTGTTCCTCCTTGAACAGTATGTTGTCCATTAACAAAGGAATAATATTGCTCAGAATACTGATTTTTACAATGAGTGATAGCAACTTCGATATCATCACCCTTAAGATGGATGATTGGATACAATAATTCTGCATCAGTATTTTGATCTAATAAATCAAAAAGCCCTTTCTCAGAATAAAATTTATGTCCATTATAATTAATTGTTAATCCTGTATTTAAATAACAATAATTCATCAACATTTTTTCAATGAATTCATTGATGAATTTAAAATCACCAAACATCTCTTTATCTGGTGTGAAACTTACAGTTGTCCCTTTTCTTCCAGAATTTTCTTGTATTTCTTCGTCATTTACAACTAATCCTTTTGAAAACTCAACAAGCTTACTTTTACCATCTCTAATAGATTTGATTTTAAAATATGATGATAAGGCATTAACAGCTTTGGACCCTACCCCATTTAGTCCAACTGATTTCTTAAATACTTTAGAGTCATATTTTGCTCCCGTGTTAATTTTTGAAACTACATCAACTACTTTTCCCAAAGGAATTCCTCGACCAAAATCTCTAATTGTTACATTATCCTTTTTAATAGAAATGTCTATTGATTTTCCATTACCCATGACATATTCATCAATTGAATTGTCAATTACCTCTTTAAGCAAAACATAGATACCATCATCAGGAGATGATCCATTACCCATCTTACCAATATACATTCCAGGTCTAAGCCTAATATGCTCTTTCCAGTCAAGAGATCTAATACTGTCTTCTGTATATTGATTAGTCAAAGTGTAGAGTGAATTAAATTAAAACTAGTTTACAAAAATAAATTTATTGCAAATAAATAAGAAGATTTGCATCATCTCTTATCAACAAACTTTTCAACTTAAAGATTAAACGTTAAATCTAAAATGCATTATATCACCATCATTAACAACATAGTCCTTACCTTCAACAGATAACTTTCCATTTTCTCGGCAAATTTGTTCAGATCCAAATTTTATAAAGTTTTCATAGGAAATAACTTCAGCTCTTATAAAACCTTTTTCAAAATCAGTGTGAATAACACCAGCAGCTTGAGGAGCCTTTGTTCCATTAACAATAGTCCATGCTCTAACCTCTTTTTCTCCTGCAGTAAAATAGGTTTGTAAATTTAAAAGTTTGTATGTTGAACGGATAAGTTTATTAACTCCAGGCTGATCAAGTCCCATTTCTTCAAGAAAAAGTAATTGCTCGTCAATACTTTCTAAATCTGCAATTTCTGCTTCAATGGCTGTAGCAATAACTAAAACTTCTGCGCCTTCATTTTTTGTTGCTTCTAAAACTTTATTTACATAATCATTTCCTTCTAAAACAGAATTTTCATCAACATTACATACATATAAAACTGGCTTCATGGTAATTAGATTAAATGAGGATAATAAAATAAATTCATCATCATTTGAATTAAAAGTTCGAACAGGATTACCATTTTCAATATGATAAATTACATTATTTACAAATTCAATATTTTTTTGTGCAACTTTATCTCCAGATTTAGATATTTTAATATTTTTTTCTTTGAAATTTTCTAAAGTCTCAAGATCTTTTATTTGTAGTTCCATATCGATAGTTTCCTTATCTCTAATTGGATCTACAGATCCATCAACATGAACAACATTATCATCGTCAAAGCATCGGATTACATGAATAATTGCATTTGTTTCACGAATATTGGCCAAAAATTTATTTCCTAATCCCTCACCCTTACTAGCACCTTTAACAAGTCCAGCAATATCAACTATTTCCACTGTTGTAGGAATTATTTTTTGAGGCTTAACTAATTTTGAAATACTATCTAATCTGTGATCAGGCACAGATATTACTCCTACATTTGGTTCAATTGTACAAAACGGAAAATTTTCAGATTGAGCTTTGGCTTTTGAAAGACAATTAAATAATGAAGATTTCCCAACATTTGGAAGACCAACTATACCACATTTTAAAGCCATAATTTATAATTTAGATTTGCAATATTAATAAATCTAGATGTTTAAAATATGTATTGTCAATAATACGTTAATAAAATGTTTGACTTATTAATATAATAATTCAAATATGTACTTGTAAACTTTAAATTTACAAAAACAATTTTCTAAATGAAAACAACAAAAGAACTAGATGTAATCTGCACCCAAATAAGAAGAGATATTTTAAGAATGGTACATGCTAACAACTCAGGTCACCCAGGTGGTTCTTTAGGCTGTACAGAATTTTTATCTGCACTATACTTTAACCATTTAAAGCATAATTTAAACTTTAATATGGATGGTATTGAAGAAGATTTATTTTTTCTATCAAATGGCCATATTTCTCCTGTACTTTATTCTGTTTTAGCTAGATCAGGATATTTTGATATTAGTGAACTCTCAACATTTAGAAAACTAAATAGCAGATTACAAGGTCATCCAACAACTCATGAAAAACTTGAAGGCATTAGAATAGCATCAGGATCATTAGGTCAAGGTTTGTCAGTTGCCATTGGTGCCTGCTTAACAAAAAAATTAAATAATGATAATCAAATAGTGTATTCATTACATGGTGATGGAGAATTACAAGAAGGACAAATATGGGAAGCAATTATGTACGCATCCGCTAATAAGGTTGATAATTTAATTGCTACTATTGATTATAATAAAAAACAAATTGACGGAGAAATTAAAGATGTACTTCCAATGGGAGATTTAAAAGCAAAGTTTGAAGCCTTTGATTGGAAAGTTATTGAAGAAAAGAAGGGAAATGATATTGATGCCATAAATTCAGCTTTAATAAATGCTAAAAACTTAACTGGTAATGGAAAACCTATTGTTATCTTATTACACACTGAAATGGGTAATGGTGTAGACTATATGATGGGAACTCACAAATGGCACGGTAATGCACCAAACGATGAACAATTAGAAAATGCTTTAGCTCAAAACATAGAAACCTTAGGTGATTACTAAAAATAAATATTATCTATTCTTTTTGATTGGACTAATTCTCTTTAGTTCTAATATTTATTCACAAAAAACAAAAGAACCTGTAAACAGAATATTATTTGTTTTTGATGCCTCTCAGTCTATGTTAGGAAGATGGCAAAGTGGTAGAAAAATTGATATTGCTAAACAATTACTTACAAACATTACAGATTCACTTAAAGATGTTAAAAATCTTGAAATTGCATTAAGAGTTTATGGACATCAAAGAAGTTTTCCCCCACAAGACTGTGATGACACCAAATTAGAGATTAATTTTCTTCCATCTGAGATTTTTGCAGATAGAATAAAAGGTAAATTAAGTATGATTAAAGCTAAAGGCACAACACCTATTGCACGATCTTTAGAAGAAGCTGCATCAGATTTTCCTAGAGAAAATTCAAGAAATATTGTTATCTTGATAACAGATGGAAAGGAAGAATGCGGTATGGATCCATGTGCTGTTTCTAGACTTTTTGCTAAAAAAGGAATAATTTTAAAACCCTTTGTTATTGGAATTGGACTTGATCAATCCTGGAAAAAAAATCTTGACTGTGTTGGTACATTTTTTGATGCTAGCAATGAAAGAGATTTTGCAAATATTCTAAATGTTGTGATATCACACGTTGTTGACAATACAACAACTCAAGTAAATTTATTAGATTCCTTAGGTAATCCAACTGAAACTAATATACCTTTAACTTTCTACGATGATTTCACTGATGTAGTAAAATATAATTTCATACATACAATGAATCATATGGGTAATCCAGACACAATGATTATTGATCCTGTTTTAAAATATAAAGTTGTTGCTCATACTATTCCTCCTGTTGAATCTGAAGTCATTACTATTCAGCCAGGAGAACACACAATCATTCCACTAATTACACCACAGGGTAAATTAAAAGTTATCCTTAATACAAAGAAAGATTATCAATTTATAGTTAGAAAGGCTGGAGAAAATAATACCATAAATGTTCAAAATATTAATAAAGAACAAAATTATATTACGGGTTTATATGATATTGAACTTTTAACTCTTCCAAGACAATATTTTAATGATGTACGTATCAATCAAAATCAATTGACAAAATTACAATTACCAAGTACAGGTTTAGCAAATGTTTTATTACCTGCCAATGGTTATGGAGGAGTATATTTAAATGATGGGGATAAATTAGTTGAGATATATAAATTTAATGGAGAATCTAATC
This sequence comes from uncultured Flavobacteriales bacterium, assembly GCA_938073745.1. Classification (GTDB taxonomy): domain Bacteria; phylum Bacteroidota; class Bacteroidia; order Flavobacteriales; family BACL11. The sequence continues at coordinate 19,229 of CALJFR010000029.1, forward strand.
AATATAAGCTTACTTTATTGCCAGGAAAATACACAGTAATTTATAGAGCAAAATCTTCAAAGAAATACATATACTCAAATGAAAAGTCATTTACAATTAAATCTGGAAAATCACAATTAATAAAAATTTACTAAAAATGGAAATGAAAGACACTAGATCTGGTTTTGGAGCGGGACTAACTGAATTAGGGAAGAACAATAAAAATGTTGTTGCACTTTGTGCAGATCTAACTGGATCATTAAAAATGAATGATTTTAAAGATAATCATCCAGATCGTTTTTTCCAAGTTGGTATCGCTGAAGCCAATATGATTGGAATAGCAGCTGGAATGACAATTGGTGGAAAAATTCCATTCACAGGAACATTTGCTAACTTTTCCACTTCTAGAGTTTATGATCAAATTCGTCAATCTGTCGCATACTCTAATAAGAACGTTAAAATATGTGCTTCTCACGCAGGTTTAACTCTTGGAGAAGATGGTGCTACTCATCAAGTTTTAGAGGATATTGGAATGATGAAAATGTTACCACACATGACTGTAATAAACACTTGTGACTTTAATCAAACAAAAGCTGCTACTATAGCCATTGCTGAACATGTTGGTCCTGTATACTTAAGATTTGGAAGACCTAAAGTGCCAAATTTTACTGATGAAAATCAAAAGTTTGAAATTGGAAAAGCAGTAACTTTAAAAGAAGGAGATGATCTTACAATTATTGCTACTGGTCATCTTGTATGGGAAGCTATGGAAGCTTGTAAAGAACTTAAAGAAATAAATATAAATGCTGAAGTAATTAATATTCATACTATTAAACCTTTAGATAAAGATGCTATTATAAAGTCTATTAAAAAAACAAAGTGTGTAGTTACTGCTGAAGAACATATGTTAAATGGTGGTCTTGGTGAAAGTATTGCTCAATTACTGTCTAG
>CALJFR010000030.1 GCA_938073745.1 uncultured Flavobacteriales bacterium
TAGTAATTTCTGAAATTGCAGTTTTTTCATTAGCTCTTGTTGGTTTTAATGAATTATGGTATAAAAATTATCCAAAATCTAATTTTCATTTTGTAAATGATAATTCTTCTTGGCTGCAAATGGATAAGTTTGGTCATGCTGCAACATCTTATTATGGTGGAGTAAATGGAATAAAACTATATAAATGGGCAGGTTTAGACTATAAAAAGGCAATATGGATTGGAGGTTTAACTGGTCTTTTCTTTAACAGTACTATTGAAATTTTAGATGGGTTTTCTACTAATTGGGGTGCCTCTTTAGGTGATGTCTTTGCAAATTCTATGGGTTCAATTCTGGCTATCTCTCAGGAACTTCATTGGAAAGAGCAGAAGGTATTGCTTAAATATAGTTATTCAAAATCTAGCTTTTCAGATAGTAATACCGAATTATTTGGTAATACAACTCTACAAAGAAGTTTAAAGGATTATAATGGCCAAACGTATTGGCTGTCAGTAAATATTAATTCTTTTTTTGAACTAGAAAAAAGTAGTTTTCCTAAATGGCTAAATTTTGCTTTAGGATACAGTGGTAATGGAATGATTAGTGCTCAAAATACAACAGGAGATAATAGATTTCGACAATATTTATTGTCTTTAGATATAGATTTGACAAGAATAAATACAAAAAATAAATTTCTCAAAAAATTAACTCACGTATTTAGCTTTGTGAAAATTCCCTTTCCTGCTTTTGAATTTAGTAATAATCAATTAAAATTACACTCTATTTATTTCTAATGATTAATAATTTAAAAATAGGAGATAAGGTGAAATTTCTTAGATCTAATGATTTTGGAACTATTGTAAAAATATTTTCTGAACGTAAAATTCAAGTTGAAGATAGTTCACTTTTTTTAACAGTTGTTAATGTGAAAGATGTTGTGAAGTTTGATAATAATACAGATACTGTTAAGGCATATGGAGATATAACATATGCTAAAGATTCTGAAGAAAATGAATTAGCTAAAAAGATGTCAAGACAAAATTTGAATGAAGTGAAAATTGATTTGCATATTGAAAATCTTTCAAATGATTTTTTTGCAATGACCAATTTTGAAATAGTTCAGGTACAGATTAAAAAATGTGAGGATGCATTAATTAATGCAATAAATTCTAATGCACAAAAATTAATTATCGTTCATGGAATAGGAGAGGGAGTACTTAAAAAAGAAGTACATGATTTATTATCTAGATTTCAACTTAGATACTATGTTTCAATAAATGGCGGATCAACAGAAGTAATGCTTTAACTATTTTCTGGTAATAATTTCTGCAAATTGTTTATAGTTAATCCTTTTAGCAATTATCTTTTTCTTTTCATCTAAAAGATATACAACTGGAGTTGAGTAAATATCATATTTGTCTCTCCAATCGCTACTAGCTAATGGATTTCCTTCATCATCATGACTAATATCTGCAACATTTATCCATGATTGAGTTTGTTGATCTTTAATAAACTTTTTCCATTCTTCAATATCAAACTCTGTTGCAACAGCAAAAGTTTTAATATCATAATTTAAAATAATTAATGAATCAAGTGTGTTCTTTATCTTGGGTATTTCTGTTTTGCAGTGTCCGCATGTAGGCCCGTAAAAAACTAATAAAGTATAATCAGCTTCAACAGATTGAAGTGTATGAATTTTACCATTTAAGTCCTTCATAAAAGGTCTACCATAAACATCAACAAATTCTGGAGAAACTTTGCCTATGAGATTAGGAGATATTTTTTCTGCTCTTTCAATAATCTTTTTTAACTGTCCTTCATCAACCCAAGGACACATTTTAGTTATGTAATAATTTTCAACCATATTTACAAAAACGGCATCCATTCCCATAATTTTTGATCTTTCATATTTTGAGGTGATATGAGAGACCACATATCTAAATATTTCATCATTTGCCTTTGATTTTTCTACAAGTATATTTGCAGAAACAATCAAAGAATCAGGAATCTTAGCAGTCATTTTATCTAGATATTGCTCCATTTTAGAGAAAAATAATGGTGTTCTTAATATTCTTGAATCAGAAAAGTCAACATTATCCCAAAAGTGATTTTTATAGTACCTAAAAGGAAAGGTTTCATCAATATTTCCATCTTTATCTTTAGGTGACTCAGGTATTACAGGGTCAATAGTTGCCTTTATAATTTTACTAAAGAAAATATTTTTATTATTTGCAAGAAATTTCTCTCTGTATTTCAAGACTTCATTATCAATTTTTTCTTGTTGTTTTTGTAGTTCTTTATTTTCAGTCCCATTAGCAGTTTTTAATTTTTCTCTAATTGGTGCTATATCTTTTTGTTTGGAATTTATAAAACTAAGATATGAGTAAAAAGGGGTGTTTTCCTTAGAATTTGTAAACTGCATATCACTCACAAGATTATTTAATGAGGTTTTAAATTTAAATTTTTGTTCTGAAATAATTATGTCAAACCATTTTTGTTCTGGAAGAACAATCAGGTACATACCACCTTCTAATTTTTCATCGCCTGTAAAAATAAATTTTCCGTTTTTTGATTCAGTTGTATCTTTAGCGTATTGTTTTCCTCCAAAATAATATGCTAGAATCACTTCGGTATCCTCAAGTCCCACAACCTCTCCTTCAATTTTATAAGCCTGAGAAAAAAGATTAGTAAATAAAAAGAGGTTAAAAAAGATTAGAATTAGTTTTATTCTCATGAAATTAAATTTATACAAAATTAAGAATCAATTTTGATTCTTTCAAATCTGTTTCTTGTTTTTAATGTATCCATCTAAAAATACAATAAACAAAATTATTGTACTTCCAATATAAAAGGATAAATTCATCTTTTCAGACTCACTAAAGATAATTAATCCGATAATAATACTGTAAATAGGTTCTAGGTTAATAGCCATTATTAAAGCATATGGAGTGATGTGTCTCATAATTTCTGTCATCCAAACAAAAATCCCTGCAGTACAAATTGTACCTAATAAAAACAAATAAATAAAGTCATTTTGAGATAGATGAGTTGTGAATACACTTAAATCTCCAATAGCTAAAAAATAGAGGCTTATAACAATAACTCCTCCAAACATTTCAACCATAGTTATTTTCGCTGCATCAAGCTTATTTATATATTTTCCATTAAACATTGTAAACAAGGTGCCTAAAAATGCACTTGCAATACCATAGATATAGCCGAGTACATAGTTAATTTCCTTATTTTCTGGTTTTTCATATAGCATGTAGGATAGGGCAAATAGAACAATAACTCCAAATAAAAGCTCGTATTTTAAAAGTTTTCTTTTAAAAAAAAGAGGTTCTAAAAAAGCAGAAAATAAGGAGGCAGTTGCCATACATATAACAGCAACAGAAATATTTGAGACTTTAATAGCGCCAAAAAAGAAGAACCAGTGTAAGGCTACAATAGCACCAATTCCCATTAGTGGTAAAATATCTTTTTTGGGTATTGAGTGTATTTGCTTTTTTATTAAAAGAAAAATAAAAAGAGCTAAGAATGCAATTAACATTCTATGCCATACAAGGTAAGGTGTTGCAAGAGAGATAAGTTTGCCAAGTACTCCAGTAAAACCTAAAAAAACCACCATTATATGTAATGAAATTAATTTATTTTTTTTTAGGATTTGATACATGATTTAAATTGAATAAATTTGCGTAAAAATACAATTACATTATGAAAATTATCATTTCTCCTGCTAAGAAATTAAACGAAAACCCTTGTGATATAAATAGCTCAACTTCCATATCATTTCATAATGAATCACTGACTATTGTTAATGAGTTAAAAGACTATTCTTCGGATAAGTTAATTTCATTGATGAATGTAAGTCCTAATATTGCAAATCTTAACAATCAAAGATTTAATAATTGGGAATACCCTTTTCAAGCAAATGCTACAAAGCCAGCTGTCTTTATGTTTGATGGTGCTGTTTATAATGAGCTTTCTGTTCAAACATTGGAGACTAAGGATTTGAAATATTTACAAGAAAATTTAAGAATTATTTCAGGCTTGTATGGATTGTTGAGGCCATTAGATGAAATTATGCCTTACAGGCTTGAAATGGGGACTAAGTTAAAGATAAATGGTTACAAGAACTTGTATGAATTTTGGGGTAATAAAATAACGAATCAATTATTAAATGAATGTAATAAAGAAGATATTATAGTTAACTTGGCTTCAAATGAATATAGTAAAGCTGTAGACTTAAATAGTTTTGATAATGTTTTAACACCAGTTTTTAAGGATTTCAAAAATGGTAAATCAAAAGTAATTTCATTTTTTGCAAAAAAAGCACGAGGTTCTTTTGCAAGATTTATTGTTGAGCAAAGACCTAATAAAATTGAAGAT
>CALJFR010000031.1 GCA_938073745.1 uncultured Flavobacteriales bacterium
TGGCAAAAACTGAGTAAAAAACCAAGATGGTGTAGATGGTTAATATACTATGTTTTAATATTTGGCATACTTTTTGTTGCACCTCACTCTATGGTAAATAACTTTATTTATTTCCAGTTTTAACTATGAAAAAAGATATAAGAAAACTTATTACTAATTGCTGTATATTTTCTATTCCAATATTTATTTGGGCGTTAACATTGTTGCTTATAGATCCATTTAATTATTTTTCAAATAATAAAGTTGTTGATGAACAAACTAAACTTCAATCTGCTAGAAAACTTAATTCATTATTGTATAATACCATTGCTTTTAAAAACAACCCTACGCCTAATGTAATAATTGGAGATTCCAGAATAAAGAGACTACCAATTAAAGAAATAAAGAATATTACTGGTGATGAATATTTTATTCTTCATTCAAATGCTGCAAAACTTAATGAGATACTAGATCTCTTTTGGTTATGTAATGATTTTACTAAACTAGAAAATGTAGTGCTTGGTATTAATTTCAATTTATATAATCAATATGCATATGCAAACAGAGTTCAAGAAGTAAAAGAAATAAATACGAATCCTCTTTTATATATATTTAATGGAAGCGTCTTAGAAATCACTTTCAAAATAATTTTTAATCAAATTACAGGTCTTGGTTTCCCAAATATTTCAAGAAATATTATGTTAAAAAAAGCTATGGATGGAAAAAGCACAATTGACAAACAAGCTTGGTGGAATTTTAATATAAATACCGTTGCAAAAAATCAATACTCAAAATATAAATATCCAAAAGAGTTAAAAAATCGATTAGAAGAGGTTTCTTCTTATTGTCTTAAAAATAATATAAAGCTAACTCTTCTAAATGTTCCTCATCACAAAGATTACAGAAAGAGAATTATTGATTTTCAATTAGAAGAAGAGGAAAAAATCTATAAAAACGACATTACAAACATCGGTAATGTAATAGACTATGATTATGCAAATTCAATTACAGAGTGCAAGAAATGTTTTACCGATCCAATACACACAAATGATTCAATAAATTTAATTATAGTAAAAGAAATTTTTAGAGACTCACTTGTAATAGGAAAAAAACTATAATCTCCAACCTGCTAAATAGGCTTTATTAATTAATATAAATGTTGAAAGATTAAGTTTTATTCTTGGGCTTAATAAAAATCTTATATTATTTTTAAAGAATAAAATGAGACAAAAAACAAAAGCAAAATAACCTCCAATTTTCCTTAAAAAATAGATGTGATTTTTAATATTCTGACTTAGAAAAAAATCACTTCTATAAATCTTATTTTTTCTTGTTTTCATAAATGATTTGGAAAGACTTCCAACTTTATGAAATAATGTAGCGCTTGGATTATATAGCAACTTATGTCTGTTATCTTTTAACACTCTATATAAAAAATCTGTATCATCAAAATAGACAAAATACTTCTCATCCATTAAACCAATATCTTCAAAAACTTCTTTTTTAATTAACAAACAGCAGGTAGAAGCATATTCAGTAGTTGCTTTTTCGTTGAAGTAACCTTGATCTTTAAAATTCAAACCTATATGAGTGGGTAAAAAACCATTATACTTATTAAAAAATCCTCCTGCATACCAAATAACATCTTGATTGTCAAAAAAATTAATCTTAGGGCTAACCAAACTATACTTGTCAGAGCGAATTGAATTAATCAAAATCTCAAATAAATTATCTCTAAACTCAACATCATTATTAAGTAATAAAATATGAGAACAATTATCTTTCAATGCACTGTCAATACCTTTATTGTTAGCGCTTGCCACACCTTTATTAATACTATTCTTAATTATTTTTACTCTTGATTCTTTTAGCCTATAAATTTTTTCAAGTGAATTATCTGAAGATGCATTATCAACTACATATAAAAAAAAGTTTGGAAATTTTTGATTAAATAAATCTTCAAGAAATTTATCTATAACTTCTGATGAATTATATGTGACAGTTACTACTCCTATTTTTTCCATGAAGATAAATTTATATCTAACATTTTCTCTAGAAGAACAATATCCTCTTTAAACAAATCATATAATTGTCTCTCAACATGAAGAGATAAATTGGGTGGTTTTTGATCAAATAAGATTTCATTTACTAAAGCAATTATCTTTTTTGGCACAATACTTTTAATCACTTTCCTGATAAATATTTTGGAATAAAGTAAATTAAACAATCGAAAACGAGAACTCTTAGATCTATTATATTTAGAGTCAAAATTAATATTTTTACTTTCTTTTAAATCTAGGAAACTTAATGCCTTAGAAGTAAACTCTTTATTATTCTTTTTTAAATTATCGTAATTTAAAATACAGATATTTTCTTTACCAAAAATATCGATATATTTTTTTACTTGCTGATAATAATAACTTACCAAAATATATTGCTGATAATAAAGAGAGTGATTTTCAATCGTAGAGTCGTTTAACACATCAGCTAAATTGTATTTTATAAAACCCAACCTCTTATCCATTTGGTAGTGAGAAACTGTTCGTTCAACCGGATTTCTTAATACTATGATAATCTTTGCATTGGGATTATATGAAAATATTCTCTCTGAAACTTTGGGGTAAAATAAATATGAAACACTTGCCTCACCCAATAATTGACTCTTTTTATTTGTAAGAAATAGATTGTGATATGTATTAATATCAGATATTGGTTTAGATTTATAATATAATTTTTGTTTAGTCAATTCTACATGGGAAAAAAAATCTGGCTCTTTTATTGTACTCATACTAATCTCCTCATGCTGACCCAAATAATGGAATAAAGAAGTGGTAGCTGATTTAGGTGCTCCAACTATAAAGAAATCTACTTTCATTATGTTTTATGAAATTTAATCATATCAAAAAAAACAGTTAATCTTCCCAAATTTAACAAAAGAGAAGCTAGAATCTTAAATGGAGCTGATACAAGATATACAAGTACCCCAATTGGTGGAAATATAAATTTCTGTTTTTTATAATGAAATTGGTTCATGAAATTAGATGAAACAAATTGAGCAATATATATTTCAGAATTATTTAACCCACCTTTTTTCCATTTATATTTTTTAGATTCATCAATAAGTTGTTCATCCGAATCATTTTCTGTTGAGGAACCAATATTTGAAATTTTCAGCATATCTTCATTGAAAGGAATTTCTAAAAATGCGCATAAATGCATAATTTTTTCTTTTGGAGAAGATAAAAAGTCTTCAAATTTAAGAAGAGAAAAAAATGAATTACTATTAAAAAAATTAGTTCTTTTTATCGATCTATTCCAGATATATGATGTAATTAATGGGTGATAATTTACTTTTGATCTTAAACTCTCATAGAAAGGGATTCTTTTAGCACCCAAAAACTTTCTGCGCCATTTATTTTTTTGTGACAAAAGAACATCTCTATTATCTCTTATCATATTAACAACCCTAAC
>CALJFR010000032.1 GCA_938073745.1 uncultured Flavobacteriales bacterium
ACTAGCTCCAACTGAAAAACCTGAATATGAAGAATAGGAGGTTTTTAAAATATCTTGAGCCTTCTTGATAAGCATTTGCTCATCATTAGAAAGCTCATTTAAATCAGCTATGAAGAAACTAGTATTAATTTTTTGTTCAATCATCTATAATTTATAACTAATCTTAGGCTCAAAAATAAACAGAGTAAATGGATCAACAACATTAAATTCATTTTCAATTTTATAAACTAAACTAACTTCTATCTTTTTATTTATTGGATAAGCTAATTCAAATGAATTTCTGATTTTATAAAAATAGTTATCAAGGCTACAAAAAAGCTCAATTGAAATCGAAGGAGAGAGCTTAGTTTTTTTTATGTTGTATGCCAGCTTGTACTTCTGCCTCAGAACTTCTTTTGAAACATTATTACTTAATTGAGTTAAGACTCTATTTCTTAAACTAAAGAAATATCTTTTTAACTTCTTAGAAAAATAAGCATCAGCATAAAATCTATTTTTTGACTCAAAATTATTTGAGATGGAGTAATCAGAAATTGATCTATAACCAATAGCAAAGCTCCACCTTTTATTTTCTTTATATTTTACTTTAAAATCAATGAATTGGGTTGATAAGAGAGAGGCATTTTCTCTAAATCTTGCCCCATACTTGATATCTGCTCTAAAAGACTTATTTATTTTCTTACTAAGATTTAAAGTATTCCAAAGTTGAAAATCATTTTGCTGGGCATTTGAATTATAACTAAAAAAAGATAAAAAGAGAATACTAGCTATTATCGTTCTCATAATAGAAAATACGCAAATATGCAATATCCTTTAGAAAATCTATTCTCCTAATTTCAACTCTAACAACATCTATACCAGTTCTTTCTTTCAAGTCTTTAATTAGTTCGTCTCTTTTTTCAGGACCTATCAAATCAATTCTCTCATAAATTACATTTTTACGTGTTTCGTGTCTTAAAAGCCAAATCCTTTCTAATCCAAATGTAACTGCAATAATCATAAAATTTGCAAATACAAGCTCTGAATAACTGATTTTCTTATTAGCTAAAGCATTTATTACTGAAACGCCAATTACTAAAAAAAGATAGGTCATCTCTTTTATGGGTATTGGGTCAGTTCGATATCTTATAATTCCAAAAATTGCAAATAAACCTAAGGCAAAGGCTAATTCAATTTTAACACTATCTAGTAGAATACAAAGTAAAAATACAGTTAAACTTATTAATAGATAGGTAAATAAATAGTCCTTATTTTTTGTAATTGGATAGTATATATAGCGAACAATCACTAATATCATTATTAAGTTAAAAGCAGCTTTAACAATTAGTTTAAAAAAGTCTTTGGAATCAAAAAGAGGAGTTCCTAAAAACTCTAATCCATCAAGTAGAATTAGTAGTAATGACATATTTAGTTAGTTATTTATTATTTTATTTATAAAGATTTGTTTTTCTTTAAATCGATTTTGTTTAAGTGAATTATCTAAGTTAAATGATGAGAAACAATATTTGCTAATTCTCATTGGGTGGATATTCATCTCTTTTGCAATTCTAATAAAATCAGATGTTCTCTTCATCCTTTCTTGTTTTACCTCTGCAATTATAATTTTATTTAAATTTCCTGAGTTTTGATTATTATGAAAGTTTAAATTTAAGTCTATTGTTAATCTTTCTTTTGCTTTTTTATGTACCAAAGTAATTCTACTAAAATTAATCCATTGTGTTGATTTAATTTTTAATGAAATACCAATAATCTTATCCACATAATTTTGATGATCACTTGTTAAACTATCGTGGATTTTATCAACCTTTAATCTTTTCTTAATCGTTTTACCTTTATTATTCTTACACTTTATTTCTAAAAAAACGAGACCCGAGTCTACATATTCTCTATACCTTACCTTATGCCTATTAACTCTTTGATTATGATGGTCATTATAAAACTTGTGATCTTCGGTATCGAAGTATAAAGATTTGTAATCATGCTTTCTTTTCCCATCAATTTCCAAAACATTATAAAATGGAGTAAGTCTATTCATTAAATCCTTGAGAATACTAACACTAAATACAAATTTTGTGTCTGATCTATTTAATAATTTTACACCATCCATTTCCTTTAGAGAAGTTGGTGAAAATTCATTAATATGTTTAGCTACTTTCATTTTTCAATAATAAAATCTGGCAAGGTATATGTTGCATTATTTTCTTCAATAGTTACATGATGAAATATAGGATAGTCGTAACTAACATTTAAATTATCTGTACTATCAGCATATATAAAAACTGTATAATCTCCTTTTCTTAAATAATCAAATCGATACTGACCATTCCAATTTGTTTCAATATTATCATCATAAAAATCATTTTCATCGTCAGAATATATTATGTAAATATCTTCACCTGAATCTAATTGATAATATACTGTATCATTCTGTTGAGTTAATACATTATAATAAGTAGAAATTTTATACACAGAACCAACAATTGAAGATGTACCACCTTCTCCTGATTCTTTTTCACAAGAACAAACTAGTAATAAAAAAAAGAGTATGAAAATAGAATTTTTCACGTTTAGTCAATTTGACAATTATTTAACAAATATAGTATATTAAGAAAAATAAGATAAACAAGTATTTATTAAACGACAAAAGTTAATTAATCCTTTATTTAAGACACGCAACTTTTGCCATGTCCCAGAAATTATTCATTTGCTCAAATGACAATTTAGATAAATCCAAACCATCTTCTTTAATTTTTTGTTCCATATATTGAAACCTACATATAAATTTTTTATTTGTTTTTTCTAAAGCATCTTCAGGATTTATATTTATAAAGCGAGAATAATTAACTAGTGAAAATAATACGTCACCAAATTCTTCTTCCATTTTTTCAGCATTATTTTTCTTTTCTTCATTTTGAAATTCCTTGATCTCTTCTTGAACTTTATTCCAAACTTGATTTTTATTTTCCCAATCAAATCCAATTCCACGTACTTTTTCTTGAATTCTATAGGCCTTAACAATAGCAGGCAACGATTTTGGAACTCCTTCTAAAACAGAATTTTTTCCTTCTTTCAATTTTAACTTCTCCCAATTTTCCTTTACTTGCTTAACATCATTAGCTACAACATCTCCATAAATATGAGGATGTCTATGGATTAGTTTATCTGAAATACTATTTAAAACATCCGTTATATCAAAATGTTTTTTTTCTGATGCTATCCTAGAATAAAATACAATATGTAGCATTAAATCACCAAGTTCCTTTTTTATTTCATCCATGTTTTTATCTAAAATAGCATCTGACAATTCATACATCTCCTCAATTGTTAAATATCTTAAGCTATCAATAGTTTGTTTCTTATCCCAAGGACATTCCTCTCTTAGCCGATCCATGATTTCGACTAGTCTTATAAAAGCTTTAGCTTTATTTTTCATTGAATTTCATTTTAAACAAACATATGCATTTATATAACTACCATAATTGATATATTAATTTAATTAACATATTTTTTAGTTAAATTTGCAGCATGAAAATCTTTGCAATTACCGTCTTAATGTTAATGTTTGTCTTTGTAGGTATAGGAATTAAAATTATACTTAAAAAAAACGGCAAATTTGCTGGAACCTGTGCAAGTCAGAATCCATTTCTTAATAAAGAGGGTGAAAATTGTGGCTATTGCGGTAAAACTGCTGAAGAAATTTGCCCAAACGAATCTTAATTTAAGATTCGTTGATTAAAACTTTTAGAAACATATTTACCCAACTCTCCATCATCTTTTGAAAAGATAAAATAAGCCTCTAAATTATCATTTTCCTCCAATAATATTTTTGAATTTTTTAATCCCATTACCATAAAAGCAGTAGCGTATGCATCTGCATAAATACATTCATCATGTATAACAGTTACGCTAAGCAATTTGTTTTTTGCTGGAAATCCATTAAAAGGATTAATAACATGTGAATACCTAACTCCATCCTCAATGTAGAACTTTCTATAATTTCCAGAGGTTGCTAGGGATTTATTATCTAGCTCTAAAATAAACTGAAAACGATCTTGAGAATTAATTTTTTCCGATGGCTTATCGACTCCTATTTTCCAAATTTCATTATCAGCATTTAATCCTTTAGCTCTAATCTCGCCACCAATTTCAATTAAATAATGATTTAATCCATTTAAATCAAAAAGATTAGCTATCAAATCTACTGTATAGCCTTGAGCAATTGAATTAAAATCTAATAACATCTTTGATGGTAAAAAAATTGAATCATTTTTTAAACTAATCTTATTATATCCTATATTTTTTAAAAGCTGATTAACTTTTAGAGTATCCATTTTTTCTTTGTTTGAAAAGCCAAACCCCCAAGAATTAACTAAAGGAGCTATAGAACAATCAAAGGCTCCTTTTGTTTTTTTATAAACTGTATCAGCAGTATTAAAAACAGTTTGAAAAAGAGGGTCTACAATAACCTCTTCCCCTTTATTTATTTTTGAAATTAATGAACTAGAATTATATGTAGATAAGCTATTATCTACGCATAGTAATACACTATCAATTTGGTTTTGTAGATTCTTAGCATCTTCTATGAGATATTTAATATGATAAAAGGTCCCCTGTGTTTTTCCGCTATTAATTACAAGTATTTCGTTATTACTTTCACCTCCACATGAAAGTAAAAAGAATAAAACAACTGATTTGAAAGTATTTTTTAGAAACATATATAATTTGAAAAATTAACGTACAAGTTGAATAGTTCCTGCTTTACGATGTTTCCAACCTTCAAAGTCCTGAAAGTATATTTCATAAACATATGTTCCAAGTGGAAGTTTATTTCCAGAAATATAATGTAAACCATCCCACCCATTATTATCAGAAATACATTTTAAATCTAAAATGTTTTCTGTTGAATAAACTAAATCACTATTTCTATTAAAAATATTAAAATAGAAGGTTTCTTCTATTATTCCATTATAGTGCAAACAGAAGAAATCATTAACTCCATCATCATCAGGAGTAAAACTATTAGGTAAATAAATCCAAAACTCATCTTCAAACCATAACTGTTTAAATATGGTATCTCTACATCCGTTATTATCAATTACCACCAATTCTACTTGAACAATTCCTACAGAATCTTCATAAAAATGAATGGGATTTGATTGATCACTGAAGTTTTTATCTCCAAAATCCCAACTCCAACTAGAAATATTTCCTAGAGATTGATCAATAAAACTTACAGAAGTATACAATGTGCTCATTGTATCTGATGAAGTTGAAAACAAAGCTATTGGTGGATCGGCAATATTTACATAAGCAGATCCTGAACATGTTCCCGAACTAGTAGCATCACTAAAAGAAACTAAAGTGTACAGCCCTTCTTCATTAGTATTAATAATGTATGGATTATCAACTGTTGTAATTGCTGATTGATTAACCCCGTTTACATTATGTATAAAAGTAAATGGTGGTAGACCATCATTGAAATACACCTTAACTTCAGCATTTTGTAATGAATTTGAACATATTGTATCATTACCTGATATAAAAGCGGTTAAAGGTGGTTTAACTCTTGTTTTTAACACACAAGAATCTCCACTATTCGCTACAAAAGTTGTAGACAATGAATTTAATGTAACTGTATTATTATTTAAATGCCAATAATCAAATAACCAGTTTGGATCTATAGTGGCAGATATATTAATAACATCACCTGAGAGATATTCTTTTTCAATTGGTAAGTTTTGTACTTGTCCATCAATAGTTACAGTTCCTGATCCTATATTATTAATATCAAAAATAATTTTAACACCTAATTTTTTCTCTATCACTGAATCAACAAATAAAGTATCACAACCATCAATTTGAATTGATGATCTAATGAATACTCCTGTATCAAGAGGATTATAAACTACCTCGCTGTAGTAAACAGTATCTGTAGAATTACTATATGTAAAACTTCCAGGAGTTATACTCATCTTCCAAACAAAAATATCTTTTCTCCCAAGTGAATTAAGTATAGTACCATCAAAATCTGGTGAATCTTCATAAAATCCAATTGCATAAACATTTCCAAATCCGTCAGGGCATATATCATTTGTTCTGTCATCATCATCTGTGTCAGAGCCTGCCATTTTAGCCCAAACCCAATCTCCATTATTTGAAGCTCCATCTATTTGTGCCACCCAAGCAGAAGCTGTTGTATCTCCTGCTATTTGTGGATCCACTACTAATCCATTTGTGAAAGTCATTTCACCTTTTGAAGTACCACCAATAAAAACTTGCTTATTAGCATCAACAGACATCTGATAAGGCTTGTCTGTTCCTTCACTTCTTGCTCTTTTTGCCCATTTCCATTCTCCTTGATTATTCATTTTAGCTACAAAAACGTCCCTTTTTTGTTTATGACTTAAAGTATCTGTTCCATTTGAAGCATTACCACCAGGGAATACCATTGGATTACGATACTCTCCTGTGATATAAATATCATCACAGACATCTATTGCAACCGAATTTGCTCTATCTGTTTTATTGCTTCCAATTCCTTCTGCCCAAAGCCAATTACCCTCTTTATCCATTTTAAAAATAAATGCATCCCACTCTCCATTAGATGTAATAGAAAAAGGACCATAATTAGCTACTTGATTTGGCCCTCTGTTTTGGAAACCACCAACGACGTAAATATTAGAAAATTTGTCTATTGCTAATCTATTATCTCTAGATCCTCTTTGATCTTTTATCCCATCAAACTTATCAACCCATAGCCAATTACCATTTGAATCTAACCTACCAATATAACCCATAGGTTGACAATCATTACCCCAATCTGGATTAGTTATTGTAAAGCCGTCAAAGTCTGCATCATATCCTGAGAAGAATCCTGTAACATAAATAAAACCGTCGGCATCAACTTTTACATCATAAGAATGATCATCCGCATCATAAATAGGATATGGACAACCTCCAGAGGTATTATCTCCCCCAAAACCTATTACCCATTCAGGATTACCATCTGTGTCAACCTTAGCAAGCACAGAATTATCATGATCGTTTCTTTGATTTCCAGGAACGTTAATGGTATTTGGAGCACCACGCACTCCTAAATAATAAGAACTCCAAAAAGTACCCGTAATAAAAACATCCCCACCTGGTGTAACATGCATTCCTAATGCTCTATCATCACAACAACTACCAGATTGATTTCCAGCTGGAATTGCCCACATCACATTACCTAAAGAATCCATTTTAAAAATAAAATTTTCCTTATTATTTCCTGATGTACTTACATTCTGATTTGTAAGTGTAATACTTCCAAAGGTAGCCTCATTATTAAAGTATCCACTACAATAAATAAAACCTAAAGAATCACAACCTATTGATATTCCTTTGTCAGACGCAGTACCACCAAATGACTTTACCCAATCAGTTGTTTGAGCAACCAACAAGTAAGGAAACATTATTAAGAAAACAACTTTTTTCATACTAATAAAGTAGATTTATTATTCCACTTTTTGTAAAAGGCACATTATCTTCTCCAATGATATCGATGACATATAGATATTTATCCTGCTCAACTTTACTGCCATTAAATGTTCCATCCCAATGTTTTTCAATATTATCACTTTCAAATAAAACATCTCCCCACCTGTCAAAGATTTTCATATTGAAAGAACGTATATTTTTTGCATGAATAATAAAGAGTTCATTATGTCTATCTGAATTGGGTGTAAAGGAATTTGGGACAAATAATTCAGATCTTGGAACTACATTTATAATACTTAAATCTGATTGATCTGAACATCCATTTTCATCTACCACATAAACATAATATTCTCCAGCTTGATAAACAGAAAGAATAGAATTATTACTAATAACATCATCATTTTGATCATACCATTCATATGTAGAATAATCCTCAGTAGTTTGTAAAAATAAAGTATCTCCAATATATAATAAATACTCATCCCAATTTAAAATAGCTGTAGGGTTTTGATTTACTTCTACAATTGCTAATCCAGATAAATTTGCAATACAATTGTTCTGATCCATCACACTCAAAAGTTCATATGTTCCAGCTTCCGATGTAATATGAGTATAAGATTGGGTTTGAATATTATTTTCAAAAAAAGTATCCGATTCGTTAATAAATTCTAAATCCCAAGGAATAAGACCACTATAAGTAAAGTTTATTTGAACAGTTGAGCCATTATCACATATTGAGCCTCCTCCTAAAATTGAAGCATCCGGTGGCGATGATTCCACAACAATAGCAGTATCTCCACCATAGCAAGAGGTTAGGTTATCTGTTACAACAACTCCAAAAGTTCCTCCTCCAACTGCAATAGAACTATCAACAGAATTATTACTCCAATTATAAGTATAACTTCCAGATCCACCAATTACTATCGGATCAAGATTAATTGTTGCATTACATGCCACTGTATACTGATTAAGTAATGAAACTTCTGGGGCAGATTGTGAAACTACAGTAATAGAGTCTGAAATTACAGGGCATCCAAAAGAAGTGGCAGTAACCCAATACAATCCACTTCCAACCGTTACATTGTTATTGGTACTGAAGACATTTCCAGAATCGTCATACCATTCATATGTGGCTCCAACTCCACCATTAGCTGTTAAGGTAATATTGGAGTTACAAGGAATCTCTAAAACTGTTGAATCTAAACCTAAATCATCTACTACTTCCAAAACTGGAGAACTAAAACTACCAGCTTCCAGCCATACAAATGAGCTTAAACCTGAATCTGAACCGTCTGCTATAGCTAAACGAATATGGTATGTTTCACCACACTGAACCGCAGCATAGGCAGTTAATACAGTTGTATAGCCGCTTGCTACAGAAATTGTATCTAAACCACCTTGATTATCCACAAAATATTGAGAGTTTATTGGGGTCACACTATTCACAGAAGAAATTGTAATTGGTAGTGGTGGATTAGATCCTGGAACGATTGCTAAATTTACAGAACCATTCGGATGAAATGCGGGAGATGAATATGGTCCTGTTATTCCAGGACCCGACAAGAAAAAACCAAAAACATCATTGTATTGACTATTTTCAAAAGCAAAATATTCTTGCGAACCAAAAACATATCTAAAACTTAATGAATCAGATGTTGGTACAAAATCAAATTCCAAAACAGCAACATCATTAACACTAGAAACTGTAAATGAATTTGTATGAGGAGCAGGCAATAATGGTGGCACTGAATTTGCTACATTTAGTAAATCCGGATCTGTAACTGTATTTGGAATTAATGGAAATGTTGATACAAATGCAGGATCAAGAACCCCAACTTCTCCGGTTGCCATTACAATCCCGTTATCAATTCCTAAACTTGTATTTGTTGCATCAAAAAATCCTATTTGTACACTATCTCCTTGATAAAGATGATTAGAAGCAACGATACCTCCTCCTAATAAAACATCATCTATTAAAAATGATGGCGCATCGTATGGCGAGTTTAAATCAACCGTTATTTGACTAAATGAAATAAATAATGAGAGAGAAAAAATTATAGATAGCAAAAATTTCATAGAAACACAAAATTATGAAATAAAACTAATTATTTAAAAAAGAGATTTTGAAGAGAAAATATTCTTATAAATTAATCCGAATCTTTAATTTGATTTGAGTACATTTTAGAGTACTCTCCATTTAATGCTAACAAAGATTTATGATCTCCTTCTTCTAAAATTTTTCCAGCATCTAATAATAATATTTTATCGGCTTTGACAATAGTGGATAATCTATGCGCTATAACAATTGTGGTTCTATTTTTTGAAAGCTTTGAAAGAGCTTTTTGCAATAATTCCTCTGTTGCAGAATCTATAGATGCTGTTGCTTCATCTAAAATTAATATTTTAGGATTCCTCATGTATACTCTTAGAAAAGCTATTAGTTGTCTTTGACCAGAAGATAATGTTACACCTCTTTCTCCTACCACATAATCTAATCCTCCAGGAAGAGAAATAATAAATTCATATATACCAATTTCTTTTGATGCCTTTACCACCTCATCTTTTGAAATACTATCCTCATATAGTGTTATATTATTAAGTATTGAGTCAGAAAATAAAAACACTTCTTGTTGAACTAAAGCAATATTATCTCTTAAAGACTTGAGCTTAAAATTCTCAATAGATATATTATCGATCGTTATTTTTCCTTTGTCAATTTCATAAAATCTATTTAATATCCTAATAATTGAAGACTTTCCTGCTCCTGTGTGACCAACTAAAGCCAAGAATTTACCTGCTTCAATATTAAATGTCAAGTCATTTAAAATCCACTGATTAGCTTTATACTTAAACCAAACTTTATCAAATTTAATAGCTCCTTTTAAATTCGAAACCTCTATTTCACCATCATTTAAAATTTTATCTTTTGTGTCTAAAATTCTAAATACTCTTTCTGACCCAACAATACCCATTTGTAAAATATTAAATCTATCTGCAAGTTGTCTGATTGGACGAAACATCATTTGTATGTATAATATAAATGCAATTATTTTTCCTAGAGTCATATCTTTTTCTGAAAGTATAGCCTCTCCTCCATACCAAACTATTAAACCTATTGATACGGCAGATAAAACTTCAACAACAGGAAAAAAAACTGCATAATAAAATATGGATCTTACATGTGCATCTCTATGATCCTCATTTATTTTTTTGAATTTCTTAAATTCTGCTTCTTCTCTATTGAATATTTGCACAATATTCATTCCAACAATATGTTCTTGAACAAAAGAATTAATTGCAGAGACCTTATCACGAACAGCTTGAAATGAAGCTTTAATATTTCTTTTAAACCATGCTGTAGCAACTAATAAAATTGGAACTGTTAATAAAGCAATTAATGACAATCTCCAATCTGTGTAAAACATTACAGCAATAACAATAACTAATTTAAGAAGTTCCGCTATTATTACTAAAAGACCTTGTGAAAAAATATCTGCAATAGTTTCAATATCTGAAACTGCGCGTGTAACTAATGTTCCAATAGGAGTTTTGTCAAAGAAGCTCATCTTCAAAGACATAATATGTTTAAATATTTTTTTTCTTAAATCTAAAATTACATTTTGTCCAATCCAAGTCGAAAGATATATGTAGAAAAACTGTATAAATCCTTCTAAGAACAATAGAGTAATGAGTAGTATTGTTATTTTCAATAAGTTTTGAGGATCCGCTATTATGATAAAATTATCAATAGCATAATTTATTAGCATTGGTCTTGCAGGTCCTAAAAAAGATAATATAATAGCAGCGGTTGCGGCTATTATGAATTGTTTCTTATATGGCCTTGCATATTTAATTACTCTAAAAAGCAAAGAAGTATCTAATACTTGACCTGTTTTTGTTTCTTTCATATTATGATATCTTTAGGGTATTCAACATCAACAAGTGAAAGTCCATTAGCTGGAACAGAATAACCGGCCTTTGCTCTGTCTTTTGACATTAATATAGTTTCAATATCGCTAAAAGAAATTTTTCCTTCACCAATCTCAATTAATGTTCCAACAATTGCCCGTACCATATTTCTCAAAAAACGATTCGCTTTAATAGTAAAAATTAGTAAATTTTCATCTTCTTTCCAATTAGCAATAAATACTTCACAATTATTTGTATAATTTTCACTATGCAATTTTGCAAAAGAGGTGTAGTCATGATTTCCATACAAAAATTTACATGCTTTTTTCATACTTTCAACGTCAAGATTTTTTGTAAGAAAATAAGAATTTACAGAAAAGGGATTTTTTGTTCTTGAGACGCAATATTCATAAGTTCTAGAAATTGCAGAAAAACGAGCATGAGCGTCATCTTTAACCTTGTAAATATCATTTATTGAAATGTCATTTTTTAAAAACCCATTAATCCTGTATTTAAATTTCTCAAAGTCGATAGTTTGATTGGTATCAAAATGTGCAATCATTTTTTTTGCATGTACTCCTGTATCTGTTCTTCCAGCACCTAAAACATTAATTTCTTGATTAAGAATTGTTGAAAATGCTAAATTAATTTGATGTTGGACAGTATCGGCATTTGGTTGGATTTGCCAACCATGATAATTAGAACCATCATATGATATATCAATAAAATATCGCATCTTTAGAAATTGATTGCAAAAGTAAAAAAAGCAAACCATTATATACGATAATTAAAATTTGTTCGTTGAGCTTTGAAAATAAAATATTGTATATTAATTTTGCATTCCTAAAAACTGAATTATGACTGAAATACTAAATACTGACATTAAAGAATTAAATGAAAAAATCAATAAAGAAAGTGCAATTATTGATATTATAATGCTGGAAATGAATAAAGTCATTGTAGGTCAAAAAAATATGACTGAAAGACTAATGATTGCTTTGTTAGCGAATGGACACGTTTTACTTGAGGGAGTTCCTGGTCTTGCAAAAACTTTAGCAATCAGTACATTATCCAAAACTATAGATGCTAAATTTAGCAGACTACAATTCACGCCAGATTTACTTCCGGCAGATATAATTGGAACTCAAATATACAGTCCAAAAAATGAAAATTTTTCTGTAAAAAAGGGGCCTATTTTTGCAAACTTTATTCTTGCTGATGAAATTAATCGTGCGCCAGCAAAAGTTCAGTCGGCTCTTTTGGAAGCAATGCAAGAAAAGCAAGTAACTATAGGTGGAGAGTCATTTGATCTAGAAAAACCATTTTTAGTAATGGCTACTCAAAATCCTGTAGAACAAGAAGGAACCTATCCTTTACCTGAAGCTCAAGTAGATAGATTTATGCTTAAAGTAGTAATTGATTATCCAAAAAAGGATGAAGAAAAATTAATCGTAAGACATAATCTTGCAAAATCCTTTCCAACACCAAATTCAGTTGTAAAAACAGATTCAATTTTAAAAGCCCGTAATCTTGTAAAGGAGGTTTATATGGACGAAAAAATCGAACAATATATTATTGATATTGTCTTTGCTACTAGAAATCCTCAAGAATATGGTTTAGAGAAATTAAATGATATGATTTCATTTGGCGCTTCTCCAAGGGCAAGCATTAATCTTGCCTCAGCATGTAAAGCATATGCATTTATAAAAAGAAGAGGATATGTTATTCCTGAAGATGTTAGATCACTTTGTTTTGATGTGCTAAGACATAGAATCGGATTAACTTATGAAGCAGAAGCTGAAAATGTAACAACAGAAAACATTATTACTGAAATTCTTAATGCTGTTGAGATTCCATAGATGAGTACAAGTGCTTTACTAAAGAAAGTTAGAAAAATAGAAATAAAAACTAGAGGTCTCTCAAATCACATTTTTGCCGGAGAATACCATACAGCTTTTAAAGGAAAAGGTATGGCTTTTTCTGAAGTCAGAGAATATCAAGCGGGTGATGATGTAAGATCTATAGATTGGAACGTAACCGCAAGATATAACTCTCCTTACATTAAAGTCTTTGAGGAAGAAAGAGAAATGACTGTCATGCTATTAGTTGATGTTTCAGGATCTGGGAATTTTGGAACCAACAAACAATTTAAACGTGAAGTTGCTACAGAGATAGCAGCTATTCTAGCTTTCTCAGCAATTAAAAACAATGATAAAGTTGGTGTTATTTTCTTTTCAAATATTATTGAAGAATTTATTCCACCAAAAAAAGGGAAGAGTCATATTTTGAGAATAATTCGACAAATTATTTCATTTAAACCCAAGCAAGAGAAAACAGATATTTCACAAGCAATAGAATATTTTAATAATGTAATGAAAAAGAGATGTATTTGCTTTGTTCTATCTGATTTTATAAGTCCTGAATTTGAAAAACCTTTAAAAATTGCTGCAAAAAAACATGATATAGTTGCTCTAAGATTAAATGATGAAAGAGAAAACAAGCTGCCTAATGTTGGAATTATTCCTCTAAAAGATGCTGAAGACAAAAGCATCACATTCGTTGACACCTCTTCTGAAGAAATAAGAGAAATATATGCAAAAAAACAAAGGGAGAAATATTTTGAACTTCTAAAATTATTTCCTCGTTGTGGAGTAGATATGATTGATATCTCAACGGGTAAAGACTATGTAAAACCGTTGATAAATTTTTTTAAAAGCCGAGGAAAAAGAAAATGACAAAAACACGCTTTTTAATTTTATTCTTTTTTGTTTTAACTCTAAATTTATTTAGTCAGTCGGCTAAATATCTCGTTGATAAGGACTCTATTTTAATCGGACAGCAAATTAGATTTACAGTTGAGTTAAATGATATTGAACTAACAAATAATTTCCCTCTATTTAATGATTCAATTGTTAATGGAATTGAAATTATTACGAAATTAGAAATCGATACCACTAAGAATAAAGATACTTATTCTTTAAAACAAGAATATATTATTACCTCATGGGACAGTGGATCATATTATATCCCCCCATTTAAAATTAATAATCAAATATCTACTAATGCCTTACTTATTAATGTGTTTTCAGTTACAATTGATAAAGAGTCTGAAATAAAAGATATTAAAGAACCATTAAATCCTGATTATGTCCTTGCTGACTTTTTGGTTTGGATATTGATTGCTCTTTTATTAATTCTTGCTATTTATTTATTTAAAAAGTTTTATAAGAAAAAGCCTAAAGCTGAAGAAATTAAGAAAGTTAAAAAAATAATACCTCCTCATATAATTGCTTTAGAGGAACTTACAATAATTGAAAAAAAAGAACTTTGGCAGTCTGGCAAAATCAAGGAGTATCATTCTGAAATATCTGAATCTTTAAGAAAATATATTGAAAACCGTTATAACTTTATTGCACTAGAGCTAACAACAAATGAAATTTTAGAATATATCAAGAATCATATTTCTGTTGAAATTTTAAATGAATTGAAGAAGATTCTTGAAATATCTGATTTAGCAAAGTTTGCTAAAAGTAAGCCCACTGATCATGAAAATATAGAGTGTATTAAAATGAGTGTAAAGTTTGTGAATCAAACTAAATTAATTGATGATACAAATGAATAACTATACTTTCATAAACCCCGAGTTTTTATATTTATTGGCTATTCCTATAGCTTATATTATTTGGCTTTCGCTTAGAAAAAGAAATTTAAGCAGTGAAATTATCTTTTCAAATACTCAATCAATTAAGCACCTAAAAACTCTAAAAATTAAATTAAGAAATCTTCCAATTATATTAAAGTTAATTTCTTGTTGCTTATTAATTTTTGCTTTAGCTAGACCTCAATCATCTATTAACTGGGAAGAAAGCACCACTGAAGGAATTGACATTGTCTTGTCTATGGATATTTCAGGTAGTATGCTTGCTGAAGATTTAAAGCCAAATAGGCTTGAGGCTTCAAAAGATGTTGCAGTTGATTTTATTTCAAAAAGAATTAATGACAAAATAGGATTAGTAATTTTTAGTGGAGAAAGTTTCACACAATGTCCGCTCACTACTGATCATAACGTTTTAATTAATTTATTTAAAGATGTAAAAAGTGGGATGGTTGAAGATGGAACTGCTATTGGTATGGGGCTTGCAACAGCTGTGAATAGATTAAAAGATAGTAAAGCCATAAGCAAAGTAATAATTCTATTAACTGATGGAGTAAATAATAAAGGAGTTGTTGCTCCATTTACGGCTGCTGAAATTGCTAAAAAATTTGGTATACGAGTTTATACAATAGGAGTTGGAACAGAAGGATTTGCCCCATATCCATTTCAAACTCCCTTTGGAATACAGTATCAAGATGTTGAAGTTCAAATAGATGAGAAAACATTACAAGATATTGCATCTGTTACTGATGGAAAATATTTTCGTGCAACAAATAATAGTAAACTAAAAGAGATATATAAAGATATTGACAAATTAGAAAAATCTAAAATTGAAGTTACAGAATTTCACAAAAGATCCGAAGAGTTTTTAAGATTTGCTTTTCCCGCACTTCTTTTACTTCTTTCTTCTTTTATATTAGAAATTTCTTATTTAAAACAAATCCCATAATGTTAAGATACGACAACATTGAATTTTTATATTTATTAGCCTTAATTCCTGTATTAATTATTGGAATTATTATGTATTCTAAATGGCAAAAAAATTCAATATTAAAATTTGGAGATATTAATCTTTTAAATCAGTTGATGCAATCCCATTCTATTTTTAGAAAAAAAATAAAAAACACATTATTTGTTTTGGCTATTACATTTCTAATTGTTGGGCTTAGCAACCCTCAAGTTGGAACTAAGATGGAAGAAGTAAAAAGAGAAGGGGTTGATTTGATGATTGCAATAGATCTATCGTATTCAATGATGGCACAAGATATTAAACCAAATAGATTAGAACGTGCTAAGCAAGCAATTTCTAGATTGATTGACAAATTAGAAGGAGATCGAATCGGGCTAGTTGTTTTTGCTGGAGAAGCTTATGTTCAATTGCCAATTACTACAGATTATTCCGCTGCTAAATTATTTCTATCTACTGTAAATACAAGTATTATTCCAACTCAGGGAACAAAAATTGGCAATGCAATTGATCTATGCTCAAAATCTTTTGATAAAGAAAATGCCCAAAGCAAAGCAATAATTATTATTACTGATGGTGAAACACATGATAAGGAAGCTATTGAATCAGCTAAAAAAGCAAAAGAAGAAGGCATTTACATTCATACTTTAGGTATGGGACTAACAAAGGGAGGGCCAATTCCAATATATAATAAATACGGAAGCACCTCTGAATTTAGAAAAGATCGAGAAGGGAATGTAATCATAACAAAGCTTAACGAAAGCATGCTTGAAGAAATTGCGTTAGCAGGAGAGGGAACATATATTAGGGCAAATAACTCAAAATCTGGCTTATCTTCATTATTTGAAGAAATAAATAAAATGGAAAAAAAAGAAATTGGAACTATGATTTTTACAAACTATAAAGATAGGTTCCAAATCTTTATTGGAATATCTTTAGTTCTTTTAATTTTAAACCTCTTTTTCTTAGAAAGAAAAAACAATATTAAATCGAAAATTAACTTATTTAAATAATGCTTAGAAATTTATTAATACTAGTGCTAATTTTTAATTGTTTCTTTTGTTTTTCTCAAAACAAAAAAACATTAATAAAAGAAGGTAATAGCCTATATAACGATAGCAGCTATAATAAGGCTGAAATGAAATACAGAAAATCATTAGAAAAAGATCAAGATTATTTTAATGCTGCTTTTAACCTTGCAGATGCTATTTACAAACAAAATAGATTTGAAGAGTCGACATCACTATTTGATGCGCTTAAAGACAATGCAAGGAACAATGAAGATCTTGCAAGAATTAATCATAATTTAGGAAACTCCTATTTAAAAGAGAACAAATTAGAGCAAGCAATAGAAGAATATAAAAGTTCCTTACGTCTAAATCCAAATGATGAGGAAACAAGATATAATCTTGCATATGCTCAAAAAATGAAGCAGCAGCAAGATCAACAACAAGACCAGCAGCAAGATGAACAAGAAGAGCAGCAACAAGACCAACAACAAGACCAACAAGAAGACCAACAAGAAGATAAGCAGCAAGATCAACAAGAAGAGAAAAAAGAAGAAATGAGTAAAAAAGATGCTGAAAAAATGCTTGAAGCTCTACAACAAAAAGAAAAGGAATTGCAAGAAAAACTACAAAAGAAAAAGGTTAAGGGTCAAAAAATTAAAATTTTAAAAGACTGGTAGATTGAAAAGGTTTATAGGCATATCAA
Source organism: uncultured Flavobacteriales bacterium (assembly GCA_938073745.1). Classification (GTDB taxonomy): domain Bacteria; phylum Bacteroidota; class Bacteroidia; order Flavobacteriales; family BACL11. The sequence goes on from CALJFR010000032.1 coordinate 17,721, forward strand.
TTTTAGTATTTTGTATTGCTTTCTGCAGTGCACAAACTCTTACAGTTACTAGTGATAAAAATCCTGCATTAGTTGGAGAACAAATTCTTATTAAATATAGTGTTAATGCAAAAGGCAAAAATTTTATAGGACCAACTTTTACGGGCTTTAAATTATTAAGCGGGCCAAATTCTAGTTCTTCAAGTAGCTATAGTTTTGTTAATGGAAAAAGTAAAAGTGAAGTTACCACCACATACTCATACTATCTATCTCCCTTAAAAGAAGGAACTTTAATTATTCCATCAGCAACTGTATTTGTTAATGACAAGGAAATTAATAGTGAGCCTGTAAGCATTAAAATTCTCAAAGCTAATACTCAGCAAAAACAAAAAAATAATTCAATTTCTAATAATCTATATATTTCAGTTAAATCTAGTAAAAGAAATATTACAGTTGGAGAGCAAATTATTGTAACCTACAAACTTCATACAAGATTAGATTTAGAAAATACAGAATTAAGCTCACTTCCAAATCTCAATGGATTTTGGAAAAAAGACTTAGAAACATCAAGTAGATTTAAAAGGGAGGTCATAAATGGTGTCCCATACAACACAGCTGTAATTAAAAAATCTGTTCTTACCGCTCAAAAATCGGGAGAATTAATTATTGACCCCATGCAAGTAAGTTGTAGTATTAGGATAGCAAATCAAAATAACAGAAGGGATCCTTTTGCTAATTTTTTTAACTCTTACAATACAAGAGAAGAAATAATAAGCTCTAAATCATTAAAAATTAATGTTAAAGAACTTCCAAATCCAAAACCAGAAGGGTTTTTTGGTGCTGTTGGTAATTTCAAAATTTCTTCAGAAATTGACAAGAGCGAGTTAAAAGCAAATGATGCTATCACTTTAAAAATAAAATTAACTGGAACAGGTAATATTGAGCTAATTGAACCATTTAAAATTAATTGTCCAGATGATTTTGAGGTTTATGACCCAAAAGTATCGGATAAAATATTTGAAGGTGGCAATAAAAGAAGTATTAAAAATTTCGAATATTTACTAATTCCACGATTTAAAGGAAATTATGAAATACCAGCGTACGAATTTATTTCTTACAATCCAAAAACAAAAAAATACGTAAATCAAAAAACAAAAAAACATTCAATAAAAGTTCTTGAAAGTGATAATAATGAAGGCTCTAAAACTAGCTTTAGCCAACAAAAAATTGAATCCTCAAAAAAAGACATCAATTATATTAAAACTACAACTTTACTTTATAAAAAGAATAATAAAAAAGATAATGTCTTAATTTACTATATTCTATTTTTCCTTCCAATATTAATAATCATTTTTAATAAAACTTATAAAATATTCAACTCTGGAAAATCAAATAGTTTGAGTGATTACAAGCATAAAGTTGCGAGAAAAATTGCTAATAAGAAACTCAAAAAGGCAAAACAATATATTAAGGAGAATAATTACGAAAATTTCTTTGAAGAAATTGAAAAGTCTCTGTGGGGGTATTTTGCAGATAAATTCAAAGTAGAAATTATTCATCTTACAAAAGATAGTATTGAAGAGTATTTTAACAAAAATAATATTTCTGTTGAGGCTAAGGAAAAATTTATTTCTCTAATAAATGAATGTGAAATTGCTAGATATGCCCCATCTTCTAACAAGAACCAAAAAATGACTAGTATATTAGAGGAGGCTGAAAAAATAATTGTTAATGTTGAAGCAAATCTAAAATGAAAAAAATAATACTTTTTTTAAATATCTTCTTATGCTTAAATCTTCATGCAAATGATTCTTTATTTACCATTGCTAATCAAGATTATGCAAATCAAGATTATTCATTAGCAATTGACAAATACCAAAATATTTTATCTTCAGAAATAGAAAGTAGTGAGTTGTATTATAATTTAGGAAATAGCTACTACAGGATAAATGAGATACATCAAGCAATCTACAATTATGAAAAGTCTTTAAAACTTAATCCAAATTTTACCGAAGCAAAAGAAAATCTAGAATTATGTAATCTGCTACTAATTGACAAGATAGATAAAATGCCAGAACTTTTTTATAAAACTTATTATAAAAAACTAAAAAAATTATTTCCCAAAAAATGGTGGAAAACTACTTCTCTAATTTTAATCTGGAGTTTTATAATTATCTATTTGATTAAAATTATTACAAATAGAAATTTTAATTTCTTACAAAATATTATTCTAGTATTTTCTTTATTGTTTTTTGTTATCTACCAAGACATTAGTAATGATTCACTAGAAAATAAAGAAGCTATAATTTTCTCACAAGTAATTGATATAATGAGTGCTCCATCTGAAAAGGCTAATAAACTTTTTACACTTCACATTGGAACAAAAGTTAAAATTAAAGATCAAATTGAAAACTGGGTTAATATTAGCCTTGATAATGGTAATAAAGGTTGGGTTGCGCTAAAGCATCTTAAAGAAATTTAAAACATTTTTTTAAAATAGTTGGAGTTACAGTTATTTAGAATCATTCTAATTTCAGTATTCTCTAGTAATTTTGTAAATTATGTATTTCTAATTCTCTAAAGAATTGACTATATTTACAAATTACATAAAACACATTAATTTATTATGAATTTTAGATTAACTATTTCAACTCTAGTATTATCACTAATTTTTAGCATTAATACTCATGCTGAATCACCAAATAATTGGACAACTTATTACTCAGATAATGATGTGAAAATAGAGTACCAATACGTGAATTGTGAGTATTCAGACAGATTTAATCAAGAATTTGTTATTCTAAAAATGACAAATCTCACAAATAATAATCTTTCTATTAGTTGGGTTAATGAGTCTTGGTATGATAAAAAATGTATTAATTGTTCTGAAAACAAAACAGACGAAGCATCAAATAAAGTATTGATTCCTGCTAATCAAGTAGTAAGTGGAGATTGTGACATACAAGATAATCTAAGAATTTTTTCAAAGTTTAGCGATAGAATTGAAGATATGCCAGGAATTAAAAAAATAGTAAAGCTTACAAATTTTAAGCTTAAAAATATAAATATTAGTTATGAATAAAATTTTTACTCAATTATCCAAACTAAAAATAAGTTTGGTATTAATTTTTAGTTTTTTAGCATTTGATTCATATAGCCAATGCGCTGTAACCTTAACTTCTATCAGAGATACTATTGCTTGTGGAGAAACTCTTGATATAGAAACTATTGGACTTGGAGGGTTGCAAACGGATGATTTCTCAGGAAGCACATTAAGTGGGCTTTGGGCAAATGTTTCTGCTGGTTATACTATTGGTGGACCATGCGGTACTAATCCAAATGGAGGAGTACATTTATGGTTTGGAACAGGGTGTGCTATCCCTAGATCTGCTACAACAAATCCTGTTGATGCTTCTTGTGGTGGTACGATTAGTTTTGATTTTAGACAAGAAACACAATCTGGAAATTGTGACGGTCCAGATTTACAAAATGAAGGAGTATATTTACGATACAAAATTCCTGGGGGACTATGGACTGATATCACCTATTTCAGCCCTATTGGATTTCCATATACTGGTTGGCAAAACCATTCCTTCCCAATTCCTGCTCCTGCTCAAATAAATGGAGTTCAATTTAGATGGATTCAAACTAATGCTTCTGGAGTAACATGGGATTTTTGGGGCATTGACAATGTTGCTATATCAAGTTGTACGAATTTTCAGTACACATGGTATGGACCTGGTGTAAATGGTTTTACTGGTGATTCTACTCAAGTTTCTCCAACTGCTGATTCTACTCTTTATTCTGTTATGTATACTAATGGAGTGAATGATACTTGTTATGATTCCTTATCTATATATGTTGAACAACCATCTATTGTAGCATCTGTATTTCCATCTGCTTGTTCAGGATCTGATACGTTATTTGCACAAGCTACAATTCCTGCAAATTGTTATTATCAATTAGAATGTTGGAATTACCTTCCACCTCCTGGGGCTCAAAATTTAGG
>CALJFR010000033.1 GCA_938073745.1 uncultured Flavobacteriales bacterium
TGCTAAGGTTGTAGCCACTTCATTCGCTGATTTAGGATTTGATGTGGACATTGCACCACTATTTCAAACTCCAGAAGAAGTAGCTAAACAAGCATTTGAAAATGATATTCATGTTCTTGGAATATCCTCTCTTGCTGCAGGGCATAAAACACTTATTCCAAAACTAATTGAAATATTAAATAAAGAAGAAAATAATATTTTAATTATTGCTGGTGGAGTAATCCCAAAGAAAGATTATGATTTTCTATTTAGCAAAGGTGTTCATGATGTCTTTGGACCAGGAACAATTATCGCAGATTCAGCAATATCAATATTAAATAAATTACTTAAATCTTAATTACTCAATTTATATCTTAGACCAAGGTATATTTTCCTGCCCATTACTGGTGCCCAAATTAAAGAAGCATCAAATTTATCAGAACTTGGATTATAGGAATCTAAAATTGGGTTTTCTTGAGTGTAGCTAAGTAAATTCTCTACACCAATATAAAAATCAAAATTGTTTATTTTTTTAGTTATCTGACAATTAATCAATGAAAAAGGATCTGAATATTCAGCATCAATTAATTCATGCATTGGAATTCTTGATTTACCAATATAATTTAAAGTAGCATCAAATAACCAATCGGCAGCATTATTTGTATAAGCTAAATTAATTAAAGCTCTGTTTTTTGGAAGTAAAGGGGTTTCTAATAAAGAGGAAAAATCATATGTCAGGCCTCCGAGATATGATGTTTTAGAATTATTAATTTTATATGCTAACTTAACATCGAAACGCTTGAACAATTCGTAAGCAAAATCAATTTGAAAAGCGTTAGAAAAGGAAATATGATTTGGTATATCTGATAAATTAGTAAAAGTAAGAATGCCTTGATCTTCAATATCAACTACTATCTGGTTTTCAAAATCAGTTCGATAAAAATCAACATTAAAAGTTCCTTCTCTATCAAAAAGATAAAAACAATGAGTTAAATTAAGACCATAGTTCCATGCAATTTCAGGAAGTATATTCTCACTAAAAGATATTTCTCTATTTGAGGCTAAAAGTGATATATTATCTGATATAAAATTAGAATTTCTTAAAGCTCTTCCCCCAGAAATTCGAATTGCTGTAGATTCGTTTGGATTATATTTAATATTTACTCTAGGAATAGCATAAATTTCATCTGTTATATTATAATAATCAGCTCTAAATCCAGAAGTAATGCTTATTAACTCTCCCCATCTATGAAAATATTCAGCAAAAGCTCCAGGCATGACATCTGTTCTGTTTTCGGAAAAAATCTCTTGACTATACCATAATGCAATTATCCCCGTGTCAGCATTAGCTAAATTATATTTGGTAATATCTTGGCCATATTTATCAGCATAAAAACTTAAACCAAATTTTAAAATATTTTTTTCTTCTTTAATAAATGTCTGATTGATTAAATTTAAATAAGCAGATTTTTGCAATCCATTATATTCATTAGCTCCAAAAGTAGCTTCAAAATCATGAACTCTAAATGATGTCTGAAGCCCTATACTTTTTCCTGGCTTTGAAGGCATTCTAAAACCTGTCTTTGATGAAAGTTCTATTAATTTATTATTAATTTCAACCAAATATGGATTAGTATTGTTTTCAATTGTCCCTCCTATTCTTTCTTCTATGAAGCCACGAGCATAAAATTGTAATCCAACATTTTCATTTTCATATTTCCATCTATTTAAAAAATTAAAATTTGTAATATGAGGCATATCTAAAAAACCGTCATCATTATTATCAATATCTTTTTCATTTAATGAAAAATGAGCAAGAAGATTAGATTTCCACTTACCATTTTTTTTGACTAATCTCAAATTATTTTCAATTTTACCTTCTAAATTACCATAAAGATTATAATATAAACTTTCATCACAATCTGGTTTAAAATATTCTAAATTTATTTGACCAGAAAAAGATTCAAAGCCGTTTATTACTGAACCAACTCCTTTAATAATTTGAATAGATTCTACAAAAGGCCCAGGAGTAAAAGTTAAACCGTATGAGGATGAAAGACCTCTAATTAAAGGCAGATTCTCTTGTGTAATTTGGGTGTAAACACCATCTAATCCTAACATCCTAATTTTCTTTGCTCCAGAAACAGCATCATTATATACGACATCTACTGTTGCATTTGTTTCAAAACTTTCAGAAAGATTACAACATGCAGCTTTTTCGAATTCTTTAGTATTGAGAGTCTCTACATTAAGAGTTCCAATTGTGGAGAATTTTGAGCTTTTCTGCTTAGAATTAATATTAACCTCTTCGAGCTCTAAATTTGGAGCTAAATAAAATATGTACTGTTCATCTATAAGCTCCATATTAGACACTTCATAACCAATAAAAGAAACTAATAAAGTTGCTGGTAGTGAAGGAGCTTCTTGAATGGAATATAATCCATTTTTGTCTGTAACTGTTCCTATATTTGTGTTTTCCCAATATACATTTGCACCAATTATTGGATTAAATTTATCAGAAGAGATTCGCTCAAGAACCTTTCCATTTATGTTTTGTGATTCTGCCTGTATTCCAATACAGATTAATAATAATATTATATGTTTTCTCATGATTTCTTAATTTAAATTAATGATACATTTTATTTTCACACATATGTGTGAAACAAAACTTAATTTTAAATCAAGAATGATTGAATTTCTACAAGCCTTAATTGTCTTGACTTTGGAGGTGGAGGATGATCTGTAAACTTCTTAAGATATTTATAGTAATTATAACTAAATGTTCTAAATGCCAAGAGATCAAAAAATATAGGAATTTCAAATTTGAAATCTTTAGATAAAAAAGTAATAAAGTTATACTTTAAGGACGATAACTCTTTACCACACATACAAGAAGTTGAAGTAGAACAACATTCAACTTTATTCTCTACTATACAACAAGATTCAGCAAATGTTTGATCCTCGCAGTTCGTAGTTTTTTCTTCCGAACAACTTAAAGAATTGTTACCAAGAGTTATTGTAGTTATTTCATTACAGGTAAGTTTAGTAACGTTAAAACCAATACTTAGACAAAATACCGTCAAAGCAAGAAAAAAAACTCCAATATTTGTTACAAATCTTTTCATAATAGTTTAGTAAATATAAGAAATAATTACTTATTCAAAAGTATTAAGAGTATTTACAATTATATCTATACATAAAAGCAACTGTTTTTTATTGATAACTAAAGGTGGAGCAAATCGAATAATATTTCCATGAGTTGGTTTTGCAAGTAAACCATTGTCCCTTAGTGCTAAACAAATATCCCATGCGGTTGAACTTTCTTCAGTATCATTAATAACAATAGCGTTAAGTAGGCCCTTACCCCTTATTAATTTCACAAGCTTATTATCCGATAGTCTTTCACTTAATTCACTTCTAAATATTTCTCCTAGTTCTGCAGCATTTTTAGCAAGATCTTCTTCAATTACAACTTCTAAAGCAGATTGAGCTACTTTACAAGCTAGTGGATTGCCTCCAAAAGTAGAACCATGCTCGCCTGGTTTAATACATAGCATGATAGCATCATCAGCTAAAACAGCAGAAATTGGAAGTACACCACCAGAAAGAGCTTTTCCTAAAATAAGAATATCAGGACGAGCATCTTCATAATCTGAAGCAAGCATTTTTCCTGTTCTGGCTATACCAGTTTGTACCTCATCTGCAATATATAGAACATTATACTTTGTACATAGTTTTCTAACTCCTGCAAGATAACCATCATCAGGAACAATAACCCCAGCTTCACCTTGAATAGGTTCGACCATAAAAGCAGCTACATTTTTATCTTTTAATTCATCCTCTAGAGCATCCAAATTATTATATGGAATCAAAGAATATCCTGGCATGTAAGGGCCAAATCCTTTATACGAAGAAGGATCATCAGAACTAGAGATTGCTGCTAATGTTCTACCCCAAAAATTTCCATTGGCAAAAATTATTCTTGCTTTATCTTCTTCAATACCTTTTTTTAGATAACCCCATTTTCTTGCTAATTTATTTGCAGTTTCACCACCTTCAACTCCTGTATTCATCGGCAGTACCTTATCATATCCGAATAAATTAGTAATATACTCCTCATACCTACCTAAGATATTATTATGAAAAGCTCTGGAAGTCAGTGTTAAAGTATTAGCCTGATTATTTAAAGCTTTTATAATTTTTGGATGGCAGTGTCCTTGATTAACAGCAGAATAAGCAGATAGAAAATCATAATATTTTTTATCATTAACATCCCAAACAAAAACACCTTTACCTTTACTTAAAACTACAGGAAGTGGGTGATAATTATGAGCTCCATACTTACTTTCTTTTTCAATATATAAATTATCCTTTTTCATGTTTATTTTTTTTGCTTAGCAAAGATAATGCTTTAATCCAATATTAACTAAATTTGTTATATGTCAAGACAAAATAGAAGAAAGCCTATTTCTTTAGAAAATATTGAAATTGTAAATACAGCTTCTAAAGGAAAATCTGTTGCCAAACATGAGGGAAGAGTGATATTTGTAAAAGGAGGTGTTCCAGGAGATGTTTGTAATATTACTGTCTTTAAAAAAAGAAAAAAATATTGGGAAGCTAACATTGATAAAATCATCCAAAAATCAACTAATAGAATTGATCCTGAATGTTCTCATTTTGGAACTTGTGGTGGCTGTAAGTGGCAAAATATGACTTATGACTCACAACTTCAATTTAAACAAGATGAAGTGCTAAATAATCTCTCAAAAATAGGTGGAGTTTCAATTACAAAATTCAATAAAATACTTGGAAGTAATAAGGAGCTGAACTATAGAAACAAAATGGAATTTACTTTCTCAAATAAAAGATGGTTAACAAAAGAAGAGATTAGACATGAAGATGAAATAATTGATAAGAACGCACTTGGGTTTCATGTTCCGGGAATGTTTGATAAAGTAATTAATTTAGAAAAATGCCATCTTCAAGAAGAACCATCAAACAAAATAAGAAATAGCGTAAGAGAGTTTGCACTTAAAAATAATCTTACATTTTTTGACATTAGAAATCAAGAAGGATTGTTAAGAAATCTTATGATTAGAATATCTCGAAATAATCAATTGATGGTACTTGTTCAATTTTACCATGATGATTCTAAAAAAATTAAACTTTTGATGAACTTTATTAAAAATTCGTTCAAAGAAATTACCTCACTTTTATATACAATTAATACTAAGGCAAATAACACTATCTATGATCAAAAAATAATTTGTTTTGATGGAAAAGATCATATTACTGAAAACATTGAAGATTTAATATTTAAAATTGGTCCAAAATCTTTTTTTCAAACTAATTCAGAACAAGCTGAAGTCCTTTATAAGTCTGTAAGAGATTTAGCTGATATAAAAAAAGAAGATATAGTTTATGATTTATATACTGGTACAGGAACAATAGCACAGTTTGTTGCCAGAGAAGCAAAATGTGTAATTGGAATAGATTCTGTTGCTGAAGCAATAGAGGCAGCAAAAGAAAGTGCACAATTTAATAATATCAAAAATTGCAATTTCTTTTCAGGCGATATGAAAAATCTTTTTACAGATGAATTTATTTCTCAGAATGGAAAACCTAATTTAGTTATCACTGACCCTCCAAGAGATGGAATGCATAAAAAAGTGATTGAACAGTTAAAAAAAATTAAACCAAAAAAAATAATTTACGTTAGTTGTAATTCGGCAACACAGGCTAGAGATATAAGTTTATTGAATGATTTATATGAAATAAAAAATATGCAAACTGTTGATATGTTTCCCCAAACACATCATGTAGAAAACATCTTAATTTTAGAGTTAAGATAATTTGCTAAATTTATCAAATGGATGATTTTTGGAATAAGCTCAAAGAATTATATGAAATGAACCCGACATTATTTGGGGTATTATTATTTCTTGACTTATTAATTATTATGTTTCTTATTAAATATCTATTTTAAATCAGTTAAGATTTTATCTATTTGAAATAAAATGGATGAATCTCCATCATTTGTTATCACATAATCTGAAAGCTCCTCTTTTTTTTGTTGATCCATTTGCTTAGATATTATCATTTCTATCTCATCAACTGTTTTATTATTTCTAGAAATAATTCGTTTTATTCTAATATCTTTATTTGCAGTAACACATATAACACAATCTAAATCTTTTACAGCATCACTTTCAAACAGAATTGCAGCCTCTTTAAATATAATTGATGATTGCTGATTCTTGCACCATTTTTTAAAATCTTCAAATACATAAGGGTGAACAATTGAATTAAATTTTTTTAACAAATCATCATTTGAAAAAATTAAAGAAGCAACTAAAGATTTATTAATTTTATTATCTGAATAAATTTTATCTCCAAAATTATTTTTAATTAATGATATTAAATTATCATCATTTTCTAAAAGTTCTTTAGCCATAACATCAGAGTTATAAACTGGATAATTCATTTTTCGTAAGATGTTAGAGACATAAGTTTTACCAACACCAATACCACCAGTTATTCCAATTTTTTTCATTTCTGACACCTTTTACATAGTTTGAAATAAATTTCTTCATATTTAGGTAATACCTTAGGAAGGTCAAAAGATTTGGCGTGTTCAAAAGCATTTTCTTTCATCTCATTTAAAAGTTGTGTGTTTGACAATAAACTAGATAGGTCTTTTGACATTTTCTTCACATCACCAACATCAGACAAAAAACCAGTAAAACCATCTTTATTAACTTCAGGTAATCCACCAGAATTTGTAGAAATTACTACAGATTTACTTGCCATAGCCTCAAGAGCAACCAAACCAAAACTTTCTGTTTCTGATGGAAGAAGAAAAACATCAGAGATTGATAATAAATTTTCAATTAGCTTAAGTTTTCCTAAAAACTTAACTCTATCAGAAATATTATAATCTCTACACATTTGTTCAGCCATTATTCTATCAGGACCATCACCAATCATTAGCAGCTTACAATTATCATTATTTATATTATTAAAAATATTTATGACATCCTTAATTCTTTTAACTTTTCGAAAATTTGAGATATGAGTGATAATAAATTCATCATCTTTTGCATAACTTGATCTTAAGTGATTTGGAATGTCATTATTATATAAATTCATATCAATAAAATTTGGAATATAATTTATTGAATTTTGAATTCTAAAATTAGATTTTGTAACATCCATCAAATCTTTAGAAACAGTTGTAACAGAATCAGAACTATTTATTGCATACTCTATTACAGGCTTAAAAGACTTATCTTTTCCAAGTAGAGTTATATCTGTTCCATGTAGTGTAGTTATTATTGGTAAATCAATCCCATATGTTAAAAGAATTTGTTTAGCATTCACAGCAGCTGAAGCATGTGGAATAGCATAATGAACGTGAAGAATATCCAATTTCTCATGAATAGCTACGTCAACAAGTTTACTTGTTAAGTTTAGTTCGTAAGGCGGGTATTCAAATAAAGGATAAGAAGGGATATTAACTTCATGAAAAGATATCTTTTCAGAAAAGATATCTAACCGAAATGGTTGGTCATATGAAATAAAATGAACTTCATGTCCTTTTTCAGCAAAAGCAATCCCAAGCTCTGTAGCAACTACCCCACTCCCTCCATAAGTAGGATAACAAACAATACCTATTATAAGTTTATCTTTCATTATACTTAAATATTTGTTCCATAATATTGGTTCTAACATCCATATCCAACAATTTTTTGTTTGTAGCATCGGGATGAATTCTATTAGAAAGGAATATATAGATAATATCAGTATCTGGATCTGCCCATACTAATGTACCTGTAAAACCTGTATGTCCAAAACTTTCTGCAGAGACACATTTGCATGTAGGGCCTCCTTTTTGACTTTCAAGAGCCGGTTTGTCAAATCCTATACCTCTTCTATTTTCTTGGTCACAAAAATGACACTTAGTAAATTCTTCTATCACTTGATTAGAAAAAAATTGCTTTCCAGCATACATACCTTTATTTAAATACAACTGCATAATTTTGGCTAAATCATTAGCATTAGAAAAAAGTCCTGCGTGACCTCCAACTCCACCAAGCATAGCAGCACCCATATCATGAACATGTCCCTTAAGTAACTGTCCCCTAAACTCAAAATCATTTTCTGTTGGAATAATTCTCGAGAAATCTAATTTTTCCTTAGGTAAGAAGCATAGATTTTCCATTCCTAGTTCATTATAATAGTTATTTTCTAAGTAATCATTTAATGGCATTTCAAATTTATCTTCAATAATTTTTTTAAATAGATAATAGCCTAAATCACTATATACATATTCCTTGGTTTCAAGTAAATCAGAATCAATAATTTGCTTTAAAATACTATCTGAAAAAGAAAAATGCAAATAAATAGAATCAGCAACAGGAATAGAAAATATTCTAGATAGGTTTCTAGAATAAAGCGTATCTCTTAATTTCATAAAATCAGTGTCTTCATCTTTATCTATAGTTTTCCTGTAAAAAGGAATCCATGGAATTAATCTTGATTGATGAGTAAGTATATCTCGAATAATTAAATCTTTCTTATTTGAACCTTCAAGATCTAATAAACTGCCAAGAGTGCTGTCTAAATGCAAATCTTGGTTGTCATACATATGCATTAAAGCTGGAACAGTAGCAACTATTTTAGTTATTGAAGCTACATCATAAACATCAGTATTTTTTACAGCTTGATTATTTTCATACGTATGATATCCATAAGATTTATTAAAAACGACATCGCCTTTTTTAGCAATTAATATCTGACATCCTGGAATAGCTTTCTCATTGATTGCATTATCAACAAGGCTATCAATCATAAATTCTAATTTTTTATTGAAATTTTTATATAATTGAAGTCCGTACGATAATCTAATTGAATCGGTAGTATATCCAGAATTTAATGAAAAATGCTTTGTTGAAACGGGAATATTTCCATTAATACTTAATCCTCCAAAAATTGATTGCGCAACAATATGTTGTGCAAGTGAACTATTTTGATAACCAAGAATCATAGCATCAAAATTATCGGTAAATAAAAATGAATTAATACTGTAGGGATTAGCAAAAACTGATAAAACTACCTTAGATTGCAAGGCTATTGTTTGTAAAAAAATATCTGTGTTCTTAGATATTTTAAAATCCTTCCAAGGGTTTGCATTTGATTTATGCACACTAACTAAAACTAAGTTATAGTCTGATAACGCATCTAAAATTAAAGCTTGTTCTTTGATATCAGCACCTTCGTCAATACTAAAAGTATCTACTTTAGCATACAGATTTAAAGATTCTTGAAAAGAATGAAATTGTTTGCCAATACTAAGGCTTGCTATTTTTAGGGTGTCAAGTCTTTTTAGTGGAATAATATTATCATAATTCTGTAAAAGTGTTATTGACGATTTAATCAAACCATAATTAATCTCTCTGGTTTTGTCTGTAGTTAAACTATCATCAATAATATTAATATCAATTGGCTGAAAATCATCTAAGTTCATCCAACTCTTAGCCATTAATATTTTTTTACACTTTTCATGAATATCCTCTTCAGAAATTTCTCCAGTACTAATTGCTGTTTTAATCAATTTTATTGCCTTAGGAACATCTTCAGCGCATAACATAATATCATTACCTGCAATTAATGCTTTGACATCTAATTCGCCAGGCTCATATAGGTCACTAACTGCCTTCATATTTAATCCATCTGTGAACTTTAACCCTCCAAAACCCATTTCTTCAGTAAGTAAACCATTAACAACATTTTCTGAAAGTGAAATTGGTGTGTTTTCATTATTGTCCAATGATGGGATAAATAAATGAGCAGTCATAATACTTCCAAGACCATTTTTAATTAAATAATCAAAAGGTTGCAATTCAATTTTTTTAAGTCGATACTTTGAATGATTAATAACTGGTAATGTTTTATGAGAATCCTTATCCGTATCTCCGTGACCTGGAAAATGTTTAGCACAAGCCAAAACATTATTATCTTGTAAGCCCTGCATATAAGCTAGAGACAATGAAGAAACTTTTTTGTGGTCCTCTCCAAAAGATCGGTTATTTATAATTGGATTTTTTGGATTTGAATTAACATCAACAACCGGAGCAAAATTAATATTAACACCAATTAACTTACATTGTCGAGCTATCTCAGCACCCATTTCATAAATTAAATTTGAGTCTGATGATGCACCCAATGTCATTTGCCAAGGAAATCTTAAAGCAGAATCTAGTCGCATTGAAATACCCCATTCAGCATCAAGAGCCATCATTAATGGCACCTTTGAAATAGATTGATAATAGTTAGTTAATTTAGCTTGTCTTTTTGGACCTCCCTGAAGAAACATTACTCCACCAATTTTATGTTTTTTAATCAACTTAGAAATATGATTTTCATGTTTACTGTTTTTATTTGAATAGGCAGAAACCATAAAAAGTTGACCAATCTTCTCATCAATAGTAAATAATTCTAAAATACTATCAGCCCACTGTGATGTTTCATCATAAAATACAGGATTATTAGCACCTTGAGAAAAAAGATAATTATTAAAAACAAAAAAGAATATTAAAAGTAGAAGTCTTTTCATCTTAACAAAAATATGAATTAAGACGTTCATTTTAGTAAAATTTTATTAGCTAATGTATCTACTTATTAACGGATTCTTAATAATATATTTTCTAATTTTGTTAAATGATGCAACTACCTAAAATACCATCATTTTTCAACAAACAAAGTATTAGTGGATTTAACTTCATTCCTAGATTTTACAAAATCAATCCACACAAAAGAAAAAAAATAAAATTTAAAAGAAATCATGACGGTTTTAATGCAAAAGGGAGAAACAAAAGAATAACTTTTATAATTATTATTTTATCTTTGTTAAGCTACTATTTTTTAAAGTAAAAATTCCTTTAGATTTGGATATAATACAACTTTTGCCTGATCATATAGCAAATCAAATTGCAGCTGGTGAGGTAATACAAAGACCTTCATCAGTTGTGAAAGAATTAATTGAAAATTCTATTGATTCAGGTGCTACAGAAATTCAGTTATTAATTCAAGATGCAGGAAAGAAATCAATACATGTAATTGATAATGGATGTGGAATGAGTTATAATGATGTTGAAAAATGTTTTGAAAGACATGCCACATCAAAAATTAAAAAAACAGATGATTTATTTGAGATTCATACAATGGGTTTCAGAGGAGAAGCAATGGCTTCCATTGCTTCAATTTCACATATTGAACTTGAAACAAAGCTGCATGATCAGGAATTGGGAACTAAAGTTCTTTTAAAAGGAAGTAAATTAATAAAAAAAGAACAATGCATCTGTTCCAATGGAACTTCTATTAAAATCAAAAATCTTTTTTTTAACATTCCAGCTCGAAGAAAATTCTTAAAATCTGATAATGTAGAGATGAGACATATTAGTGAAGAATTTAACAGAATAGCTCTTGCATATCCAAACTGTAAGATGCAGTTTTACCACAATAAAAAAGAATTACTCTTTTTAAAAGAAAACAACTTTAGACAAAGAATTGTAAATGTTATAGGCTTAAAAAACAATGAATACTTAGTACCAGTAAATGAGGTAACTTCTCTTGTTAATTTAAGTGGATTCATTTGTAAGCCTGAATACGCAAAAAAAACTAGAGGAGAACAGTATATCTTTGTAAATAATAGATTTATAAAAAATTATCATATTCAAAGTGCTATTTCTAAAGCTTTTGAGGGTTTAATTAGTGAAAATCATTTCCCATCTTACTTTATAAACTTAAAAGTTGATGCAAAAACAATTGACATTAATATTCATCCAACTAAAACTGAAATAAAATTTGAAGATGAAAAATCAATCTATGCAATAATTAGATCAGCTGTTAGAAAATCTTTAGGCCAATATAATATTTCACCAAGTATAGATTTTATTCAAGAAAATGCTTTTAATATTTCTTCAGCTCAAAATTTAAATATCAAACAACCAGAAATTAAAGTTGATTACAACTATAATCCATTTAAAAATGAGAATAACAATCAAGCTAACAAGGACTTTGAAATAATTTTTGAGGAAAATCAACAAAAAAAAGAGGAGTTTAAAAGCTTAAACAATGATTATTTTATAAAATTTTCTGATCAAGACATTATAGTTATACATACAAGAAGAGCACATCAAAGAATTCTATTTGAGTACTACTTATATAATATGAAAAGTGCTACTTCAATTACTCAAAAATTAACTTTTCCTAAAAAAATATCTCTGGCAAAAAATGATATTTTAGTATTTAATGAAATAGAAAAAAATCTAAAAAATATTGGTTTTAAATTTGAAAAAAATGATAAAAATGAAATAGTTTTTAGTGGTTTACCGTCTGATTTTAATGAAAATAACCTTCAAAATACTATAGAAGATATCATCGAAAACTTTAAAAACAATGACTCTTTTGTAGAAAATAGAAAAAATATTATTGCTTTTTCATTATCAAAAAAGTTAGTAGTGGATAGAAAGATTTTGCTTAATGAAATAGAAATGAAAAATATGTATAATGAACTACAAAAATGTGAACAATCTGATTTTACATTTGATGGAAAACCTATTTTAATGAAAATTGAGAGCACAGATTTAAACAAATATTTCAAATAATGTACAGACCAGGAAATTTTAGTGAACTACCTGAAGTTGTGAAAAACTTATTGATTCTTAATGGTCTATTTTTTCTAGCTACACTTTCGCTAAGTAATTTAGGTATTGATTTAGTCAAAATTCTGGGTTTGCATCAATTTCAATCAACAGATTTTAGACCACATCAACTAATTACACATCTGTTCATGCATGGTAATTTCACTCATTTATTCTTTAACATGTTTGCACTATGGATGTTTGGTAAAATATTAGAAAATGTTTGGGGCTCTAAAAGATTTTTAATATATTATATGATTACTGGAATTGGAGCAGCATGTATCCATTTATTGATTAGTCAGTACCAAATAATCTCAATAAGTAATCAGATTCCTGAAATGGTAAATTTAGCTATTGAAGGAAGATACAACCCTTCAATTCCAATATCAAAAAAATTAACTCAACTTATTATAACTCCAACTGTTGGTGCTTCTGGAGCAGTTTTTGGATTGTTATTGGCTTTTGGAATGCTTTTCCCAAATGCATTGCTTTATCTCTATTTTGCTATTCCTATAAAAGCAAAATATTTTGTGATTGGGTACGGATTAATTGAACTATATGCTGGGATAAGTAACAACCCAGCAGATAATGTTGCTCATTTTGCACACCTAGGAGGGATGATATTTGGATTCTTTCTAATCAAGTATTGGAAAAACAATATGACTTCATTTTAAAAATGAGTTTCATAAATAATATAAAAAGAGAATTTGGAACAGCTAATATGCTTAATAAGCTTATTTATATTAACGTCTTTTCATTTTTATTCTTAAATATATTCTCAGTAATATTAAGTCTTTTTTTGATAGATATTAATTCGATAAAACAACATTTAATTCTTCCTTCTAATACTGAAGAGGTAATAAAAAAACCGTGGAGCCTTATAAGCTATATGTTTATTCACGAAAATTTTATCCACCTAATATTTAATCTTATTTGGCTTCATTTTGGAGGGAAATTATTTCTTCAATATCTCAACCAAAAACAATTATTATATACTTATATATTGGGAGGGTTAAGCGGAGGAATATTATTTATAATTGCTTTTAATTATTTACCTGCATTAATACCATTTAGCGAAAATGCTAAAGCCTTAGGAGCCTCAGCATCTGTTTTAGCAATTTTCTTTGCAATTGCAACACATATTCCAAATTACCAAGTAAATATACCATTTATTGGATATGTGAAATTAAAACACATTGCCTTAATCTACATAACATTAGATTTCCTAAACATACCAAGTGGTAATGCCGGAGGTCATATTGCTCATCTTGGAGGTGCAATTTTTGGTTTCATTTATATTAAGAAATTTAATCAAAAATCAGTTAAAAATGAAAAAAGTCAATTTTATACATATTTAAAAAATATTTTTAATTTTCAAAAATCAAATATTAAAAAAGATTATAAAGTGAAAGAAATTGATTTAATTTTAGAAAAAATATCTAAGTCTGGATATAACAGCTTAACAAAAACTGAAAAAGAGTTATTATTTAAGTCAAGTAAAAAGTAATCTAATGATTAAAAATAATTTCAATAAGATTCTCTTTATTATCAACTCTCTACTTTTATTAGTTCTGTTGGTATCATATAGTGTCCCAATGATTCATCCATCATATTTATGGCAAATATCTCTTTTAGGAATTATTTTCCCTCTTATTCTTGCTTTAAATATCATGTTCGCTATTTATTGGTTATTTTCTTGGAAAAAATACTTTTGGGCGAATCTCATAATTATTCTTTTTGGGACTTCTCATATTGATAACATAATTGCTAATCAAAAAAACAAACTATCATCACAAGAGTTTAAGGATATCAAAATGAACAAAAAACATCAATTTGATCAATTAATTAATATCATGACTTATAATGTAAGGTTGTTTAATAAAAATCAAAATATTAATAATAATAATGTTGAAAATGATATTATAAATATTATTAAAAATAAAAACCCAAAAATATTATGCTTACAAGAATTTAATCTCACAAATAAAACAAAAGAATTATTTAATTTTTATAATATAGAGGTAAGTAATGATAATAAATTACAAATCTTTACTAAATATGATGTTTTAAATGAAGGTTTTGTTGAAAGCATTAATAGTTGCTTGTATAAAGATATTATTTTGAATGATACTATTAGGGTTTATAATATTCATCTTCAATCAAACTGGGTAAAAACTATGAAATCTTCTTACATTAACAGAGCAAATGAGTCAAAGAAAATTAAAGACCATATTAATTCATCTCCTTATCCGGTAATTGTTTGCGGAGATTTTAATGATACACCAATTTCATATACATACTCAACACTAAAAGAAAATTTAGCAGATGCATTTAAAGAATCAGGAATTGGAATAGGAAATTCATATGTTGGAATCCCTTCTCTAAGAATAGATTATATACTTCACGATAAAAAATTTAACTCCTTTAACTATAAAAAATATAAGTATGAGCTATCAGATCATTTTCCAATAAGCTGCAGCATATTGATTCCCTAAATCTATTTTGTATTTATCTGACTCTCCCCACTCATCGAGATTGCAGATTTTAAGACTTTTAATTTACTACCACCATGCACTTCAATCACTACAGATGATTTCCCAATTTCCATAATCTTGCCTTGTATACCTCCAATAGTAACTATTTTATCGCCCATTTTTAAAGAAGCTCTATATTGATTCTCAGCTTTTTGTTTTTTAATTTGTGGTCGTATCATAAAAAAATACATTACAACAAATATCAAACCAAACATAATTAACGATGCTGTACCAGATTGTGCTTGTAATAAAATCATTTTAAATTTGAATTAATTAGTACTTATCTCTCCTTTAATAGTTAATATTTTGACATTTGGAATAGCATTTGTCATAAGTGTAACTCTTTTATTTTGCTTTCCAGTCTTACCTTTACTATCAAATGTAACTTTAATATTTGCCTCATTACCAGGTTTAATTGGCTCTCTTGGCCACTCAGGAACAGTACACCCACAACTTCCTTTTGCTGAGGTGATTAATAAATCTGAATTACCAATATTTTTAATTTTGTAATCATGAGAGGCTTTTTCTCCTTGTTTTATTATACCAAAATCATATTCTGACTCAAGAATTTCAACAATTGGCTGAATAATTTCTTTACTATTATTTTTTAATGATTGATTATTTTTTACTAAATCCGTGCTTAGTTTTTTATTGTTTTTATTAACCTTTTGTACAGCATCATTGCATGAGAACATGACACAAAAAATTAATAATGCCGCGAGAAATATTTTTTTATTAATGTTCATAATTTATTTTCTTCAAAATTAATAATTTACATTAGACCTCTACCCACTTTATTTATCATATTTTCTTTCTTAAAATCTTTAATAGCACTATCAATCAAACCATTTATAAACATCTTACTTTTACTAGTACTATAATATTTTGAAATCTCAATATATTCGTTAAGTGATACTTTTATGGGAAGTTCAGACATGTTAAGAATCTCACAAAATGCCATTTTAATCATAATTTGATCCATAATAGCAATTCTGTCTAAGTCCCAGTTTTTTGCTTTTTCTATTATTATTTTCTCAAAAGAATGATCATTTTTAATTGTTAATCTAAAAAGATCTTTAGCAAACTTTTTGTCGCTCTGATTTTTAAATACACTTTTTGGAATAATGACTCTTTTATTTTTAAAATTCCCCATTATAATTGTAGCTACAAATGGTAAATCATCAATCCAGTAAATACTATTCTCCTCCAGAATATGATGCAAAATTTTATTATTTAAAATAATATCATTCAAAATATTATTAAAAAATTTTATATCCTTTTCATCACTCATTTCCTCATCCTGAAGAAATTTTATATAAAGATCACTTTTTATAATCTCCATAAAAATTTTTCTTACTATATCGTGGTCATTATCATTCCAAAAGACATAATACTTTTCATATACACGTATTTGATTTTTGTTCTTTAAAAAAAATTTAAAAAAAGAATTATCAATGAATTTTAGATTTGGATTAATATCTTCATCCTTTGGTAAAAACTTAGATTTATTGTCTTCGAAGAATTTTTCTGCATGCCTAAAAAGAAAAAGTAAAAAACTAACAACAACAATTTGAAGTTTAGAAATGTCTTCGATATGTTTTAACATATCATTTTCTCCACTAGAAATACTTTGATCTTTTTTTGATTTAAAAGTATACAGGGATTGCATTACCTTTAGTCGGATATGCCTTCTACTGATCATTATTATGATTTTTTAGCCTCGATACGATTTTTTGCAATTTTCAATGCGGCTGAATAACTTGTAATTCCTTCTACTTTAGATTTTTCTAAGATATCTAATGTAGTATTGTAAATTTCTTTTGTTTGCTCCAGAGCCTTAGTTCTGTCATACCCCTTTAGTTCGGAATAAACATTTATTAAACCCCCTGAATTAACTAAAAAGTCCGGTGCACAAACAATTCCTTTTTCTTTAAGGTGTAATGAATCTCTAATCTCATCTTCAAACTGATTATTAGCTCCCCCGCAAACAATAGAACATTTGAGTTTATCAATATTTGCAGTATTTAGTATACCCCCAAGCGCACATGGAGCATAAATATCCATATCAAAATCAAATACACTATCATTGTTAACTATTGTTGCACCATACATACTGGCAACATTATCAAGCTTTTCTTGATTTATATCACTTATATAAACCTTTGCCTTTTCTTCAGAAAGATATTTAACTAAATATTCGCCGACATGACCAATTCCTTGAACTAAAACTTTCTTACCAATTAAATTGTCATCATCCCACAAAAATTTTGATGAAGCCTTGATCCCCATGTAAACACCATATGCTGTTACAGGTGACGGATCTCCGCTACCACCCATACTCACTGGAATTCCTGTAACATGTTTGGTTTCCATTCTTACATATTCCATATCTTTTGTAGACATTCCTACATCTTCAGCAGTAATATAATTCCCAGAAAGTGTATCGACAAATTTTCCAAATCTCCTCATTAAATTTTCAGTCTTGTGTTTTGAAGCATCACCGATTATTACAGCTTTACCTCCACCAAGATCTAAACCTGATATTGATGCTTTAAATGACATTCCTCGAGACAACCTTAATACATCTTCTAATGCATCTTCTTCATTGTCATAATTCCACATTCTTGTTCCCCCAAGTGCCGGACCTAAAGTGGTATCATGAATAGCAATAATAGCTTTTAATCCAGTTTCTTTATCTTGACAAAAAACAACTTGCTCATGCTCAAAACTGTCCATTTTTGCTAAAACTTTAATTGCATTACTCATCTATAGTGTGGTTTTTAACAACATTTTTAATTTTTAAAATAGGATAAGAACTAGATATAAAATTTAATTTCGATTTAAATACGGTATTTTTATATTCGAGCGCAAATTTACTTATTATTTTTGTGCTTTCACAAAAAGAACTTATCATTTTCATGAAACATCTAAAATATCTTAACAAATTTTTATGGAAATATAAATCTACACTTGCTTTAGGACTATTATTTATTGCATTAACAAATATTTTTGCGATTTATCCTGCTGAATTTGTTAGAAATGCACTAGATAGCCTTATTCAAAAACTAAATAACAAAGAAAATGACAATATTAGTCTTGTACTATTAAAGTATGGGGGATTAATTATTTTATTCGCAGTTCTGAAGGGAATTTTCTTATACATGACAAGACAAACTATAATTGTAATGTCAAGAAAAATTGAATTTGATTTAAAAAATGAAGTCTTTGATCAGTATCAGAAACTAAGTATTGGATTCTATAAAATTAATAAAACTGGAGATTTAATGAATAGAATCACTGAAGACATTACAAATGTAAGAATGTATCTTGGGCCAGCTATAATGTACTCTATTAATCTATCTGTTTTATTTTCACTAGTTATTTACAAAATGTTTGCAGTTAGTAAAATTCTTTCAATATTTGTTTTATTCCCTCTACCTTTACTAGCTATATCTGTTTATTTTGTAAGCAATAAAATAAATAAAAAAAGTGAAAAGGTACAAGCCCAATTATCCACAGTTACAGCAATTAGTCAAGAATCTTTTTCGGGGATTAGAGTTATCAAATCATTTACGAATGAAGAGAATACTCTAAAGATGTTTTTTAATAGCTGTAAAGAATACACCAACAGGCAAATAGCATTAATTAAAATTGAAGCAATGTTTATTCCTTTAATAATAACATTAATTGGAATTAGTACTCTACTAACAATTTATATCGGGGGATTAGAGGTTTTTAAAGGAAATATAACAACTGGAAATATTGCAGAATTTATTATTTACGTGAATATGCTAGCTTGGCCTGTTGCATCAGTAGGCTGGGTAACATCTCTAATTCAAAGAGCATCTGCTTCACAAGAACGAATAAATGAGTTCTTAAAAATTATCCCTGAAATTAAGAATACGGGCAATCTTAAGACTAATTTAAACTCTGATATAATTTTTAAAAAAGCATCTCTTGTTTATTCTGACACAAACATAAAAGCTCTTAAAAATATTAGTTTTAAAATTAAAAATAACAAACAAATTGGAATTTTTGGAAAAACAGGCTCTGGTAAAACATCCATTGTAAATCTTATTTGCAGATTATATGATGTTTCTAGCGGAGACATTAAAATTAACAATGTAAATATCAAAAGTATTGATTTAAACCATTTAAGGTCATCAATTGGATATGTTCCACAAGATGGATATTTATTTTCTGGAACAATAAGAGAAAATATTGGCTTTTCTTCTAATAATATTGATAGTCAAGAAGTAGAAATAGCTGCAAAGAAGGCTGAAATGATTGATGAAATAAATTCTTTTCCAGATAAATTTGAAACCGTTATTGGGGAAAGAGGCATTCAACTCTCAGGAGGACAAAGACAGAGATTAGCAATTGCTAGAGTATTCTATAAAAAACCTAAAATCTATATTTTTGATGATTGTCTTTCAGCTGTTGATGCTAATAAAGAACAGAAAATTCTTGAAAACCTAAAAAAAGAAACAAATAGTAAAACAACAATAATTATAAGTCATCGAATTTCAACATTGGAAAAGTCAGATAATATTATTGTTTTAGATGAAGGGAAAATCATTGAACAAGGCAAGCATCATGAGCTACTAAGTAATGATGGGTTCTATAGCCAAATACATGTAAATCAGACTAATAATAAATAATTTTTTTATTATATTTGTTTTAAACAGTCAGTAAACATGGTTGCCAAAAAAGAAATTGAAGAAATATATTCAAAATCTGTTAGATCAGGTCGTCGTACTTATTTTTTTGATGTCAGATCTACCCGAGCAGAAGATTATTATCTTACAATTACAGAAAGCAAAAGAGATTTTAATGAAGATGGCACTCCTTTCTATAAAAAACACAAAATATATTTATACAAAGAAGATTTTGAAAGTTTTCAAAATGCTCTTGCAAAAGTTAGTGAATTCATTATTAAAGAAAAAGGATCCGAAGTTATTTCCAATTCTAAATTTAACAAAACAACCTCTGATAAAAAAGATGAGGGAACCGATTCTGCACAATCAAGTTTCACTGAAGTAGATCTTGAAGATTTAAGTTAATTTCTAACTATAAAATCTTTTTAACAAATTATTTTTTTTGTTAATAATTAACTATTAAATTTTATAATCAAACTTGATTATGGTTTGTATTTTTAAGGCATAATATCTTAAAAAATAAATGACCAAAATAATAGCGGTAGCAAATCAAAAAGGGGGTGTTGGGAAAACTACAACAGCTATTAATTTATCTGCATGCCTTGGAGTTCTAGAAAAAAAAGTTTTATTAATTGATTGTGATCCTCAAGCAAACACAACCTCTGGTGTAGGTTTTGATCACACTCAAGTAGATAAGAGCTCTTATGATTGTCTTATTGGTAATCACCATGCCAGCAAAACAGTTTTAAAAACATCAAGTCCAAATTTAGATTTAATCCCTGCCAATATTGATTTAGTGGCTGCTGAAATTGAACTAGTTGATGTTGACGAGAGAGAATACTGCTTAAAAAAGTCAATACAAGAAATAAAATCAAATTATGATTATATTATTATAGATTGTGCCCCATCCTTAGGAATCCTCACTTTAAACGCTCTTGCTGCAGCTAATTCTGTAATTGTTCCGATTCAATGTGAATACTTTGCTTTAGAAGGACTTGGCAAGCTTCTCAATACAATTAAAATAATTCAGCAAAAACTGAATAATAAGTTAATCATTGAAGGCTTGCTATTGACAATGTATGATACGAGACTAAGACTATCAAATCAAGTAGTGGAAGAAGTAAAAACTCATTTTCAAGATATGGTTTTCAAAACCATAATTCATAGAAATGTAAGATTAGGAGAATCTCCTTCTTTTGGAGAAACAATTATTATTCATGATGCATCAAGTAAAGGAGCCATAAATTATTTAAATCTTGCAGGTGAAATAATTAAAAAGAATGAAGAAATAACTGCAGAAGCTGAAAATGATGAAAAATAAAAGAAATGCATTAGGAAGGGGACTATCAGCTATTTTAAGAAATCCAAAAACTGATATTACTGAAAATAGAAATGAAGAGAAAAATCTTGTTTCAACAATTAATAATATCTCTATTAAAGATATCCAAATTAACCCTTTTCAACCTAGAACAGAATTTGATGAAGAAAAGTTATTTGAACTTTCAGAATCTATCAAAGAGCTTGGGATAATTCAACCTATTACCGTTAGAAAACTTGGGTATAATAAATATCAACTTATATCAGGTGAAAGAAGACTTAGAGCTTCAAAAGCATTGAATCTAAAAACAATCCCATCATATATTAGAATTGCCAATGATGAGCAAATGCTAGAAATGGCATTAGTTGAAAATATTCAAAGAGACAATTTGAATCCAATTGATATTGCATTATCTTTTCAAAGATTGATAAAAGAATGTAATCTTACTCAAGAAGAATGTGGAAATAAACTTGGAAAGCAGAGATCAACAATAACCAATTTTTTGAGATTATTAAAACTTCCATCAAAAATACAAGAAGGACTAAAAAAAGAAAGAATAACTGTTGGCCACGCAAGGGCGCTAATTAATATCAATGATAAAGAAAATCAATTAAATATTTATTATGACATTATTGAAAGTGGATTCTCTGTTAGAGAGGTAGAACAAATAGCAAAAGACTTTATAGATAGAAAATATAGATTTGGTGGAAAAGTAAAAAAAATAAAATCTGAAAATATTATTGCTTTTGCTCATCAAAAAAAAATATTTGATCTCTCTAAAAATTTAAATCAAAAAATTGAGTTAAAAACAACAAAAAAGGGAAACGGTAAAATAATTATCCCTTTCTCAAATGAAGATGAACTTTCCGATATTTTTAATAAAATAAAATTGTAATCTTGAAAAGATTAATTTTAACATCTTTATTATTCTTTTTTATTTTTTCTAAAAACATTATAGCACAATCAAATTATAAATCTCCCAAAAAAGCTGCTATGTTATCTTTGGTTCCAGGCCTTGGACAGGCATACACAAAAAAATATTGGAAAATTCCTATTATTTACTCTGCCCTAATTGCCAGTGGATTTTATATAAATGACAATAATTCAAAGTATGTATTATATCGAGACACATATCTCAACAGAATGGATGGCATTAATGATAATGTGAATTATACTGATAGTGAATTAATTACACTAAAAGATTTTTACAAGAGAAATCGTGAAATTTCAATAATGTTATTTAGTTTATCATATATACTTAATGTTATTGATGCATCAGTAAATGCTCATTTATTTGAATATGAGATAAGTGAAGATATTTCATTTAAAATTGAACCAATTATGATTCAAAACAACTACTATTCTTCTTTAAAACTAAATATCCAACTATAATATGCGGATTGCCATTATAGGATACGGAAAAATGGGTAAATTAATAGCTATTCTAGCAGAGAAAAAAGGATACGATATAGTTTTAAAAACCAATTCAAATTTACCGTTTGAGAAATGCAATTTAAAAGATGTTGATGTGGCTATTGACTTTAGCACACCAGAGACTGCTTTTAATAATATTTCACATGCAATTAAAAATAATATTCCCATTATTTCTGGTACAACTGGTTGGCTTGAAAAATTAGAAGAAATCAAAAAATTATGCACTCATCACAATGGGGCATTTTTATATGCTTCAAATTTCAGTATTGGAGTGAATATGTTTTTCAAGATAAACATAGTGTTAGCAAAATTAATGCAAAACAAGATTTACAAAACATCTATTTCTGAAACTCATCATTTAGAAAAATTAGACAAACCTAGTGGAACTGCAAAAACATTATCTAATGACATACAGAAGGAATTAAAAATAACTCCAAATATTATCTCACACAGAATAGAAAATAAAATAGGTACTCATGAAATCAAGTATGAATCTGAAATTGATAGCATAAAAATAGTTCACGAAGCAAAAATTAGAGATGGTTTTGCTTATGGTGCACTAAAAGCTGCTGAGTGGATAAGAAATAAAAATGGAATTTTTAGTATGCAAGATGTATTAAGCCAATAATTAATATTTTTGTTTTTTAAATTTTATATATGAAAACTAGTTTTAAAATTGCTTTGTTTCTACTTTTTACACTGATTTGGTCAATATTTGTTTATCTGATTAATGGTGAGTGGTTATATTTTCTTCCATTATTGTTAGCTGATGTAATTTTCTTTGAAACAATTAGCTGGCAATTTTGGAAAAAAAAGAAAGAAAAAAAGAAATCTACAAAAAGTGAGCTTAGAAACTGGATTGAAGCAATTGCATTTGCTGTTGTAGCTGCTCACATTTTAAGAACTTTTTTTATAGAAGCGTACACTATTCCAACATCTTCAATGGAAAAATCTATGTTAATTGGAGACTTTCTTTTTGTAAGTAAAGTTAGCTATGGTCCTCGAACACCAATGACTCCTATAGCATTTCCACTAGTTCATCATACTCTACCCTTTACAAATCAAAAATCTTACTCAGAAAAAATTAAACTTCCATATCATAGGATGAAAGGTCTTGGAAAAATAGAAAGGAATGATTGTGTAGTTTTTAATTGGCCAGCTGAAAAGTTAGGTAGGCCTGTTGACAAAAAAGAAAATTACGTAAAAAGATGCGTTGGTATTGCTGGTGACAAAATTGAAATAATAAATGGTCAATTAATAGTAAATGATCAAAATCAGGTTGAACCTGAGGGTATGAAGAAGCAATTTGTTTATAATGTAAAAACAAAAGGAAGTGGCTTAAATCCAAAAATTCTTTATGAAAAGTTTGATATTACAGAAGGATCTCGTGGAAAAAACCCAAATGAGTATAACTTATTTCTAACTGATGAGAGTTATAAAGGAATACAGAAATTTAATAATGTTGAATTAGTTGAAAAAAGAATTAGTGAAGGAGAATATAATATTTTCTCTAGCCCACAAAATAATCCTAATAAATGGCTTATACAAAACCCCTACAACTGGCATGAGGACATGTTTGGTCCAATAATAATTCCAAAAGCTGGAGAAAAAGTTAAATTAACAACAAAAAATCTCCCAATTTACAAAGATATTATTGAAAGATATGAATCAAATTCACTCAAAGTATTAGACAGTAATATATTTATTAATGATAGTTTAACTAATGAATATACATTTAAAATGAATTACTATTGGTTAATGGGTGATAATAGACATAATTCAGCTGATTCAAGAATGTGGGGATTTGTTCCTGAAAATCATATCGTTGGCAAAGCTCTCTTTGTTTGGATGAGTTGGGATAAAAATGCCAAAGGAATTAAAAAAATAAGATGGGACAGATTATTTACAAGTGTTAAATAATCAAATAATATTACCAACCTCATATTTCGGTCCAATCCCCTATTACTCAATATTGGTCAAATCTGACAATTATGTTCTAGAAAAACATGAAAACTTTATTAAACAAACAGTTAGAAGCAGGTGCATTATAAATAGTTCTAGTGGAAAATTAAATTTATCTATTCCAAGAATTAGAAAAAATAGCTCAAAAACAAAAATTAAAGATATTAGAATCTGTTATAATGAACCTTGGCAAAAAATTCATTTAAGATCTATAATAACATGCTACAATTCATCTCCTTTTTTTGATTATTACAAAGAAAAAATTTCTAAAATTTTTAATTTAAAAGAAAAATTTTTAATTGACTTCAGTCTAAAATCACATTTAATAGTAATGGATTTTTTAAAATTAAATCAAAATATAAATTATACTAAATTTTTTGAAAATATTAATAATTCAACTGATTATAGAAATTATGGTTTTTGTTCAAAGGAAGATTATAAATATGATCAAGTTTATTTTACTAAAAATGACTTTATAAAAGATTTATCTATTCTTGATTTAATATTTAATTTAGGTCCTGAATCCATTGATTTTTTAAAAAAAATTGATAATAATCAAATTTTTTAAAAACAAAATTAATTTTCAATATTATATGGTAAATTTTAAAACATCTTTTATAATGATATTATTATCTTTGCCTTATATAAATTGGTGTTAAACATGATAAATATTACACTTCCAGACGGAAAAGTTTTAAAGGCTGAAAAGGGAATTAATGCTTTTGAAATTGCTAGAACAATAAGTGAAGGCTTAGCACGGAATGTTTTATCAGCGACAATTAATAATGAAGTTTGGGATATCAATAGACCGATTACAAAAGACTGTAATCTAAAACTACATACTTTTAATGATATTGAAGGTAAGAAATGTTTTTGGCATTCTTCTGCACATTTAATGGCCGAAGCACTTGAAGAGCTTTTTCCTGGTGTTAAACTCGGAATAGGACCTGCTATTGACAATGGTTTCTATTATGATATTGATCTTGGAGAAAGTAGGTCATTATCATCTGATGACTTCTCAAAAATTGAAGAAAGAATGTTATCATTGGCTCGTGAAAAAAATAATTTCGAAAGAAAAGAAATTAGCAAAAAAGATGCTATCGATTTTTTTAAAAATAAAGGAGATGAATATAAACTTGAACTTTTAGAAGATTTAAAAGATGGAGATATTTCATTTTACTCTCAAGGAAAGTTCACTGATTTATGTAGAGGTCCTCATATTGATAATACTTCTAGGATTAAGGCAATTAAGTTATTAAATGTTGCCGGAGCCTACTGGAGAGGAGATGAAAAAAGGAAACAAATGACCAGAGTTTATGGGATTAGTTTTCAAAAACAAAAAGAACTCACTAGTCATTTGCAATTGCTGGAAGAGGCTAAAAAAAGAGATCATAGAAAATTAGGAAAAGAAATGGAGCTTTTTACTTTTTCTAAAAAAGTTGGTCAAGGACTTCCTCTTTGGTTACCGAAAGGGGCTAAGCTTAGAGAAAAATTAGAAAACTTTCTAAAAAAAGCACAAGAAAAAGCGGGGTATTTACCAGTTATCACTCCACATATTGGAAATAAAGATTTATATGTTTGTTCAGGTCACTACGAAAAATATGGTGAAGATTCATTTCAAACAATTAAAACTCCTCAAGAAAATGAAGAGTTCTTATTAAAACCTATGAACTGTCCTCATCACTGTGAAATTTATAAAAGTAAACAATATTCATATAAAGATCTTCCTGTAAGGTTTGCCGAATTTGGTACAGTTTACAGATATGAACAGTCTGGAGAATTGCATGGATTAACAAGAGTTAGAGGTTTTACTCAAGATGATGCACATTTATTTGTACGTCCTGATCAAGTTAAAAGTGAATTTAAGAATGTAATTGATTTAGTATTATATGTTTTTAAAGCATTAAATTTTACAGACTTTAAAGCTCAAATTTCGTTAAGAGATAAAAAAAACAAGACAAAATATATAGGATCAGAAAAAAATTGGGATAAAGCAGAACAAGAAATTCTTGAAGCTGCTGAGGAAAAAGGTCTTGATACTATTGTTGAATATGGAGAAGCTGCATTTTATGGTCCTAAACTTGATTTTATGGTTAGAGATGCTATTGGAAGAGAATGGCAATTAGGAACAATTCAAGTTGATTATGCATTACCTGATAGGTTTGAACTAGAATACACAGGAAAGGATAATCAAAAGCACAGACCTGTAATGATACATAGAGCCCCATTTGGCTCTTTAGAACGATTTGTCGCAATTTTAATAGAGCATTGCAGTGGTAATTTCCCTCTATGGCTAAGTCCTGAACAATTTATTATTTTACCAATTAGTGAAAAATTCCACGAATATGCTGAAAATGTCAGTCAATTACTAAAAAATTACGATATTTGCGGCCCTATTGATAAAAGGGCTGAGACTACTAGTAGAAAAATACGAGATGCAGAAGTTTCAAAAATCCCATTTATCATAGTTGTTGGAGAGAGAGAGGAGAATGAAAACAAAATTACAGTCCGAAAACACGGAGGAGAAAATATAGGAAGTATTGAAATCGAACAATTTATTAATATTGTTCAAAAAGAAATTAGAGAATTAATAACATTTATAAACTAAAAAAATAAAAAATCGCTTTAAGAAAAAGATATAGAGGTAGAGTTGTAGTTGAAAAACAGCATAAAACAAATAAAGAAATTACTGCAGCTTTTATTAGAATAGTAGGTGAAAATATTGAATCCAAAATTGTTTCGCTTGATGAAGGATTAAAAATTGCAAATTCAATGTCTCTAGATTTAGTTGAAATATCACCAAAGACTGAGCCACCCGTTTGTAAAATTATTGATTATAAAAAATTTATTTATGATCAAAAGAAAAAACAAAAGGCAATTAAATCTAAAGCTGTTAAAGTAGTAGTAAAAGAACTAAGATTTGGACCAAATACGGGAGAACATGATTTTGATTTTAAACTAAAACATGCCATCAAATTTTTACAAGATGGAGCAAAAGTTAAAGCGTTTGTTTTTTTTAGAGGAAGAACGATAATATTTAAAGACAAGGGAGAAATCCTTCTGTTGAGATTGGCCCAAGCACTAGAGGATTATGGGATAGTTGAAAACATGCCAAAACTTGACGGAAAAAAAATGATAATGATTGTAGCACCAAAAAAGAAAAATTAAAAGTATTAGAAAACATGCCAAAAATGAAAACTAAAGCCGGAGCTAAAAAAAGATTTAAGCTTACAGGTTCAGGAAAAATTAAAAGAAAACATGCATTTAAATCGCATATTTTAACTAAAAAGGGTACTAAGCAAAAGAGAAATCTAACAAAAACAGGTTTAGTTCATGAATCAGATGTTAAGAGTGTAAAAGCTCAACTCTGTATATAATTAGGTTATTAACCAGGTAAATAGTCTTTAAAAGGACTTTTAGTCACTATTTACTAAAAAAATAAAAAGAAATGCCAAGATCAGTAAATTCAGTTGCTGCAAAAGCAAGAAGAAAAAAAATATTAAAATCAGCCAAAGGTTATTTTGGTAGAAGAAAAAACGTTCACACAGTTGCAAAAAATGCTGTTGAAAAAGGAATGCTCTATGCTTATAGAGATAGAAAAAATAAAAAAAGAACCTTTAGAGCTTTATGGATTCAAAGAATAAATGCTGGTGCTAGATTACACGGAATGTCTTACTCTAAGTTTATGGGCAAAATTCATGCAAATGGTATTGAGTTGAACAGAAAAGTTCTTGCTGACTTAGCTATGAATCATCCAGAAGCGTTTAAAACAATTGCACTTAGCCTAAAATAATTATCATGAATAACAGAAAGTATTTACCTACTCTTAGCGAGTTAGTTGATCGTTTATCAATTGCTCAGTTAAAAGAAGTATTTATAAGTGAGCACAAAGATGAATACTCTTCTGAAATCCAAGATATAGTAAATGATATACAATTATTACTTGATGAAAAAAGCGAATCAATTGACGCTAAAACAATAAGAGCAATTATAGTATTATCTCAAATGAACCTTCACATATGGCATAATGAGTCTAATTACAGAAATGGGATTAAGGATGGAAATAATCTCGAGCTAACTCATGGGCTTAATGGAATACGAAATACAGCAAAAAATAAGATTCAAGAAATTGTAGGAGGAAGAAAAGATTATAAAATAGATTGTCTAGCTGCTGATTTTAAAGATTGGGAGATTAGCTGGTAAGCACCTATTAAGACAATTTTTCTTTTACAATTTGGGCTATCAATTTACCATCAGCTTTTCCACCCAATACTTTGGAAGCTAACCCCATAACTCTCCCCATATCTTTCATTGAACTTGCATTATTATCAACTATAATTTTGTTTACTATAGTTTCAATTTCATCATTTGATAATTGTTCAGGCAGATAAAATTCTAAATACTTAAGTTGCTTTAACTCATCGCTTTCTAAATCAGGTCTATTCTGTTCTTTATAAATCTGAGCAGAATCTTTTCTTTGCTTTACAAGCTTAATAATAATTTTTAAAGCAATATCATCAGATATTTCTGAACTACCATCCTTTGAAGCCTCCAGTAAAATAGCAGACTTAACAGATCTTAAAGCAGCTAATTTATCTACTTCTCTAGCTAACATGGCTTTCTTTATGTCTTCACTTATTAAATTTTGTATACTCATCTATTTATATTTTAAATTATTTTTATTTAAGTTTTCTAAAGCATCAATAGCAAAATTATATTCCGGATTAATCTCTATTGCGCGTTTATAATCAACCTCAGCTTGTGCAATATTACCAATTGTTTCAAAGCAAATTCCTCTAGCGTAATAAGATTCAAAAAAACTTGGATTAGAATATATTGCATCTGCAAAATTATTTACAGCTATATCATGCAAATCAAGTTCCATATGAATAAATCCAATATTATAATGAGTGTTAGCATTAAATGCATCAAAAGCAAGCAATAAATTATATGTCTCAAGAGCTTTGTTATAAAGAAAGTTACTTTGGTAATAAAGAGCTAAATTATACATGGAAATTACGTTTGAAGAATCAATTTTCAAAGCATTTAAATAATATGTTTCTGCTAATGTATCATTCATACCTTGATAAACTAAAGCTAATTCAATATAAGGTTCAATATACTCAGGATTAATATTAATACTATTTTGAAAACAATTAATTGCTTCATCATCTTGTCTTAATTTTTTAAATGCATAACCCATTAAGTGATGAATTTTGTATTGATTATACTCTTTGGTTAAAGATTTATTAAAACAATCAATGGCTTGCTTATATCTTCCATATGCTATATTTATTTCTCCATATAAAGAAAATGCCAAAAAATTATCAGGATCAATTTCTATAGAATTTTTAATACAATCTAAGGCGAGTTTTCCGTACTCGGATTTTGTTTGATCATATTTAGAAATTTCGAAATAACAAAAGGCAGCTAGAAAATTACATCTGCTATTTAAAGAGTCTATTGACAAACATTGATTTAAATCAAATAATGCAGATTCGTATTTTTTTAAATTTAAATTATAATTTACCCGATTTAAAATCAAATTGACATCATTTGGATTCTGATTAATTTTTTCAGAAAGCAAAACAATATCAGATTTTTCTGTTTTAGAATCTTTATTATTAGTTTGACAAGAAAAAAAAAGAGATAAAGAGAATAAAAAGAAAATTAATCTCATAAGTCATTTAAGCTGAAATCTCCTTTATTTTGGTTTCTATTTCTTCGCATAACTCAGGGTTATCAGAAATCATTTGCTTAACTGCATCTCTTCCTTGGCCAAGTTTAGTGTCATTATAACTAAACCACGATCCACTTTTATTTACAATATCAAGATCTACAGCTTTATCAAGTATTTCTCCAGATCTTGAGATTCCTTGCCCAAACATTATATCAAACTCAACTTTTTTAAACGGAGGAGCTACTTTATTTTTCACAACTTTAACTCTGGTTCTATTTCCAGTAATATTTTCGCCATTTTTAATAGCTCCAATTCTTCTAATATCGAGTCTAATTGAAGAGTAAAATTTCAGAGCATTTCCTCCTGTAGTAGTTTCTGGATTACCAAACATTACACCGATTTTCATTCGTATCTGATTGATAAAAATACATGTACAACCTGTTTTACTAATAGTAGCTGTTAATTTTCTTAATGCTTGTGACATTAGCCTTGCATGTAAACCCATCTTAGAATCACCCATTTCTCCATCTATCTCAGATTTAGGAGTTAATGCAGCAACTGAATCAATAACTACTAGATCAACAGCTCCAGAACTTATTAAATGATCAGCAATTTCTAAAGCTTGTTCACCATTATCGGGTTGTGAAATTAAAAGATTATCAATGTCTACACCTAAAGAAGAAGCATAAACAGAATCAAAGGCGTGCTCAGCATCAATAAATGCTGCAATACCACCTTGTTTTTGTACTTCGGCAATTGCATGAATTGTCAAGGTAGTTTTTCCAGAAGATTCAGGGCCATAAATTTCAATTACACGACCTCTTGGATAACCACCTACACCTAAGGCTAAATCTAAACCAATCGATCCGGTTGGAATAACTTCAATATCCTCAGCAATTTTATCACCAAGTTTCATTACTACACCTTTTCCGTATGATTTTTCTAGTTTTCCTAGAGTAAGCTCTAAAACTTTAAGTTTAGCATCTTTTTCTTTATCACTCATAATTTATTTTTATACAAATTACTAAAAATATCCTATAACGCTAATGAAATAAAATCAGTAATTATTAACAAAAATCAATTTTTTAGAAAATCAATGATTAAGTTAATTTAATGAATATAAAAACTTATCCTTTGATGTGTGTTTTACAGATTTTGAGTACGATAAAATGAAATTTAATGTCTCTTGAGATGGGCCATCATTTTTATCGATTAAATTATTAGAAGTATGTTTATTTAAGTTTTTTTTACTTTTAGTAGAGTTTTTATGCATATATACCTTTTTGATTAATACATAAATAACGAAAAGTAAAGTTAAATATTATAAAAAAAACTATTTATGTAAATCAACATGTCTTTTTTTGCTTAAAACTCTAAGGTTTATTAGTGCATAACGCATTCTTCCAAGAGCTGTATTTATAGAGACATCAAAATACTCTGCAATTTTCTTAAAACTCATCTCTTCAAAATAACGCATCTTAAGAACTTCCCTTTGATCATTTGGTAATAAGTTGATTAAAGCTCTTAAATCATTAAAAATTTGATCTCTAATTAAACGATCATCAACATTAATACTATCATCTTTAATAATATCAAAAATATCAAAATCATTATTTGATCTGACCATATGCATTTTCTTTTGCTTTCTAAAATGATCAATTACTAGATTGTGTGCAATTCTCATTATCCAAGGAAGAAATTTACCTTCTTCATTATATTTTCCTTTTTGAAGAGAATTAACCACTTTTACATAAGTATCTTGAAAGATATCTTCACTAAGGTCCTTATTTTTAATTTTAGACATAATAAAAGCAAAGACTCTATTTTTGTGTCTATTTAATAAAACTTCAAAGGAGTAGTTATCTCCATTTATATATTTTTTTACTAATTCTTGATCTGAAAGATTACTTGAAAGCATACTACTTTAATTTAGTTAATAAAAATTTAAGTAGAAATTTATGCTATAAGCTTTAAGGTTTAATAATTAAGTGTCAAAAATACTTAAAGTTTAGAA
>CALJFR010000034.1 GCA_938073745.1 uncultured Flavobacteriales bacterium
ACTTTTGTACTATCCAATTGACCAAAAGTTCCTTCTGGATAGTGCATTCCAAGTTCAATACTGCTGTTAGCTGGAATCTCAATACCAAATTTATTTAATGAATCAACAGGAAATTCAATTGGAAGTGAGCCGGGAGCATAAGTATATACTTGATCTCCACCCATTGGAGCCATACAATTTGGCGTTATAGTTATTGAAGGACTACCAAACTCATTAATAGCAACAATTACATGGTGTACTATTTCAATATTACCCGGAATAACTTCAATAGCTCTAACTTGTCTATCTTGAAGTAATCCAGAAGGAATAGAGATACAAACATAGTCATCAGTACTTGAAGTTGCAGTACTTGAATAAGTTGGAATTTGAATTTCTAAATCTGCTGGACCAAAATTTGAATTATTAGAAAAAGTGGGCATTTGAGGTAATAAGTTGGTATCACCAAGAGGAACTCCTGCTATAATCCAGTCTGTAATTTTTGCAATTTCATCTATAGATAAGATATTTTCATAAGCAAAACGCTGATATGTAGTGTCGGGAGGCCATGGCGGCATCTCACCCGTTGAAACAACATGTTGAATTAATCCAGCGTTCGACACAGCATTAGGATAAGTTTCTAATGATATAGGACCAATTCCACCTGAATGATGACATTGTAAACATTTATTATAGATAATTGGAGCAATATCTTCCGAATAATTTGGATTTTGACCAAAAACATATGATGATATAAAAACTAAAAGTATTAAAATTCTTTTCATTTTGTAAACATAATAATCTAACTATTAATAATAAATATGTTAAATGAAAAAACTTATATGCTTTTACATCGAACACATGTTCCCTCCATAATTATTTTTAAATGATTTATTAAAAAACCATTGTGACTTTTAGCAGACGGTAATTTAAAGTCATCTAAACAAAAAGTTTCCTCACAAACTGAACATAAAAAGTGAGCATGATCGTGAGCATGATTATTTGGTTTACACTCGCTTTTACAGAGAGAATATCTTAATAAATTATTTTTATCTGGAACCTGATGTATTAGACCACTTTTTTCAAATGAGTCTAAAGCTCTATAAATTGAAGCTTTATCAGTTGACGAGGAAAATTGTTTGGATATTTCTTTTGCTGATAATGAATTTAAAGAATCATAAAAAAGTTTAAATAATTCTTTTCTGAAGATTGTTTTCTTTAATCCGTATTTTTTAAAAGTGTTATCTATTAGGTTTTGAATATCCATAATCTTTAGCAAATTAAAAAAACATATTTTAAACAAAATAGTATTTAATAATTATTTTGTTTAGTAACGCAAATGAGTTGCACTTATATACTTATCTTTGCAAATCTTAAATCAAAAAAAAAAATTAGAAAAACTCTAAAAAATTTAAGATAATTGAATTTTTTATCGTCTAATAGTGTAAAAAATATGAAAATTACTGAGATTAAAAATCTAGCAACTTTTGTATTAGAAAAAGAAGAATCACTAATAAAACAATAGATTATATGAAGAAAATTTACATAATTTTAATATTATTTCCTTTTTTATCATTTTCTCAATCTTGGATAAATGTTTCAAATTTTATTGGAGACGGAAGACATCATCCCATTACTTTTTCTAATGATAATTATGGCTTTGTTGTTTCTGGAAGTTATATGAACGATGTTTTTAAATATGATAAATCTTCAGACACATGGTCTCAATTACAAGATTTTCCAGGAACAGGAAGAGGGTATTCCTATGGCGTATCAATTGGTAATAAAGCATACCTAGGTTTTGGCTCAACTGATAATGGTACATTCCCAACCGATTGGTGGGAATATAACATGAACAACGACTCTTGGCTACAACTTTCAAGTTTTATTGGAAGTGGTAGAAATCATCCAGCAATGATAGTTGTTAATAATAAAATATATGTAGGCTGTGGAAGTAATGATAATGGTAATTTAGGAGATTGGTGGCAATATGATATAAGTTCAGATAGTTGGAGTCAAAAAAGTGATATAATAGGTAATAATAGACATCATCCGTTCTACTTTGGATTAGGAAATTATGCTTATGTAGGCTTTGGACATGGAAGTGTTACAGGGCCAGGAAGTAATCCATCAGCTAATTCTTATATATATAATGATTTTTACAGATATGACCCCTCAAATGATAGTTGGTTACAGCTATCAAATTTTCCATCTGAAGCAAGAGTAGCCGGCACACAATTTACATATAATGGTAAAGGCTATATTCTCAGTGGAGACGGTGATGATCATAACCCATTAAATAATGGTGAGTTTTGGCAATACGATCCAATAATTGATGTTTGGAATCAATTAGCATCTCACCCAGGTGATGCAATTTGGGCTCCAGGAAATTTTGTTATTGGCTGTGATGTATATTTTCTTTTAGGTCAAAACAATAATTACAATACCCCCTCACTACCTGTTTCAGTAGTTAAATATAAATTAGACCAACAATGTGGTTGTACTGATTCCTTAGCATTTAATTTTTCTATACAAGCAATAACAGATGATGGAAGTTGTTGTTATATTTCTGGCTGCACAAACCCTAATGCTATTAATTTTAATGTAAATGCGTGTTTTGATGATGGAAGCTGTACTCAAGCAGTACTTGGCTGTATGAATCCCACAGCATCAAACTATAATTCAGCTGCAAATGTGAATACCTTCTTTGGAGGTGCAATGGATAATAATATTGGAAGTGGTTCATATTTCTATAATAATCAACATCTTATTTTTGATAGTTATGATAATTGTTTGATTAAATCGTGTGATATATATGCGGAGGATTTCAAAAGTATAACTTTTGAGTTGAGATATAATAATGGAAATGTAATTGATGATACCACACTAAATGTTTCACCAGGAAAACAGAATATAATTTTAAATTTTGATGTTCCAGTTGGAACAAATTTACAATTAGGACTAGCAAATAATAATTCAGGTCTTTTTAGAAACAACACTGGATCAAATTACCCATATAACATTGCTGACATGCTAAATATAAAAGGCTCAAGTGCATCTCAACCAGGCTATTATTACTTTTTTTATAATATTGAAGTAAATTCTAAATGCTTAAATACGACAGAGATTCAAAATATAGCAGAGTCTAACGTCAAAGAAAAAAAAGTATTTAATATTTTAGGAGCTGAAAGTTTAAAAGAAAAAAACAAATTACTTTTTTATTTATATGAAGATGGTACGGTGAAAAAGAAAATAATTTTTTAAAAAACAAAACGCAACTGATTTGCGTTAATTATTTAAATTTGTAAATATTTAAATTATTAATGATATACAAATTAACACACAAATCTGATTTAATAGGTGCATCAGCAAGTTTTCTTTGCTTAATACACTGTTTGGCTACACCATTTGTTTTTTTAGTTAAGTCTTCTTCTGCTGTTTGTTGTAGTGAAACACCAACATGGTGGCAATCAATAGATTATATATTTTTAGTTGTTGCTTTTTTTGCAGTTGTTCATGTAACAAATAATCATAGAAGTAAAGAATGGATGAAATTCTCCTTAGTTATAAGTTGGCTTGGCCTATTGCTTGTTACTTTAAATTCAACATATTTTTTATTGCATATTTCCAACGAAATAGCATATATTCCTGCAATATCTCTTGTCTGTCTTCATTTATATAATTCTAACATATTCTCATTCTTAAGGCAATCTAAATAGTTTTACATTAATTCTACCAAAAGAATTAAAAATATCCAAAAAATAAAAAAATAGCTTTATTTTTATTTCAATGTTAGATAAAGTAAAAATCATAGAATGCCCAAGAGATGCTATGCAAGGCATAAAGACTTTTATTCCCACAAAAATAAAGTTGAATTATTTACAAAGTGTAGTTGATGTTGGCTTTGACATTGTTGATATTGGGAGTTTTGTTTCTAAAAAAGCTATTCCTCAACTTTCAGATACTTCAATAATTATTGACTCAATTGACCTAACAAATTCCAATTCTAAACTTTTAGCTATTGTTGCTAATAAAATGGGTGCTATAAATGCTTCAAAATTTGAAAAAATAAGTTATGTGGGCTATCCCTTTTCAATCTCTGAAAGCTTTCAGCTTAGAAATACAAATAAAAGTATGAATGATTCAGTTAATGAATTAGCTGAAATAATTTCTGTTGCAGAAAAAGCAAATAAAGAAGTTGTTGTTTATTTATCAATGTGTTTTGGTAATCCCTATGGTGATCCATGGGATTTAGATATTATTAACCATTGGGTCAATGAGATAAGTAAAATGGGAGTTAAAACGATATCTCTAAGTGACACTATTGGATCATCCAATGCAGAATTAATAAAAAATATTTTTAACTCTTTAATAAAGAATCATATTAATATAGAATTTGGTGCTCACCTTCACTCAGACCCAAAAACATGCTATGAAAAATTAGATAGTGCATTTAAAGCAGGGTGTAGAAGATTTGATGGTGCTATTAAAGGCTTTGGAGGCTGTCCTATGGCAAGTGATCAAACAGTTGGCAACATACCTACAGAAAAAATAATATCTTATCTAAACTCTCAAAAAACATCTAATAATATTAATTCATTGCATTTTGAGAATTGTTTGAATAAGTCTTCTACAATTTTTAATGAATTTTATTAGAAATTAAAAACTAACTATTACTGCTGAAGTTTAATTTTCTATTATAAATTTAGCAATATTTTCGTGTAAATCTCTCTTGTTGTTAGAAATTTGAATCTTCTTCGAAGTATGAAAAATCTCATTCAATGGATGATCGTTTAAATCATTATAGTTTCCAAATATTTCAAAACATTGAGAGACGACCTTATCCATTAATTGCATCGATGTTAATTTTGCCATTAAGATTTCTTTATCTAAATTTTCTGTCAACTTTAGTTTATTAGATAATGAATTCACAAACTGTTTATAACACTCAATTTCTGAAGCCATTTGAGCAATTTGATGCCTTATTACTTGTGAACTACTTTTTTTTGAACCATTATCATCAGCTTGGTTGATATGCTTTATTGTAGTATTTATTGTATTATCAGAAATTACTAATGCCTTTGTTGCTATTGAAAAATCATAATTATCAAATGCTTCTGAAGGATTTGTTTTTTCTTTATTTAAATAATCTGTACTAAAATTTATTAAATTTTCTTTTGAGTTAATATTTGATTTTGCTTTTAAATACTTAACATCATCAATAATTACCTTAGCAATAATTTCTCTCATAATTTCTGAAGTACCTCCACCTATAGTGCCAACTCTAGAATCTCTAAACATTCTTGCCATGGGATAGTCCTCAGTAAAGCCATTTCCTCCAAAGAATTGAAGACATTCAGTAGAAATCTTCTCGTGTAATTCGGTAACAAGTAATTTACCCATAGAACACAACTTAACATCGTAAATGCCTTTATCAAATAAATCACAACAGTAATAGCTGAAAGCTTTTAATGCTTCAAGTTCAGAGGACAAGTGAGATACTTTATGTCTTATAACTTCAAACTTATCTATTGTTCTTCCAAAGGCTCTTCTTTGTGACATATAATCTAAAGAAACAGACAAAGCATACTCCATGGTTGCAACATTGCTTGGTAAAAAACAAAGTCTTTCAAGTTGTAAACCGTTCATTAAATAATAAAAACCCTCTCCTTCCTCACCAATTAAGTTTTCTTTGGGAACTTTTACATTGTCAAAACCAATTTCTGCAGTATCAGAAGAGTGCCAACCAAGTTTATTGATTTTATTTTTAGTAATCCCTTTTAAATCAAGATCTACGCAAATTAAACTAACTCCTTTTGATCCAGCACTTGTATCTGTTTTTACAACAAGAACAACAAAATCACCATATAATCCATTTGTAATAAATGTTTTAGATCCATTAATTAAATAATGATCATCAACAAGTTCTGCTCTGGTTTGTATATTTTTTGTATCTGATCCTGCATCAGGCTCTGTTATTCCAATACAACCTATTAGATCTCCTGAAATTATTCCAGGAAGGTATTTCTCTTTTAATTTATCACTTCCATATTTATAAATATATGGAGTTGACATGTATTGTACAACTTGTTGAGTAATAACAAAACCACCACTATTTAATCTTCCTAGCTCTTCGTTAAATATTACCTCAAAAAAAAAGTCTAAATCTCCTCCACCATATTTTTGAGGAAATGTCAAGCCCAAAAA
Source organism: uncultured Flavobacteriales bacterium (assembly GCA_938073745.1). Lineage (GTDB taxonomy): Bacteria > Bacteroidota > Bacteroidia > Flavobacteriales > BACL11. The sequence continues at coordinate 6,184 of CALJFR010000034.1, forward strand.
ACCCATCTTACCCATTTTTTGCCAAATAGATTTTGGTATTCTTCCAGCCTTTTCCCATTCTTCAATATTTGGTCTTACCTCTCTTTCAAGAAATTCACTTAAACTATCTCTAAATAAATTATGTTCCTCATTAAAATATCCCATCCATTTCTTTTTTTTAAAAATAAGTTTAAATCTAAACCTGTAAAACTCCCATGTTAAATTGTTTTTCGATTGGAGCATGATTTGCTGCTTCAATCCCAATTGAGATCCATGTTCTGGTATCTAATGGATTAATAACTGCATCTGTCCACATTCTAGCGGCGGAATAATAGGGAGATATTTGCTCATCGTAGCGTGATTTTATTTGATCAAATAATTCAGCCTCCTCTTCGGAAGTAATCTTTTCTCCTCGCTTTTTTAATGATGCAGTTTCTATTTGTAGTAAAACTTTAGCAGCTGAGCTACCACTCATAACAGCTAATTCGGCACTTGGCCAAGCAACAATTAATCTTGGATCATATGCTTTTCCACACATAGCATAATTTCCTGCTCCGTATGAATTTCCAATTATAATTGTAAATTTTGGAACTACAGAATTACTTACAGCATTTACCATTTTTGCTCCATCTTTAATTATTCCTGAGTGCTCAGATTTGCTACCAACCATAAAACCAGTTACATCTTGTAAGAAAACCAATGGTATTTTTTTCTGATTACAATTAGCAATAAATCTAGTTGCTTTATCGGCAGAGTCATTATAAATCACTCCACCAAATTGCATTTCTCCTTTTTTTGTTTTAACTAGTTTTCGTTGATTGGCAACAATACCAACAGACCAACCATCTATTCTTGCATAACCTGCTATAATAGTTTTTCCATAACCTTCCTTATATTGATCAAATTCTGATTTATCAACCAAACGCTTGATAATTTCTAGCATATCATAAGGAGAGTTTCTTTCTTTAGGTAAAATACCAAAAATCTCCTCTTCATTTTCTTTTGGCGCTTCACTTTTAACTTTATTAAAACCAGCTTTATCAAAATCACCAATTTTTTCAACAATGCGTTTTATTTTATCTAAAGCATCTTTATCATTTTTAGCTTTGTGATCTGTAACGCCAGAAATCTCACAATGGGTCGTTGCTCCTCCTAGTGTTTCGTTATCAATATTTTCTCCAATTGCTGCTTTTACTAGATAACTTCCTGCTAAGAAAATACTAGCAGTTTTATCTACAATAATCGATTCATCACTCATAATTGGAAGATATGCCCCACCCGCAACACAACTTCCCATTACAGCTGATATTTGTGAAATTCCCAAGCTGCTCATTACAGCATTGTTTCTAAAGATTCTACCAAAATGTTCTTTATCAGCAAAAATTTCATCTTGCATTGGCAAATACACTCCGGCAGAGTCAACTAAATAAATTATTGGAATTTTATTTTCAATTGATATTTCTTGAGCTCTTAAATTCTTTTTTCCAGTAATAGGAAACCATGCTCCCGCTTTAACAGTTGCATCATTTGCAACTACAATACACTGTTTGCCTTTTATATAACCAATTTTCACAACTACACCTCCAGAGGCACAACCACCGTGCTCTTTATACATATTGTCTCCGGCAAAAGCGCCAATTTCTATCGATTTCGCTTTACTATCTAATAGATAATCAACTCTTTGACGAGCTGTCATCTTACCCTTTGCAACATGCTTTTTAATTCGTTCCTTTCCACCTCCTAATTTTACTTTTGCAAAACGTTTATGAAGATCTGAAATTAAAAGTTTATTGAAGTCTTCGTTCTTATTGAATTTAATATTCATAAAAACAAAATTAATCATTTATGTATAAATTCAACTAAGGGTTTTTACGCTAAAATCTTTAAGAAATAAAAATTTAAATGATGAATTTAAATTTAGTCTATAATAATTTTCTTTTCTACTTCTCCATTATCATACTGATAAAAAAGAAAAGTATTTTTTTCATTATTAAATGGAATTGTAAAAAATAAATAGATTTAGTAAAGCATAAAAAATAGCAGGAAAAATTTGAACAAAATTATCTTTTACTTTTATTCTAACGTAAATTGCAACAACCATCATAACAAACAGTAAGAATGATACTATACTAATCAAAAAAGAAAAAAATATGCCAATAATAAATCCAATTCCAGCAAGAAGCTGAAAAGATGCAATTAAAAATCTGAATTTACCATATCCCCATCTGTCAAATTCTGAAATTAATCTTTTTGAATATAGAGAATTAATCGAATAGAAAATAAATGAAAAGGCTGAAAAATAAATAAGTATATTTTCTAAAAGCATTTTTTATTTTTATAAATCATTTAAAGCTTACAGAAATCAAAGCTCACTCTGTAAATATGCGATTAACAAAGATAATGTAAGTAATAATAATGAAGGTATATACTTGTGAAATGGATTTTTAACTCTAAAATGAAAATATTGAGCACAAAGCATCAAAAAGGCCATAGATAATGATGAAATTAATAAAAGTTCACTATACCAAATACCCAAAATTAGCATAGTTGCTAATGAAATTTTTAATGCTCCAATAATGTTTTTAGTAAGATTAGATAATTTATATAATTTAAATTCTATGTCTATATTATCTCTTCTAAAAACCCAAACAACTATAACAGATATTGAAACTATTAATTGAGCTAATATTAAAATTTGTACCATTTTATTTATTTAATTAATTTTTTTAAGTGAAAATATATATTCAATCAAAGCTAAGAAAAGTTTATCGTACACATAAAACAACATAAATATATTTTCTAATTTTTATTTAATCTAAATATAAATTTTTAATAATCAAGCAGTTATGCTGTTTTAAGATTGAGATATTATTTAAATTTGAATAATAATGTTAACCTAAAAATAAAAACAATGAGTACAGATAATGAAAAAAAATGTGTGTGTGGAAATACTAAAGATTCAAATGGAAATTGCGATGGTTCACATGCAAATAAGTAAAAGATAGCAGTATTTTACAACAAATAGTATTTAAATCACAACAAAATTTCTTTAAACTTTAACTATTCTAATAGTTTAATTTATATGGAAATTATTCTATTTATACGACAAGTATTGCAATTAAAGAATTACCACCTTTATCATGAATATTTAAAATTAATGAAATATCATTAGAATAGTTTATTCATTAATTTATGACTATACATAGCAGCTGGAAAATAAAGGAGTATCTCAATATTGAACCACAATGGGTGTGGTAATATATACAAATTGTACATTCCTGATATAGTAAAAAAACTACCAATGATATAAATAGGTATAATATTTTTACTTATCAAGGTTGTGAAAATTCCTGAAATAAAAGTCCCTCCTAAGTGTGCTAACATTACAAACAACATAGATCCAAGCGGTGCTATTTTTATATATTCAGCAATTTCTAAAGTGTTGCTTATATCTAGTTCTTTAGGTAATGGATAAAATACAGTCCCCAAGCTATGAAGTCCCATAATTGCAAGATTACCTAATACTACCCCTATTATAACAGCTAAAACATCTCTAATCATATTCTTAGATTTTAATTTGATATTTTTTTTCTTTGAACAATAGATTTTTCATCTTTATGAGTTTCAAGTACTATTTGACTTTCAATATCTTGTATATTAGGTATAGAAGATAATTTTGAAATAAGGAAATCTTTATATTCAATTATTGAAAAAAACATTGCTATAGCGACGAAATCAAAACTTCCTGAAGTATGATGAAGTTCATTAATTTGATCAAGTTTCATAATATTTTCTACAAATAGATTTCTCATTTCTTGATCATGATTTTTAATTGTGATATTAATCAGAACTTTGATTGATGCATCAAGTTTTTGATAATCTATTAATGCAACATATTTTTTAATAATTTTCTTTTTCTCTAACTTTTTTATTCTCTCATATATTGGTGTTACACTGAGGTTTAATTTGTTTGATATAATCTTAATTGGGGTGTTAGAGTTTTTTTCAAGAATTGATAGTATTCTTAAATCAATTTTATCCATAGTATTTTTTTCTAAATAAATGTTTTAAAAAGCTTGTTATTCGTAATTTTTACTAAATATTTATAAAATTAAAGAAAATTTACTTAATTATGTTAGTTTTTAATATTTTTTGATAAATATAGCTTCATTTGCAATAAATAATAATTATTGTGATAATAAAAACAATTAAGGATACTAATATTGAGGTTAATATTTCTGTGTTAGAAGTAGATAAATCTTTGATTTTATTTTTAGCAACAAATATTAAGGGAGATATTATTGGAAAGTGTTCATTAAAATTTAGAGAAAGAAATATAATTAGGTATCAGGGGGCTTTTGTAAAAAAACAATATCGTTTTAAGGGGGTCTATAATTTGTTGTTTTCTAAAAGAGACGAATATGTTAGAAGTTTACACAAAAAGTATCTTGTTGAATCTTATTGTAGGAAATCATCTGTAAATCTTTTTTTAAAAAACGAATTTGAAATTTCTCATGAGCTTTATTTAGTAAAAAAAAAATATGAGTAAAAAAAATTTAATAACAGCATACAATCAATTAAGTTCTAGTTTAAGAAACTTAGTTGATGAGAAATTGTCAAATGGTGAAAAAAAAATTGCTATCACATTCAGAAATAAAAAAGTAGCAGCTATTTTTATAGAAACGGAACAAGCTAAAATATTAGTGCCATTAATTATTGAAGATGATATCACAATAGATGATATAGATTTTGATTCAATTCCTTAATTTTTATCATAGTCCTTTATGAATCTTTTTTAAAAAAAAATCTATAGTTTAAGCCAAAAGTTAGTTGCAGTAGAGATCCAAATTGAATATCATTTAAATTTTGATAAATAGGAACCTCATATAAAGCATATACAGTTAAGTTATTATGAGAATAATTTAATTGAGGTGAAAAAAATATTTTTGTTCCACCAGTTGCATCTCTTTTAGCTTCCCATTGGATTTTGTCAAAATAATTTTCATCAAGATTTAACGCGCTTATCTTTTCTGAAGTAGCTGACAATTTACCAACCCATTCCCCTTTAATTTGAGCGGTAATACTCCAATTTTCTAAAAATGATTTTCCAGCGTAAAAAGATAAACTTGCATAATCTCCAAATTTATCATCTAAAGAATTATATCCTTTTTTAATGTAAAGTGTATTGACAAATAATCTAATTTTCTTTTTGTTATTGTTTTTTAAAAATGATGAATATATTATAAGATCATTTCCTCCGGTTGATAATTGAATAGTTGGTGGTAACAATTCCCATACGTTTGGCACAATTTCTATTGAATCTTGATGACTACCAATAGGGATTTTTAAACCAAGACCTAAAGTGATTTCAGTTCTAACACTATTGTTTAAAGAATTAAAAATACTGTATCTAGGTAAAAGGATTAAATCTCCAAAACCTGATGATGAGTTTGTAGAATCTTCGCCTTTTATATGTAGGGCTTTTTCAATGTGATAACCTGTAGCAAGTGAAAGTGTTAGATCATTAGATAGTCCATAGTCTGTTTTAATAAATAGATAATCACTACTTAGTTTGTCATAAAATCCATCCTCATCTATTTGCTTATTACCTTCAAAAATAATATTTGAAGTATTGTATTGATAACTTGTAGAAAAATCAAATTGATATTTTTCTAATACACCAGTTGCAATATCACCTGAAATTGGATTACTTCCTCCTCCAGAACAACAACCTTGAGAATATGATAGGTAGTTTATACAAATACAAATAATACAACTAAATAAAAAACGAAGCATTGTTAAATAATTATAAATTTTGAAACAGATTTTGTCTTTTCAGATTTAATATTTAAAAAATAAATCCCCTTTTCAAGTTTACTGACATCAATAGAATTATTGAAAATATCAATATTTAATATCTTATCTCCTAAATTATTAAAAATTTCTATTTGATCATCTTTTTTTAGTGGTACAGTAAAGTTAAGATAATCTGATGTGGGATTTGGAAATAATTTGAAACTATTTTCTGAGTTATTGATGTTTAAAATAGATTCAGTTAAGGCTTGATTAATAGCACTTGAAACATCTGCTTTTGTAATACTTGTGTTATTTCCATTATAATAAACACTATAATTATATTTGCCAATTACAACAACTTTTGGCATTCCTGGACCACCATAATCATTCATATTAATATCAGAGCTTGAAAAAATTGCATCAGTTGAAATATTGTAATTTGCTGCCCAGCTAGAAAGATATTGACAATTAGAATTTGCAAAATCATCAACCATATAAAATTTAACTTTTCCAGGATGTGAAGTTGCAAAAGTTTCTACAGCGCTCTCAGCATACCCAGCATATGTAGCACATGGTCCACAGGGCATTACCCAGGCAAGTACAATTACATCTCCGTTATCTAATTCATTAAATAAATTATGATTTATTCCATTACAATCATCAGTAATAAAATTAGTTGCATTTTGACTTTTGGTGATTAATGCTAAAAAAAGTAGACATATTATAATTAGAAGAGATTTTTTCATTTTTCATTTTTTAATTTCCTGTCATATTTACAACAATAATGAAGGTTTTCATATACTTCATCTTTGGCAATATATTTTTCAGTGTCATAGCCAACATCTGCAATAGTTTTTAAAATATTATCTATAGATGTTTTTTTAGTATCAAATTTTAATTTAAGTTTTTCATTTAAAGAGTTCCATTTGGCTGATTTTACCCCATCAATTGATAAGGCTGCATTCTCAATTTTGTTTTTACACATATCACAGTTTCCTGAAACTTTGACGGTTTCTTTTTGCCATTTGATTTTTTTAGAAAAAGAGTCTAAACTAATTGTCATAAAAGACAATAATAAAATTGTAGTTAGAATATGTTTTTTCATTTTTTTATTTTTTTTTTAAAAATACATTTATTCTTACTTAGAATAGAAATTTTTTAGTTTTTATTTTGGATATATAAGTTTTTTAAAATATTAGATATCAAATAAAAATAGTTTTTATTAAATTTAGAAAAAATAATTAAACACGCCCTAAGGTTGAAGTTATTTTTAAATATTAGTATGATTATTAACTTATAAATAAAAAATTACTTGAAAAAAAATTTTTCACTTTTAGCCATTATTTTTGTTTTGATTCAAACAACACAAGCACAAATAATATCTGCTGTTCCTTGTGATATGTTAGGTATGTCTGTAAATGTTGGTTCTCAAGAAACCTCTATCAGTATTTATCATTCTGGTCAATATTTGACTCACCCACAAGAACATAATATTTTTGTTTGGGAGTTTAGTGATCAGCTAGGAAATTTATTACATCAAGACACTATAGTTGATGATGCTTTTTGCAATTTTGGTCATAGTTGGTCACTTACTGATACAATTAATGTTACTGTAACTTTAGTGAATGATTCAGCTATTTTACCTCTTACTGGCAATTCAATTAATTGTCTTTTTGAAGATCAATTATTTTGGTATATAGATACATTTCCAACTGGGACACTTTATGGTTCTTGGACATTTATTCATAATAATCCTGGGGTTGATCAAAACACTCAAACAGGAATTGACAATTATGTTTTGGAAAATAGAAGGTTAATTAAGATAATTGATATATTAGGAAAAGAATCAAAAGAGATTAAAAATCAATCTCTTTTTTATATTTATAATGACGGAACAGTAGTGAAAAAAATAATTCTTGAGTAAATTCTAATAAAGATGAGAAAAACTTTCATGCTTATATAATTTGTTACAGTATTTTTTTCATGTGAAAAAAACAATAATTGTGTTTCTATTCCTGAAGTTAAGAGTGGAGTTTGTATTGATACAACCTTAATTAATGATTCTATTAGTTGTTATGAGATATATGCTCCAGTTTGCGGTTGTGATGGTATCACCTATTCAAATGATTGCTATGCTGATAGACTTGGAGTTATTTCTTATATTGATGGTGAATGTTGTGATTAATACTTTATTTAGAATTATTAAATGAAAAAAAAATTTACTTTTTGATTAAATGTTGTTATTTTTTTTCTTTCCAAACATTATTAAAGCTAAAGCAGAATATAAAATCAATGTAATACTGAATGCATCATCTTCTTTTCCTTCTAAATCATAGATGAACATGTAACAAGGCAATGAAGTAATTAACACTATAATTTTTTGAATAATAGTGAGGTTTTTAAGTTTAAAAATAATATTTTTCAAAATGAATGATCTTTAGCTTAAAGCTAAAAAAATGTTTTTAAAAGACCTAAATTCTTTTAATTAATCTAAGTTTTAAAATGTTTCTAATATAGGTTAAACTATAGATGTAAATAATATCTTTTTTCTCATTAATCTTGTCTGTAATAGTATATACTAAATTTAGTACATTAGTTTTATGAAAAAAAAGAAACTTATAATTGGAGCAATCATAATTCTATTTTTCTTATATCTATGGGCAGAATTAGGGGTAGGTATTTTTTTTCAAGAAAGTTGGGGTGGTGATTAATCGATATTGTTATATAAAAATAACAAATATTTTTCAACATTAAATTTGTGATAATACTTAAATTTTAGAATAATAAAGGTTTTAGAATCCTACGACCAAAAACTGTCCCCTTTTCTATCCCCAAAAAATTAAAAAACCCTCATAATCTATTAAATTATAAGGGTTTAACTTTTATTGTTGCGATCTGGAAGGGACTTTACTCAATAATTATTTTCTTCTCTACTGTTCCGTCATCATAGATATAAAATAGTGGTTCGTTCTTAGAAGCTTTTGTTTCTCTTCCTAATAGGTTTGTTATCTTTATGAGTTCTTTGTTTTTAAAATGTTCTTCAATACTTGTCATAGCAGTGCAAGAACTTACATCAATTTCGCTGTATAAATTTGGATCGTGGTTTGGGTCTTCGACCGTGTATGCCATCATTGAAATTTTAATAATTTCATAACTTGTTGAAAAACAAAGTTGGTGAAAATTGTCGTTGTCATTTATATCTGCTATCGAAACAGGTACATGCGGTATTAGAACTCCAGAACTGTCAGAATAGCCAACATAGTACTGAAATAAGTCAGATTCGGTATCACTACCTATATAAGGTGTAACACCACCATTCCAAGCAACTTGAATCGTTTGTGTTCCTAAACTACACTCATTCAGATTGCCCTCAATTCTTTGGGCAAAGAATAAACTTGGTCCATCAGCAAGCGGAATTACATTAGTGGTAGTAATTCCGTTTAGGTTTATGATTGCTGAACAAGCGGACTCTCCAGATAAAGTATCAGTTGTAAATAAATCTCCTACGACTCTAACTTCAACAGGTGGGTTGCTAACAGCGGTACCAAATTCACCAAACAGAAGCACAGTTCGATTTTCTCCATTTTCATTAGCTGGGGCTAAAGAAACACAAAAAGGGGTATGTATATTGCCAAAGTAATCTACAACTTTAAAATCAGTTTCCGATAAACTGGATGCATCTATTGGGAATATAAAATTAACAGGCATACCATCTAAAAGAATTCCTGGTTGATTACACAATAGACCCGGAAGTACACTATCAAGTCCAAAAAAAGCCGACACAAGAGTATCTTGTGATTTGGCACTGTTAAAAAAAGATAAAATTGTTATTGCTAAAAGAAGGATTTTTTTCATTTATCAAAATTAAACAATTAATTAGCAACAATAAATTAAGTTTAAATAGAGATTGTGAATGTGTATGAAAGTTATGCATAGCACAATAAACAAAAATATCTCATTTATTTTTGCTTTATGAGATCAATATTCCTTACAACATTATTTTTAATTCCATTATTTGGATTTGCTTCTTTTCCAATCTTACCAACTGAAATAGAAGATATCGCTATTAGTAATTTAACTTATCAGGATCCTTGGTATATATCTGCTAAAAATGCAATTCTTTTTCTTGCTTGTTCCATTTTTGGGCTAAGTATATTCTCAGTTTTTGTAAACGAAGGGTTTATTGTAAATGATTATGAAGGATCTAAAATTTTATTACTTCTTCCTTTATTACTTGCTTCTGCATTAGTGTATCTGGCTGTTTTTTATGGGAAAAAAATTTTTGGAAATAGTGTAAAAAATTCAGATAAACTATCAAAAAAGATAGTTTTTTGGACCTTACTTATTTCTGTTTCTTTAAGTTTATTTATTGGATTGTCTGGAATGGGATCTGGAATGGGAGGGTAAATATATGACCAAATTTTTAATTAATTTAATGAGAAGATCAATTTGAGAATGAGAAAGAAGCAAGTATCTATGTCTCTAAGTTTATCTGTGATAGAAAGACTAATTGGAGTATAAGTGAAAGTACTGATAAGTAGTTAGATAGAAATTCTTAAGTTTATAGAAAAATAAACAGAATGAAAAAACTAATATATATTTTTATACTACCCCTAACACTCTTTCTTTTAGGTTGTGGTGATTCTGAAAAAAGTGATCCTATATTGTCAATTGGTGAAACTCACGAGGGTGGTATTATTTTTTACTTGGATGGAAATGGTGGAGGCCTAATTGCTGCTACTGAAGATTTAGAAGGTACTTATGAATGGGGATGTTTTCTTACACAAGTTGAAGATGGAGGTAATTTAACTCAAATTGGTTCAGGATATCAGAACACTTTGGATATTATTAACCAGCAATGTTCAACTGAATTTGGTGGTATTCCTGCAGCACAGGCTGCAAAAGACGCTCAAATAAATGGTTTTAATGATTGGTATTTACCCTCAAGAGATGAATTGTATCAAATGTATTTAAAAATTGGACAGGGAGGTTTAGATAGTAACAATAATATTGGAGATTTTAGTGCTTCAGAATATTGGTCTTCATCTGAGAGTAATTTTTCTAATACTTGGATTGTGAGTTTTAGTGTTGGTTTAACTGAAAGTATTGGTAAGAATTCTTTTTCAACTAAGGTTAGAGTTATTCGCTCATTTTAAAACAATAGATTAACAATGAAAAAACTACTACTTATATTATTTTGCTTGCCTATTATTGGGTTTGCTTCTTTTCCGGTAATTACAGGTACTAAAGAAGCTGAAAGAATAGTGGTCACTTCAGATTATGATGTTCATCAAAAAACCTATAATGAAAAAAATATTTTTTGGAAGGTTTATCGCTTGGCGCGTCTAATCATATTTTCTATTACAATACTTTTTGTAATTCTAATTGTATATGCTGATATTACAGACTCTTAAGAAAACTTTGACACAATGATTAAAACAATAGATTAACAATTGGCAAAAAGAAAGCATATGAAGAAATTGAAGAAATCGAGCCTATTGTGGTTAATATAAATTTCACAGAAACACAAGAAGAAAACTAATCAAAACTGTTAAACATACTGTTAAACAGAATTAAAAAACCCTCATAATCTTTTGAATTATAAGGGTTTAACTTTTGTTGTTGCGGTCTGGACGAGACTTTACTCAATAATTAACTTCTTCTCAAATGTTCCATCATCATAGATGTAAAAGTGAGGGGTGTTTTTTCTGTAAGGTGTTTCTTGCCCTAAGATATCAGTAATCTTTACTAAGTTGCTTTTATTATTAGTTATGTTAGATATTCCTGTTGTAGAAACGGTTAGATTAAGATTTAAAATACTATCGCATCCTACTGAGTTAATTAGCGTAGTTGAATAATCACCAGAAACACTTAGAGAAAGTCCATTCCACATTATACTTGTATTAACAGTTAAAGTGTCATATGATGTGGTGTGTGAGGTGCATCCATTACTATCTGTTTTTATAAGATAGGTATCATAACCTCCATTTCCAAAAGAATCTGTATATCCTGTAATGATATATCCGCCATCATTAGTTTGTTGAACAGAACGACCCCCATCATCAACTGTTCCTCCAAATGTTTGACTCCATTGTTCTGTACCACTTCCATCTGTTTTTATAAGATAGGTATCATAACCTCCATTTCCAAAAGAGTCTGTCCATCCTGTAATAATATTCCCTCCATCAGTGGTTTGTTGTACATAAGAACCCCCATCATCACCAGATCCTCCAAAGGTTTGACTCCATTGTTCTATACCACTTCCATCTGTTTTTATAAGATAGACATCTCTCCCTCCATTTCCAAAAGAGTCTGTAAATCCTGTAATGATATATCCATCAGTAGTTTGTTGAACAGAATAACCCTGATCATCACCAGATCCTCCAAAGGTTTGACTCCATTGTTCTATACCACTTCCATCTGTTTTTATGAGATAGAAATCTCTGCCTCCATTTCCAAAAGAGGTTGTAAATCCTGTAATGATATATCCATCAGTGGTTTGTTGTACAGAAGAACCCCCATCATCAGCTGATCCTCCAAAGGTTTGACTCCATTGTTCTATACCACTTCCATCTGTTTTTATAAGATAGACATCACTTCCATTTCCAAAAGAGGTTGTCCATCCTGTAATGATATATCCATCAGTAGTTTGTTGAACAGAACGACCCCCAACATCATCTGTTCCTCCAAAGGTTTGACTCCATTGTTCTATACCACTTCCATCTGTTTTTATGAGATAGACATCACTACTTCCATTTCCAAAAGAGGTTGACCATCCTGTAATAATATACCCTCCATCGGTGGTTTGCTGAACGGAATAACCTGCATCATCACCTGTTCCTCCAAAGGTTTGACTCCATTGTTCTATACCACTTCCATCAGTTTTAATGAGATAGACATCTCTTCCTATACTACCAAAGGAGTCTGTCCATCCAGTAATGATATATCCTCCATCAGCAGTTTGTTGTACAGAAGAACCCCCATCAATAAATGTTCCTCCAAAGGTCCACTCTTGCCCAAACCCAATA
>CALJFR010000035.1 GCA_938073745.1 uncultured Flavobacteriales bacterium
TTCTTAACAGAATTAAATACTTCAGCATTAATCAAAATTTCTCTAGCTTCTGGAAAGTGCACCCAAAAAAGAGGAGAAAAACTACCCGTTAGTCTAGATGTAACCTCGTCTCTATCTTCTTGTAGTGGTGCGATACCTAAAATTCTAACTTGCATATTTGAATATTGCTTATCAAAAAACCACTCTTCTTTTAGTCTCCATTTTTTAATAGTATTTCTATTAAACTCAGATTTTATTAGTCTAGTTTCTTTTGCCTCTTCTGGGTCAGCCCCTGCTGCTACTGCATCCCAATCAATAACTTCAACTAACTCTTCTTTTGCACCTCCTATTTTTTTAATTTCTTCTTGAGTCATTGGCTCTCTAAACTCATCATCAATAGCTGCATTACCATAGGCAGTTATACTTCCTTCATTAATTGCAGAATAAATAACATCAATTAAACTTCTTCTATCTCCAGTTGTTGCACCAACACCATCATTTTCTGGGTAATAAAAAGGATGATTCATTTTTTCTCTTAAGTCTATTTCTCTCCATATTTTTCTGGACCACATAACATCAGCTTCTCTTAATGGAGTATAAGATTGAACTTTTTTGTTTAATGTTAGTTCTTTTTTATAAACAGAATTCATGTCTTCAACATTTAAAATATCCTGCGCAATAACTTCATTAGAACAAAATGCACTAATAATTATCACTAAAAAAGTATTTGTAAATAGTTTTATTAAGTTTTTCATAGTAGTATTTATTTAATTTCTAAAACCAAAGGATCAAGCTGTCTTTCTTTTGTATTCTTAGTATCAACCCTTCTTGCTTTTATATTTGAAATTGTTATTGTATTGCCTGATTTAGTATTTTTTATAATATTTATCATTTTTGGGCTAAATTCAGGGCCTTTAGTATCTTCCTTCATTTGCTCTCCTTTATACATCCCAGTTAATCTGTATGATGTAATAAGATATCTAACTCCCTTAAAATCAAAATCCTTTAACTCTGCTAAAACTCCACCAGAATTAACCAATTGCATTTTATCAATCATCCATGTTCCCCCTGCTTGTTTTGCAAGTTGAACTTTTGCTTTCGGAGGCGGAACTTCTTTAACTCTAAACTCCACAGCACCCATTTTTGTTCTTTTATCATTAATCTTGGCATAGAGAGTAACGGAAGCTTTACCCTTTTTACTAGGCCGTGCCTTATACTCACCAGAACTCTTTTTAATAGGAACTATTGATCCATTAGAAATCGATGCTGTTATTTCTCCTGCTGAAAATCCAGGAACCGAAATTTGTAGTGGATTGTCAACCTCAAGATATAAAATATTCATATTTACAGGAGAAACTACAGCTGTTTTGTTAGCAACCAGGTAATTTCCTTTAAAAGGATAAGTTTTTGTTCCAGATTCTGTTTTCATTGAAATTAAACCTCCCCAATTTTGCATTCCAGTAACATTAGCTCTTCTACTAAAAATTCCTTTACCATTTAACACTTTAATAGTATCATAATCACCAACCATTTCATACTTCCCGGGACCGATAGAGTCGTATTCACCCACATAAATTAAAGGGTCTTGAGTTGTATCTTTTGCTGAGATAAATATTTGTGATCTAAATGAATCTCCTCTTAAAACAAAAGTAGATGTTGGAATCTGTATTGCTTCAGCAGATGTAAACTTCAGTGATCCAGCATCAATATTCTCTTTTAATAATTTTATGATATCTGCCTCTGTGTTTCTTACATCAGATTGCATTTTAGATAATAGTGTTAACGCACCAACAGATGGCATATCAAGAAAATTATATTTTTCCCATGGTATTTTTGCAGATCCACCTTTTCCATTTTTATCTTGTGTATCTAAAGCAGATTTTATATTCAAAGCTAAAACTTCATTATCACCAGCAATAGTTAACATGTTATTTTTGAAACTATTTATTTGTTGTTTAAGAGAAGATGCTTTTCCAGTGTTTACTAAAGTTTCACCGGACATATCTCTGTTTTCTTTATTATTTAAATTTGCTATTGGTAGTTTCTTTTGTTCTTTTGATAATTTATCCCAAATTAACTCTGTCTCATTACCTTCTATGATTTCACCATCTAAATCTTTGTATTGCCCAAGAAAAACAGATTTATCAACAGCTAAAACCAAGCCATACTTAAGTTCTTGTATGAAATTTACGATAGCATCAGCTTCTCTTTTTACTGCAAAGGCTTGGTCCTTAAAAGGTCCAGCTTTAACAGGGTTTAATTCAGCTGCAGCAGTAAAATCATTATAAGATTCCATATTCTTACTTGTAAAATTGGTAGTAGTTCGTACAACTCCAGTATTTACCTCAAAGAATGAGTTTAAAACTTCTTTAGATACATTTAATGCAAGTAGTGCAGTTAACACTAAATACATCATGTTAATCATCTTCTGTCTTGGGGAAAGGTTACCTCCTGCCATCTATCAAATTTCTAATTAATTATACTAATTTTATTTACTAGGATTCATTGCGTTTAGCATATTAGCATAAACAGAATTTAGTGCCTCTAAATTCTCTGCTAAATTAGCAACCTGTTGCTGGAATTTTTTTGAATCCTCCACAGAAGACTGTAAATTTTGTAAAAATAGATTTGTTGCTTCCATTTGTTGATTCGATGTCTGCAATTGTAACTCGTATAAAGAATTTAAAGCATTCATATTTTTTACACCTTCCTGTATCTGATCATTATAATCAGCAATGCCAGATGCTGCAGTTATAGTTTCATTTAATTGTTTAGCAGATTCACCAAATGATCTTAAACCTTCATTTAAGCTTTCAACTAATTCGTTATCAATCTTAGCTCTCTCTAAAGCTTCGTCTAGTTGTTGTGCAGGTCTTTTATTATCATCATTCATATGAGCAAGCTCAGGATAAACCAAAGACCAGTCAGGCTCTACATGCGTCTTTTCAAAAGCTGAAAAGAAGAAAATAACGGCCTCTGTACCTAAACCAATTGTTAAAAACAAACCTGCAAAAGGCCAATGCTCAATTTTAAATAATGCTCCAATAATAACTAATGATGCACCCCATCCATAAAGTTTTGGCATCATCACTTTATACCATTTTGCTTCTGTAATATTTTCTAATTTATCTGCAAATCCCATTTCTATTTTTTATTATTTTAATTAAACTAAATTATACTTAATTTCTATTCAAAATCTTTTTTATCTCTACCTAGAAAGTCAACTGCACATCTAAATCCAATGTAGCATTTTGCAGTATCTTGATATTCATAAGTTCTTGTGCTGTTTTGGATAAAATATGCAATATCTTTCCAAGATCCTCCACGAATAACTTTTCTCTTCAAAACAGGATGATCTTCTTCGCTAGCATTGTAGTGATAGTCAGCATTAAGATCGTGAGCATAACTAAAAGCAGACTCATCAAATGCATTTGATGTCCATTCAGCAACATTTCCAGACATGTCATATAAACCATATCCGTTTGGATTATATGATGCAACTTTAACAGTTTTTAATGCGCCATCAGCAACATAATTTCCTCTTAAAGGTTTAAAATTAGCTAAGAAACAACCCTTGTTATTCCTCGTATATGGACCTCCCCAAGGATATGGAGAAAGATCTTGACCTCCTCTTGCGGCATATTCCCATTCAGATTCAGTTGGTAGTCTAAAGTCTGGAGAAGCCTGAAGTTTATTTGCTCTTAAGAATTTATTCATTTGTTGAGTTCTCCACTTAGTAAAAGCAATAGCTTGCTTCCAACTTACTCCAACTACAGGGTAATCATCATATGCTGTATGAGAATAATAATCGTTCGTATATGGCTCATTAAATGAATATGCATAATCATGCATCCAAGCTAATGTATCAGGATATATATTAACCGAAACAGTAGATAAAAACTCACTTCTATCTCTTTTGCCTGAAGCATTACCTTCTCTATTAGATTTGTTAGATGCGTCTTGTAAATCTAAAACTTGATATTCGTACATGAACTTTCGTGTATCAAACTCTCTGAGTGAATTGTATCTTTCGTTAGTTGAAAGGTACATCTCTTCTTCAAGAATTTCTCTAACTTCTTGTTCATCCCAACGAATTTTTGTCTTCCAATTGATTCTGGCAGGATCTAAAAAATTCCCATATTCATCCTCTTCAATTAGGTGACCTTCAATCCCGGCTTCACCTAGCAATAAATGTGCTAATGAATCACGTACATAGCTTGTAAATTGACGGTATTCGTTATTAGTAATTTCCGTTTCATCCATGTAAAATGCACCTACAGAAACTCTTTTAGCAGCAGAAACATTTGCAAATGGCACATCTTGATCTGAAGGCCCCATAACAAAGCTCCCCTGAGGAATAAAAACCATCCCATATGGATCTGTTGGGTTAAAAAACTCTCTTTGTTGAACGCCAACTAGCTCTCCGTTTCCAGAAGAACCGCATGACATTAAAACTGTAACTATTGAACTAAGTAATATTATTTTTTTCATAATTATCTATTTTTATCACTAATAAATAGTGGGTTTAAATATTTTTATAAGAATCTTGGATTCTTGTATCTTTTAACTTGTGTATCTACTTTAATATTGAAATTATAACCGAGCATCACTTCAAAACTATTTTTATTTATTTCACTAGTGACTATATCGTATGCAAGGCCTAGTTTCAAATCTTTCATTAATTCTAGCCCAGCTAAAACAACTATGCCATCATCAATTCTATAACTTAAACCTCCCCAAAACTTATCATTATATAATAAGTTTGTATTAATATCGAGTTGCGCACTAGACCCATCAGATTTTAAATAAATAGATGGATTCAAAGAAAGAGCAGAAGTTAATTCATGATAAGAACCTGCAATTAGAAAGTAATGTTGATTTAATTGTTGTGTCTGACCATCTGACCATTCAATAGCGGGTTCTGAAATGTGAGCAGTTGATAATCCAAAATATACATCTTGAGTATTGTAATAAACTCCAGCTCCTATATCAAACGCGCTTCCTGTAACTTCTGCTGATGGTATAGCATTATCTCCACCTTGAGAAGGATCTAACAAGCTACCATCTAAACCACTTTGAAACATTCCAACTGATAAACCAATCCCCAACTGACCATTTCCTAATTGTGTTTGAAATGCATAAGAAAGATTAATTGAAGTATTTTGGAATGCTGCTATTTCTTCACTAATTACGCTCAATCCTAAACCACCATGAATTCTGTCAATTGGAGCATGAATACTTAAATTTGTAGTTTGAGGCGCACCATCAAAGCCTGTCCACTGAGATCGAAATAAACCAATTGCAGATATTGCTTGATTACTTCCTGCATATGCAGGGTTATTAGCAAGCTTATTAAACATATTTTGACTGAATTGCGCATCTTGTTGAGCGAATGAATCAGCAAAAAATAAAGCAAAAATTAATACTAGAATTAATTGTTTCATATTATTTCAATAAGTTTTTCGACACAAAATTTTGCGCTAATTTAAACAATTTTTAGCAAAAAAGAGAAAATCTTCCTCTTTAACTATCAAATTTTTTGAAGTTAAAATATAAGAAAATTGTATAAAAAAGTAGAAATGTCTTCTTCAAAATGTTCATATACATTTAGACGACTACAATTATTTTAACCTTCGGTTTCACAAAATTAAATCAGAAAATTATTATAAATACTTAAGAAAGTTTATTGTAAGTTTTTATCCATCTAGAGGGGATTTCACCTCTGTTAGCTTCTTCATAGTCTTCATAAGAACAAGCCACATAATAACAATCAAGTGAAGAATTTTCTGCTTTTTTAAATGGCACACCCATCCACCACCTAGATGATAAATTACTCTTGTAAAAAACTATTTCGTTTTTTCCATCCTCAAAAGTTACAGTATACTTAATACAATTTTTAATGTTAGGATTTAACTCGTTTTTTCTAGACTTATAACCATCAATAAAGTACCAAATCATTTGAGAAATAAGTTGCGAGGTTAAGCCACTTTTATCAAGTAACTGATTATACTCACAAATTATAAGCGAACTAAGTTTATCACTCAAGCCGGCATATCTAAAAATTTTACATACTTCTTCACCATTAAATCCATTAGCTGAAGAATACTTATTTGCATTTGAAAAAGCATTAGAAACGGACGAAAGATCAAAACTTAAAAAGTCTGTATTTCTTAAAACTGGTTCTAAATTTTTAATATTTGACTTAACCTCTCCAAGCCTTGTAGCATCAAAACCTAAGTTATTTAACATTTCCACTGCTAAGGGAGACACGAAAAAGGTTTGATAACCAATATTTGAATAATGAAAAAGATTATTGGGTTTTGCTTCTAAAATTTTACTAAAAAAGGAAATATTAGATATTTTTTCATCTTTTAAACCTAAATCAAATTTACTATCAACTGTGGTTAGTGTTATACTTTTTTCAAGAGAAGAATATGCTTTGTAAACTGCATATGTAAGATCATGACCACCTCCTATAATGATTGGAAATATTCCATTTTCAATCAAATGCTTAGAAACAAGCTCTAGAGTACTAAAAGAATCTTTTCTATTTTCAGATAATGATAAGTAACCTAAATCACAAATTCTTGGAGGATTATCAAAATGTAAATCATATAGCTCTTTTCGAATCTTACAGTTATTTGCAGTAACTATATTATCTGTCCCCTCGTATTCATTTACATTAAATATAGCAATTTCACAAAATTTATATTCTGGAAAAAAATTAAGATTGTGTGAAGTAATTAATGAGCCTAGTTGTGTAGATTGCCAGTTACTAGATTTTTGGTACTGATCATCCAATAAGGGTGAAAAATATTCTTTAAAATCAATCACGATTTTATTATTTTTTTGTTTGATTCTCCATCAAATCTAAGCAATCTTGGCGAGAAAGTGTTTTTGGATCTTTGTCTTTTGGTATTTTAACATTAATTTTCTTTCCCTTTTCAGGACTTATTTGAATAAAAACTCCGTATCTACCGTTTAAAACCTGAACCAATGGAGAGCCATCAAAATTTGCTACAACTCTATCTTTATCTGCTTGAATTTTAATTTCGATCAATTCAATTGCTCTCTCTAAATTTATGGTTAACGGATCTTCATTATCTGTTTTCTTAATGGATGTAAATTTCCCATTATATCTTAAATAAGGACCAAATCTTCCAATAGCAGCAACAATTTCTTCACCTTTATATTCTCCTACATTTCGTGGTAAATCAAAAAGTTTCATAGCCTCCTCAAATGATATTGTCTGAATAGTTTGTCCCTTCAATAAAGAAGCATACTTTGGCTTAGGATCATCTTCGTTTTCAGACTTCTCACCAAGTTGTATCATCGGTCCAAAAGGTCCAATTCTAGCATAAAGAGTTTTTCCAGATTTCTCATCAACTCCTAATGATCTTTGCCCTAGAGATTTACCTTTTGTTTCAGAAACAAGTTCTACTTGATTATGAAATTTTGAATAAAAAGCGGCAATCATTTCATTCCAAATCTTTTTGCCTTCAGCAATTTGATCAAATTCATCTTCCACACTAGCTGTAAAACTATACTGCATTATATCATTAAAATTTTCAATTAAAAAGTCGGTAACTACAACACCCACATCTGTTGGAAACAACTTATTTTTTTCAGCACCAAAAATTGTTGAAACATCTTGCTCAATTAAATCTCCATTTTTTAACTCAAATGTTTTTGAAATTCTTTCCTTTCCTTCTCTTGTATCTTTTTCAACGTAACCTCTTTTTTGAACAGTGGTTATCGTAGCTGCATAGGTTGATGGTCTACCTATCCCAAGTTCTTCCATTTTTTTAACAAGGCTTGCTTCAGTATATCTAGCAGGATGTCTTGAAAATTGCTCACTTGCCAATCCTTCAACCATGTCAATTTTATCGCCAATATTTAATGGAGGTAAAATTCCTTTTTCATTATTATTTTCATCATCTTTACCTTCTAAATAAACCTTCATGAAACCTTCAAATGTAATTATCTCTCCTTTTGCTGTTAATTGCTCCTCAGAGTTTGAAAGTCCAATTTTGACAATTGTTCTATCAATTTTAGCATCTGACATTTGTGAGGCAATAGTTCTCTTCCAAATTAAACTATATAATTTCTGTTGTGAAGAATCACCGTCAAAACTCTTATTTTCCATGTATGATGGGCGTATAGCCTCATGTGCTTCCTGAGCTCCTTTTGACTTGTTAAAATATGATCTTCTTTTTGCATATTCTTCACCATATAATTTAATAATTTCAGTATTTGCAGCATCTAATGCATCCTGAGATAAATTAACGCTATCAGTTCTCATATAAGTTATTTTTCCTGCTTCATAAAGCCTTTGAGCAACCATCATTGTTTGGTTTACAGAAAAACCTAATTTTCTAGATGCTTCCTGCTGAAGCGTTGATGTTGTAAATGGAGCTGTTGGAGTTTTTTTTGCAGCTTTCTTTTCCAAATTTTCAATAACATAGCTTGCAGTTTGACATTTTTGCATAAAATCATAAGCTTCTTTTTCGTTTTTTAATCTTTTTGATAATTCTGATTTTATGATTTGACCATCTGCATTTTTTAAAAATATTACAACTTTAAAATCAGATGTTGATTTGAAGTCTAATATTTCTTTTTCTCTTTCAACAATTAATCTTACTGCAACTGATTGAACTCTACCAGCAGACAAGCCCTGTTTAACTTTTTTCCAAAGAACAGGAGAGACTTCAAAACCAACTAATCTATCTAAAACTCTTCTTGCTTGCTGTGCATTAACCAAGTTCTGATCTAATTTTCTAGGGTTATCTACAGCCTTTAAAATAGCTTTTTTAGTTATCTCATGAAAAACTATTCTTTTAGTATTATTAGAATTTAATTTTAAGGCTTCAGTCAAATGCCAAGCAATAGCTTCTCCTTCTCTGTCTTCATCCGTTGCAAGCCATACAGTATCTACTTTTTTTACTGCGCTTCTTAGTTGAGTAACCACTTTCTTTTTATCCTCCGAGATAACATAATTAGGATGAAATCCATTATCTATATCTATTGACATTCCGCCTTTAGAAGGCAAATCTCTTATGTGGCCTATACTAGATTCAACTATAAATTCTTTACCAAGATATCCTTGAATTATTTTTTTCTTTGCAGGAGATTCAACTATCACTAAATTCTTCGCCATTCCTATTTTTTTTTGCAATATTAAAGAAAGATTTTGAATAGATAATACTAAAACTGGTCTGACAATTTATTATATTATATATATAATATAGATTTTTACATTATGACATATTGTCAGTTTTTTGTTATTTTTGCAAAATAAAATATCTTGTATGAAGATTGAAAGAGTCATAGAAAAGAAAATAATTAATGAAAAAAATCAAGGAAATATTCTTGAAATTCCCAACAAAATCACTGGAAATAAAAAACTTTATATTGAAAGTTATGGATGTCAGATGAACTTTTCTGATAGTGAAATTGTTGCTTCAATAATATGTAAAGAAAACTATTCAACAACAAAAGATATCAGTGAAGCAGATTTAGTTTTTGTAAATACATGCTCAATTAGGGATAAGGCCGAACAAACTGTAAGAAAAAGATTACAAGTATATAATTCTATTAAAAAATCTGTTAATCCTAAAATGGTTGTTGGAGTTTTAGGATGTATGGCTGAAAGATTAAAAGAAAAGTTTTTAGAAGAAGAAAAACTAGTTGATTTAGTGGTTGGGCCTGATGCATACAGAGATTTGCCAAATCTTATTAGAGAAGTAGAAGATGGAAGAAAAGCAGTAAATGTTTTTCTTTCAAAAGAAGAAACATACGCAGATATTAAGCCAGTTCGGATGTCTGGTAATGGAGTAACTGCTTTTGTATCCATAACTAGAGGTTGCGACAATATGTGTACATTTTGTGTTGTACCATACACTCGTGGAAGAGAAAGAAGTCGTAATCCAGAAAGTATAATTAATGAATGTCAACAATTATTTTCTGATGGATATAGAGAGGTAACGCTCCTTGGACAAAATGTAGATTCATATCTTTGGTACGGTGGTGGTCCAAAAAAAGATTTTAAAAAAGCTTCAATAGAACAAAAAGAAAAAGCAATATCATTTGCTAACTTACTAGAAATGGTTGCTAAAGTTAATAATAAACTAAGAATTAGATTTTCTACTTCCAACCCTCAAGATATGAGTGATGATGTAATTGATATTATGGCTCAGTATCAAAATATATGTAATTATATCCACCTTCCTGTACAATCTGGTAGTAGCAGAATATTAAAACTAATGAATCGAGGATATAATAGAAAAGAATATATTTCTTTGATAGATAGAATTAAAACAAAAATACCAGATTGTGCAATTTCTATGGACATGATAACAGGATTCTGTACAGAAAATGACATTGATCATCAAGAAACAATAAGCTTAATGAGATATGTAAAGTATGACTATGGCTACATGTTTAAGTATTCTGAAAGACCAAATACAGCAGCAGAAAAAAAATATAATGATGATGTAGAAGAAGATACAAAACAAAAAAGACTAGTTGAAATAATTAATCTTCAACAAGCTCAATCTTTAGCAAACAATAAAAATAGATTGAATAAGACATATGAGGTTTTAATAGAAGGTTATTCAAAGAGATCTAAAAATCATTTTTATGGCCGAACTACGCACAATTGTGTAGTAGTTTTTGAAAAAGGAAAACAGAAAATTGGAGATTATGTTAATGTTGAAATATATGACTGCACAGCAGGCACTCTTAAAGGCAAAATAATTTGATATGGATATAAAATCAACTAAATTACGTTTTGGAATAATTGGAAATGATTTAAAATTAAGTCGAGCTATAAATGTAGCATTACAAGTTGCAAGTACTGACATTTCTGTTTTAATAAATGGTGAAAGTGGAACAGGAAAAGAAACAATACCACAAATTATTCATCAAAATAGCAAAAGAAAACATAACAACTATATAGCAGTAAATTGTGGTGCTATTCCTGAAGGAACTATTGATAGCGAATTATTTGGGCATGAAAAAGGATCTTTTACTGGTGCAAATGAAAGTAGGAAAGGTTACTTTGAAGCTGCAGATAATGGCACTATATTTCTAGATGAAATTGCTGAACTACCACTTCCCTCTCAGGCAAGATTGTTGAGAGTACTAGAAAATGGAGAATTTATTAAGGTAGGCTCTTCAAAATCACAAAAAACTAATGTCAGGATATTAGCTGCAACTAATGAAAATATGCTTGAACTTGTGAAAAAAGGCAAATTTAGAGAAGACCTTTATTATAGATTAAATA
The DNA here is from genome assembly GCA_938073745.1 of uncultured Flavobacteriales bacterium. Taxonomy (GTDB): domain Bacteria; phylum Bacteroidota; class Bacteroidia; order Flavobacteriales; family BACL11. Next base: position 11,264 of record CALJFR010000035.1, read on the forward strand.
CTATCAGCATACACCTTCCACCTTTAAGGGAAAGAGGAAGTGATATTCATCTTTTATTTAAAAAATTTGCTGCTGATTTTGCTGATCAATACAATACTGATCCAATAAAACTAAATAATGATGCGATTACTGTTTTAACTCATTACAGTTGGCCTGGAAACATAAGGCAACTAAAAAATTTTGTAGCACAACTTTCAATAATTGAAAAAAATAGAGAAATTAACGGAATAACTCTAGAAACATATTTACCAGAAAAAAATATTTCTACTCCAGTTATTTTTAAAGACGAGTCAAAAGAAGATCTTTCTGAAAGAGAGATTCTATATAAAGTTTTATTTGACATGAAAAATGATTTAACAGAATTAAAAAAGATCACGTTCAATATAATTAATAATTCCCAAGTTAATGGCAAAAATGATTCAGGCTTGGAAATTTTTAAAGAAATTAAAGAAGATTTAACTAAACAAAATTTTGAACATGACCAAACAATCGAAATAGAAGAGTCATTATCATTACTTCAACAGGAAAAAAGATTAATAATAAAAGCCCTTAATAAGCATAAAGACAGAAGAAAAGATGCTGCTAAAGAATTAGGCATTTCTGAAAGAACTCTTTATAGAAAACTTAAAGAGTTTGAATTATAAAAAATGAAAAAGATTATCTCACTATACTTTTGTATAAATTTATTTATAGGATGCGGAATTTATAGCTTTAATGGTGCTTCAATATCAAAAGAATCAAAATCTATTACAGTAGAATATTTTAAAAACTCTGCCCTAACGATACAACCAACTTTAAGTCAAGTTCTTACAGAAAAACTTAAAGATTATTTTACAGAACAAACTAATTTAATAATATATAATCAAAATGGAGATTTATTTTTTAAGGGTGATATCATTAAATATGATGTTCAACCTATTGCTATCCAATCTAATGAAACAGCAGGGCAAAATAGATTAACAATTTCAGTCAAAATAGATTTTCTTAATAAACAAAATGAAGAATTAAATTTTAATCAAACATTTTCTAGATACAAAGATTATGAGAGCTCACAGAACCTGTCTGATATTGAAGATATTTTAATTACTGAAATTACAAATGAATTAGTAGAAGATATATTTAATAAAGCAGTTGTAAATTGGTAGAGGAAAACAAAATATCCAGTTTGATTGAAAATCCTTACAAAATGCATAAGGATGAGTCAATTTATATATCAAATATTATTGAGAAATTTCCGTATTTCCAAACAGCACATATATTATATTCAAAAGCTTTACAAAACACAAAAAGCATTAGATTTAAATCTCAATTAAAAAAAGCTGCCATTTATTCTAGTGACAGAAATCTTTTGTTTGATATAATTAGCCAACAAGAAGATTCAAATATTTTAAAATCAACTAGTACGCAAAAGCTAAAAAAAGACGAAAAAAAATACGAATTGCATTCTTTTCTAGATTGGATTTCTATAGTTCAAACTAAGAAAATTGTGAGATCTAAAAAACAAAATCCTGATGAAATTGTAA
>CALJFR010000036.1 GCA_938073745.1 uncultured Flavobacteriales bacterium
GAAGAAAAAAAGATTAGAAATAATCCAAAAGCTAGAACTACTGAACTTTTACAGACAATTTTTAAATAATATGAAAAAATTTACCTGTTTATTAATATCCTTTTTATTAGTATCATGCTCATCCAATGAATTAAAGAAAACTATCATACTTTCTAAAGCCTCTGCTAATTATGTTAATTGGCTGATGGATTCAAACTTTAACATTGTTAATGCATATGATTGCAATAATTTAGATAGTCTTCTATTACTTGCAGATGGAATTGTATTAACAGGAGGCGAGGATATAAATCCTTTAATGTATGGTGATAGTTCAAACTTATTACTTTGTGAGGAGATTGATTTTCGTAGAGATACTATTGAAAAAAAACTATTTGATTTTGCATTATCTGAACATATTCCGTTTGTGGGGATTTGTCGAGGTATGCAAATGATGAATGTGGCATACGGAGGAACTCTCTATGGTGATATTCCAATAGAGTTGGGAGATAGCGTTGTACATAGAAATAAAGGAGAGGTTATGCATGATATACTGATTACATGTAAGAATTATGATTATATAAATATGATTTTTCCTCAAGATATAGACATATCAAAAAGAGAATATATATATAATGTAAATTCTTGGCATCATCAAGGACTAAAAGATATTGCTGAGGGAATTAATGTTATAGCTGAATCTTATGATGGTTTGCCAGAAGCTGTTATAATGGATAAGAAGATACATCCTTTTATGATAGCAGTACAATTTCATCCTGAAAGATTAGGCTCGGAAAACGAGATTCATAAAAACATGCGTCGTAATTTTTTCGATGCAATTCTTGAATAGCATCGCGAGAGTTTTTCTATTTTTGTATTAGATGCAAACAAGCAAAACCATACTAATTATTTTAGATGGATGGGGACATGGAGATAAATCAAAATCTGATGTTATTCATAACGCTAACACTCCTTTTATAGATTCTTTATATACTCGATTTCCAAATTCAGAACTATTAACCGATGGTGAAAAAGTTGGACTTCCAAATGGACAGATGGGTAATTCCGAAGTAGGTCATTTAAACATTGGCGCAGGAAGAATTGTTAATCAAGATTTGGTAAAAATCAATAATGCATGTGAAACAAATTTACTAGCAGAAAATAAAAATTTACTACTATCTTTTGAATATGTTAAAAAAAAGAATTCATCTTTACATTTAATTGGTCTTGTTTCAAATGGGGGTATACATTCTCATCAAAAACATCTATACTCTTTGTGTAGATTAGCACATGAAAATAAGATTTCTAAGGTTTATATACACGCATTTACTGACGGTAGAGATTGTGATCCTAAATCAGCAAAAAACTTTATTAAGGAATTAGAAAAAAACTTGTTTGGAGCAAAGATTGCTTCAATTTCTGGTAGATTTTATTCAATGGATCGTGACAAAAGATGGAAGAGGATTAAGAAATCTTATGATGCAATGGTACACGGTATTGGATTAAAATCCTCTAATATCCAAGAAAAAATACAGCATTATTATAATGAAAATATTACTGATGAATTTATTCCCCCCACAGTTTGTGTTGATTCCAAGGGATCAGCAATTTCACTAATTCAAGATGGTGATGCCGTTATATGTTTTAATTTTCGTACTGATAGATGTAGAGAAATTACAACTGTTCTTACTCAAAAGAATATGCCCGAATTTCAAATGAATAAATTAAATCTTCATTATACAACTATGACAAGATATGATCAAGAGTACATAGATGTAAATGTTCTTTTTGATAAAAAAAACATAGAAAATACTCTTGGTGAGGTTTTAGCTAGACATAAATTGTCTCAAACTAGAATTGCTGAAACTGAGAAATACCCCCACGTAACTTATTTTTTTTCCGGTGGTCGTGAGGTAAATTTTGAAGGTGAAAAAAGGTTAATGGTTGATTCTCCAAAAGTTTCGACATACGACCTAAAGCCTGAAATGAGTGCTTATGATTTAACCAATATAACCATTGATGAGATTAATAAACAGCCTGATTTTATTTGTGTAAATTTTGCAAATCCTGATATGGTTGGTCATACTGGAAACTACAATGCTATCTTAAAGGCAGTAGAAGTTGTAGATGAATGCACACAAAAAGTTGTTAAAGCAGCCACAGAAAAAATATATAAAATAATGATTATTGCAGATCATGGAAATGCAGATTTTGCTATTAATGCTGACGGATCTCCAAATACAGCACATAGCTTAAACCCTGTTCCATGCTTTATAATTAATACGACTTTTAAAAAGATGAACAATGGTATTCTTGCTGATGTCGCTCCCACTATTTTAAGATTAATAGGAGTTGAAAAGCCCGAGGAAATGACAGGTAAAAGTTTAATATAAATAATATGAAATACATTAATAAATATATAGAAGAAAATAAAAATAGGTTCTTAGACGAACTTATAGAGTTATTGAAGATTCCATCAATAAGTGCAGACCCTAATTATAAAAAGGATGTTTTTAGTTGTGCAGAAGCAGTTGCCGATTCATTAAAAAATGCAGGCGCTGATAATGTTAAGATTTGTCCAACAGCAGGATATCCAATTGTTTATGCTGATATGATTATTGATAACAGTTTACCTACTGTTTTGATTTATGGGCATTATGATGTGCAACCAGCTGATCCACTAGAGTTATGGGAAAGTGGTCCTTTTGAGCCTATTATTAAAAAAACAGAAATTCATCCTGATGGAGCGATTTTTGCTAGAGGCGCATGTGATGATAAAGGACAATTCTATATGCATGTAAAAGCATTTGAATTAATGATGAGTACTAATACCCTCCCATGTAATATTAAGTTTATGATTGAAGGAGAAGAAGAGGTAGGTTCGGAAAATTTATCTGATTTTGTCGTCTCTAATAAAGACAAATTATCATGTGATGCTATTTTAATTTCCGATACGGGGATTATTTCAAATACAACACCTTCAATTACTACTGGTCTAAAGGGGTTAAGTTATTTAGAAGTTGAGGTGACAGGTCCAAATAGAGATTTACATTCCGGTCTGTATGGTGGTGCTGTTGCAAATCCAATTAATATTTTATGTGAAATGATTGCTTCAATGAAAGATGAAAAAAATCATATTACTATTCCTGGTTTTTATGACAAAGTTTTAGAATTATCTAATGAGGAAAGAAAAAAAATGGCACTTGCTCCTTTTTCATTAGATGAATATAAACAAGCATTAGACCTTTCAGATATACATGGAGAAGATGGTTACTCAACAATGGAAAGAGTTGGTATAAGACCAACATTAGATGTAAATGGTATTTGGGGTGGATATATTGGAGAAGGTGCTAAAACAGTCATTCCGTCAAAAGCCTTTGCAAAAATTTCTATGCGATTAGTTCCAAATCAATCAGATGAGGAAATAACTAAATTATTTACTGAGTATTTTAAAGGAATTGCCCCTAAAAGTGTCAGTGTCAGTGTAAATCCTCACCATGGAGGTGAACCATATGTTGCTCCAACTGATATTTTAGCATATAGAGCTGCAAGCGAAGCGATGAAAGAAACATTTGGAAAAGAACCTGTTCCAGTAAGATCGGGTGGTAGCATCCCAATTGTTGCTCTTTTTGAAAAGGAGTTAAATGTTAAATCTATTTTATTGGGATTTGGATTAGATAGTGATGCAATTCATTCACCTAATGAACATTATGGAATTTTTAATTATTTAAAAGGCATTGAAACTATTCCATATTTCTTTAAAAATTTTACTAGAATGTTTAAAGAGGAATAAAAATATAATTTGAGATAAATTTTAGTAATTGCTATTATAGTATCTACGACAATTTACTATTCCTAAAATAATATAATGCCAAATTCAAAAAAAAATCGATATAAAAATTCTTTAATAAAAGAATCTAGTCCTTATTTGTTACAACACGCACACAACCCTGTTGACTGGCACCCATGGAATGAAAAAGCCTTAGAAAAAGCAAGAAAAGAGGATAAATTACTTCTCATCAGTATTGGCTATTCTGCATGTCATTGGTGTCATGTAATGGAATATGAAAGTTTTGAAGATGAAGAAGTAGCTAAAATTATGAATGATAATTTTATATGTATTAAAGTTGATAGAGAGGAAAGACCCGATATTGATCAAATATACATGGCCGCGGTACATTTAATGAACCAGAGGGGCGGTTGGCCATTAAATTGTATTGCTCTTCCTGATGGTAGACCATTCTGGGGAGGAACTTATTTTAGAAAAGAAGATTGGGAAAATCAAATCCTTAGCTTATCAAAACTATATACCGATCAAAGGCAAACCGTGATTGAATTTGCTGAAAAACTTAAAGAAGGAATCTCTCAAGTTGAATTAATTGTAAAAAATAAAGAAGAAAAAATTTTTTCTTTCAACGATTTAGACAAAACACTTGCTAATTGGATAACTTCTTTTGATACTATTGATGGTGGTGTTAAGGGAGCGCCTAAATTTCCAATGCCAAATGCATATAGCTTTTTACTGAAATATGGGCATTTTTCTAATAATAATAAAATATTAGATCATGTTAGGTTAACACTTGACAAGATTGCTTTTGGAGGAATATATGATCAAATAGGTGGTGGTTTTTCAAGATATTCTGTAGATCAAAAATGGAAGGTTCCTCATTTTGAAAAGATGTTGTACGATAATGCCCAACTAGTAAGCTTATATTCTGAGGCTTTTTTAAAATTTAGAGAACCTATTTATAAGGAAATTGTTTTTGAGACGCTTGATTTTGTAGAACGAGAATTATATGACGATTCTGGAGCTTTTTATTCAGCCCTTGATGCAGATAGCGAAGGGGAGGAGGGGAGGTTTTATGTGTGGAAGGAGGAGGAATTAAAAAAACTAATTACAATTAATTATCAAATATTTAAAGATTATTATAATATTAACAAAATAGGATTTTGGGAAAATGGAAACTATATTCTTCTAAGAAGAAAATATAAATCTGAGATAATTGAGAAGTATAATATTACCGTTGATGAACTAAATTTATACATATCAGATTGGAAAAAAATTCTTTTTAATTCAAGAGAGAAAAGAATAAGGCCTGGCTTAGACGACAAGTCGTTAACTTCATGGAATGCACTTATGATGAAAGCATACATTGATGCATACCTTTCTTTTGGTGATAAAAAACATTTGAAAATTGCCAAAAGAAATGCTAATTTCATTAAAAATAAGCAATTGAATGGTAATGGAAAATTATGGCATAATTATAAAAATGAAACTTCATCTATAAATGGATTTTTAGAAGATTATGCTCAATCAATTTCAGCATTCATTCGGCTATACGAAGCAACCCTTGAATTAAAATGGTTAGAGTTGTCTGAAAGAATGATGCTTTATGTTTTAGAGCATTTTTATGATTCAAAATCATCGATGTTTTTCTTTACATCTGACTTAGATCCTAAATTAGTAGCCAGAAAAATGGAGGTTCATGATAATGTTGTTCCTGCTTCAAATTCTGTGCTGGCAAATTCATTATTTGATTTAGGTACAATAAGAACAAATAATAAATATAAGAATATGGCAGCATCAATATTAAATAATATTAAGCCTAAAATGGATTCTTATTTCACCTCTTATAGTAACTATGCTAATCTTTTTCTTAAGTATACAAAACCGTTCTACCAAGTCGTTGTTACTGGTAAAGGTGCTGTCAAAAAGTTAATAGAAATCAATGATTTTTTTTCGCCAAATAAATTATTTATTGGAGGTGATAATTCAAATTATATTCCACTATTAAAAGGAAAAAAATCCAATAATTTGTTTTTTTATATTTGTGAAGATGGACATTGCAAGAAACCAACATCAGAAATAAATGAAGCAATTAACCTTTTAAGATGAACAAAAAGTATTTCATAGAAAAACAAAAGTTTACACAACTGTGGCTTTGGTTAGTGCTCTTTTTTTCATCTGTTTTACCAATATTAATTGAGTATTTATCTTCTTCTAAATTTAGCCTCCATATAGCTCACTTAATTTTGCTTTGTGTAGTTGCTTTATTTTATTTTTTAGAACTTAGAGTATGTATAAATGAAAAGGGTATAAATTATCAGTTTTTTCCTTTTCATTTAAAATCATATGTTATAAAGTATGATGAAATTGAAAGTTATTTAGCTGTTACTTATTCGCCTATAATAGATTATGGTGGCTGGGGAATTCGCTATGGATTTAAAAAAAAGGCTTATAATGTAAAAGGGAATCATGGAGTGAGGATAAATCTAAAGACAGGAAAGCATATACTTTTTGGAAGTCAAAATAAAATAGAATTTGTCCAAGCTTTAGAAAAATTTATGAAACCTTAATTACAAAATAATTTTTTTTACCTTTTTGAACAAGTAGATATTGTTCATTAATAAGTGAGATATCTGAAGAGTTAAAATCCGAGCTTATTTTTTCTTTGTTAAAACTTACTGCATTTGAAGAAATCATTCGCCTTGCCTCACCTTTACTATTAAAAATAGATGTTTTTTCTACTAACAATGTAAAGATATCAGTATTTAACTCTTCTTTGTTAATATTATATTGTGGTACTCCTTCAAAAACTGCTAGAAATGTTTCAGAATCTAACTTTTTTAAGTCATCAGATGTTGATTTTCCAAATAAGATATTTGATGCAAGAATAGCATTTTCTAATTCTTTTTTACCATGTACTCTAATAGTAATTTCTTCAGCTATGTTTTTTTGTAAACTTCTTAAGTGAGGCGCTTGATTATGTTCTTTTATTAGCATGTTTATTTCTTCTTTACTTTTGAGAGTAAATATTTTAATATAATTTTTAGCATCATCATCAGAACTATTTAGCCAAAATTGATAAAACTTATAAGTAGAGGTTTTTGTTTTGTCTAACCATACATTTCCTTCCTCAGTTTTCCCAAACTTTCCACCATCAGATTTTTTGATAAGAGGAGTCGTAACCGCAAAAGCTTCTCCGCCAGATTTCCTTCTTATTAATTCAGTTCCTGTTACAATATTCCCCCACTGATCTGAACCACCCAATTGCACTTTACATTGTTTGTTTTTCCATAACCAATAAAAATCAAATCCTTGAACTAATTGATATGAAAACTCAGTAAAACTCAATCCGGTTTCTAGTCGTGATTTCACAGAATCTTTAGCCATCATATAATTAATTGAAATGTGTTTTCCATTATCTCTAATGAAGTCTAAGAAAGATAAGTGTTCAAACCATTCAAAATTATTGACAACAACGGCAGAATTATCTCCACAATCAAAATCAAGAAATTTTTCTAATTGATTTTTTACACAGTTTAGATTATGTTCTAGTGTTTCTTTATTTAAAAGGTTACGTTCTTTAGATTTTCCAGATGGATCTCCAACCATTCCGGTTGCACCTCCAATTAGAGCGTATGGTTTGTGACCACACTTTTGAAGATGTACTAAAATCATTATTTGTACTAAACTTCCAATATGTAGTGAATCAGCTGTTGGATCAAAACCAATATAAGCTGATGTCATTTCTTTTTGGAATTGCTCTTCTGTTCCAGGCATAATATCATGTATCATACCTCTCCATTTTAATTCTTGTACAAAGTTCATCTATTGGTTTTTTTCAAAAATAAGTAATATATCTCTTATTATAAATAATTGCATTTGTATCTTATGTGTATCTTTGTTCATATGATTTTTCTTACTGGAGGAACTGGATTAGTAGGCTCACATATTCTCATGATGTTAGTACAAGATAATATTTCTGTAAAAGCATTAAAAAGAAGTTCGAGTAGATTAGATGTATGCAGAAAGGTTTTTTCATATCATAATCTTGATCATAAATTTAAAGAAGTGCAATGGTGTGAAGGAGATATTAATGACATAATATCTCTTGAAAATCACATGAAGGATTGCGACACTATAGTTCACGCAGCAGCTTTAGTATCATTTAATAAATCAGATTTAGAAGTTTTAAGAAAGATAAATATTGAAGGAACAGCAAATGTTATGAATACTGCTCTTCATTTTAATTATAAAAGATGTGTCTATATTAGTTCAGTAGCTACTTTATCTAGAGAAATTAATTTTCAAAATGTTGATGAAAGTTTTCACTTTGAGCCACATAAGGATACTAGTAATTACGCTTTCACAAAATATTATGCCGAACAAGAAGTTTGGAGAGCAAGTAATGAAGGTATTGATGTTGTTATATTAAATCCCTCTATAATTTTAGGTCCAGGTGATTGGGATAAAGGAAGTTCTAAGATTTTTCAAAGAATATTTAATGGTTTAAAATTTTACTCAACTGGTAGTTCTGGATACGTAGATGTAATTGATGTTGCACAAATTGCCAAGACACTAATATTTTCAAATATAAAAAACGAAAGATTTATTTTAAATGGGATAAATATTAAGTTTAAAGAAGCATTTAATTTAATTGCTGATGAGTTAAATGTTGAAAGAGCATATATTAAAGTTACTCCTTTTTTAAAGGAATTGGCATGGAGGATGGAAATAGCTAGATCCTTTCTTACTGGAAATCGCCCTCTTCTTACAAAAGAAACTGCCAATAGTGCAATGAAAAATGTTTCATATTCATCTAAAAAAATCAAAGAAAAATTAAAGTATGAATTTATTTCTTTTGATAAAACTGTTAAGGAATGTTGTCGTTTTTATAAACAAGATTTAGTTTAACTTAGAATTTTCTTTTTTGATTTCCTCTAATGCTTGAGTGTATATTAGTTCTAATTTTTCATTCTCTAATGAATAATACTTTAAAGTTTTTTGGAAATCGTCATATGTAATACTATAAAGATTAAAAACTGAATCATAATCATTTTGCAAAATAGCTTTCGCTTCTTTTTCTTTTTTAAATTTTATTGTTTCATACTTAGCCTCTATTAAATGTACGTCTTTAATTATTTGAATAAACTTTTTTTCTGAAAGGATATTTTCATCTGAGGAATTACTCATATTTGAACATGAAAAGAAAAGTATTAATAAAATAAAATAACATCTCATTAGGCTAAATTAATTTAAAGATATTTAATACACAAGTGGATATTGATAACTTATCCATTCATAATTATCTAATTTCTTAAATAGAATCTCTTTTCACTATCTTTGTTCTTGTAAACAAACTTAAAATAAGTAATATGAAAAAATTAATGTATTTAATAGTAGCTGGTTTTCTATTTGTATTTACTGCTTGTGGTGGTGGTGCAAATACTGAAGAAGCTGTAGTAGAAACAGCGGAGGAAGTTGCTCCAGCAGCTGCAGTTGCAGCTCAAGATTCAGCAGTTGCTGAAGAGGAGGAGGCTGCCGAAGAGAATCATGATCATTCTCACTAGACTTTTCTATAAAAAATTAAAAGCACCTTCTGAGGTGCTTTTTTTTTACAAAATTTTTAAAATAGACTACTTATAACCAATACTTAGCGCTCAAATACTAATCGCATTCCTTTTTTACTTTCATCAAAGATGCCTTTTTCATAAGCAATGTGTCCATTTACTATCGTGTACTCCACTTGCCCATATAATGTTTCTCCAACAAAAGGAGACCATCGGCATTTAGCTAATATTTTATCTTCTGTTACTTCACATTCTTTTTCAATATCAACTAAAACAAGATCTGCATAATAATTTTCTTTAATAAAGCCTCTCTTTTCAATTTGAAAGCATATAGCAGGATTATGACACATTTTCTCAACTACCTCTTCAATTGTTATCTTTTTTTCTTTTACAAATTTGAGCATGACTTTTAATGCATGCTCAACAAGCGGACCTCCTGAAGGAGCAAGTAGATATTTATTGTTTTTTTCTTCTATTGTATGTGGCGCATGATCAGTAGCGATAAGATCAAGTCTATTATCTAATAAAGCTGCTAATAATGCATCTTGATCAGACTTTTCTTTAACAGCAGGATTCCATTTAACATAGGTGCCTTTTGTTTTATAGTCATTTGAATTAAAATATAAATGATGAATACAGACTTCAGCAGTAATTCTTTTTTCTCTGAGAGGTTTTGTATTTGTAAATAGTTGTAATTCCTTTTCTGTCGAAATATGAAAAACATGTAATCTTGTATTATGTTTTTTTGCAAGTTCTACTGCTAATGATGAAGATTTATAACATGCA
>CALJFR010000037.1 GCA_938073745.1 uncultured Flavobacteriales bacterium
TTGAACTAAAATATCGCCAGTTTGATGTGGTGATATTGGTAATTCCTCTTGCTCACAAGAAATAGTAAATATGAAAAAAAAGATATAAGGAAAATATTTCATTTAAAAATCAAAATTTAATGAAGTAAAAATAGTTCTTCCGTATGAAACTGATTGAGTACTTCTTGAAGATGAGTGAATAGAATTATCTGAAAAACTAGAAATATTCTGAATGTCAAATAAATTCTTTATACCAACTTTCAGTTTTAACTTATCATTTATTAAGGATTTATTAATTATGAAATCGAGTAAATGGTAAGAATCAATACTAGACGCAAAAATCTGGTTATTATCAGTGTAAAAAACTGGGACCTTACCAGTAAACTTATAAAAAGCTGATAAAGATAATTTCTTATTATTAAAAAAATAAGTAAAGCTAGAACTTAGAGAATGAGAAAAATTATATTTCTGATTATCAAAAGTAGAAGATAAATTATTATATCTACCTGTATAGTTATTTCCAATACTAAAATTAAAATTTTGATTTGAAAATTTTAAACTATTAGAAACACCTTTAGTTTTATACTCTCCAATATTAAAATAACTATACTCTATAGAACTAGGAGATTGAGATAAAGTAATTAAATTATTTATATCATTTAAAAAGATTTTGGAAGTAACATAAAGAGTTAATTTATCAATATTCTTTTTAAAATCAATACTCATCTGAAAGTTATTAGAGTTTTCTGATTCTAAATTTTTATTTCCTAAAATATTATGATTTATATCTACAAATTCAAAGTATAACTCTTTAAGAGTTGGTGCTCTAAAACCGCGAGCGTAAGATACCCTTAAATCAATTTCATTAAATTTTATTAAAGTATTGAAAGAAGGAATTAAAGGCACATTAAACTTAGAATTATAACTAGCTCTAAGAGCTGGCCTAAGAGATAAAAATTTATTTACTTTTAATTCTGCTGTGGTAAAAATTGCATGATCTTCAAGAGTCTGAGAATTTCCTTCAATTCTAACTCCCTTTGCTTGTTCAAACTTAGAATCAAATCCTATTTGGAATCCGAGATTTTTAAATCTTGTAGAAGAATATACAAGTTTATTCATTATCATACTGAAATCAGAAGTATCCTGATCACTTATGTTAGAACTTAAAACCTGATTTATGGATGTCAAATCCTTAAAATAAGTATTCTTTTTTCTGTTATATTTATTAAATGATGATAACAGCTTAAAATTATTGTTTTTGTTAGGGCTATAATCGATATCTAAACCCAGATCATTTCGTCTAGTATAATAGTAATCATCAAAAGCATTTTCATAATAAGGAAGTCTAGGAAATCCAAAATTGGTGACTTTTTCATCAAAAAAATCATAATAAGCTCTAGCTTTTAAATTTGACAATATCTTTTGAAATTGGATTTTAGCAAAAAACTGTTCCTTTGGATTCCATAGTTTAACTCTATTTGTATCGGCTAATTGAGCAGTAGGAATAAAGCTAAACTCATCTCCTTTGGACCAACCATCAAAATAGTTTCTTCCTCCACTAAAAGAAAAAAAATTATTATTCTTTTTTAAAGAGAAATTAATGTCAGAATTGTAATGACCTACAGTTTCATAATATAAATTTATACTGGACGAATATTTATCATATTGACTTTTATTAGTTATTAAATTAATAGTTCCTCCTAATGCATCTGTACCAAAATCTACTGATAATGGGCCTTCAATTATTTCCACTCTATCTATGTTATTTAAATTTATCTGACTAAGATCTATATTACCATTAAGCCTGCCAATAACAGGAATACCATCAATCAAAATTTTAATGTTTTGACCAGAGATTCCTTGCATAGAGATACTACTTCCTAAAACATTATCATTATTAACGCTCATATTAAGTTGATTATCTAATAATTCCCGCAAGTTAGTGGCTGCTTGTCTATCGATATCAACTCTATCAATAATCTTAGATTTATGAACGACATTAGATTGATTTTTAGGTGTTATTTGGGCAGTTATAAAAACTTGATTAAGTAGAATGTTTTTTTTATTCAAAGAAATTATAGTGTCATTTTTTCCTATAGTATGTTGAGATCCTATAAATGAAATATGAGAGGTTTGAAAAGAAATCGTTTGATTTAATTCAAATACTGATTTGTCAAGATAAATTTCACCAAGAAAGTTGCTAGTGTAAGTAGGATTATCAAGTGTTTTTTCTAATTCAATAGAAACATTTTCTATAGGAAATGAAGCATTATCAATAAATTTTAAAGTTTGACTATTTACAATAAAAAAGCAAAGACTAAAAAGTATAGAGAAAAAATTTCTCATAAAACATTTACAAGTACTTAATGATTAATACTATTAATTTATGATAAGCTTCTTCTGCAAATAATCACCATTAGAATTAACTTTCACAATATAAATACCTTTATCTAGATTATTAGTAGAAATAGTTTTTGCAGAAAAACCTGAACTTAATGATTTATAGTTAAAAACTAATTTACCAGTAATATCTATTAAACTAATTTCAATATCTTTTGAATCTGTATCATATATTACTGTTATATCATCATTATTATTAGATGGATTTGGGTATATCTCAAATGAAGAAAAAGAAGAATTAATAAGTTCATTAGATGTTGAACTAGAAACTTCTTCTGTATTAAACTCAATAATTCCAGTTGAACTTCCTTCAAAAGAAGTAAATATTATTCTCCATATCTTATCATTATAATCTTTAAGAAAATAGCATCTATATGGATCTAATACATAACTGAATGAAGACATATCAAATTCTTTCCAATCGTAACCAATTGTATTTATTTCAGAATGTAATACATGTTGCGTGTAATCTGTATAAGAATTAGGATCAGGTAAATTTTCCACCAAACAAGCTTTAATTCCATCATTCAAAAGAACTCCAGTAACTCCGTATGCCATGCCCTGAACAGGTGTAATGTATTTAGAGAATGTAATATCCCAATCTTGAGTTAACGGCTCTCTATCTAAGGATGTATTTTGATCAAGAGAGTAATATGCAAAATTCTTTCCAGAAAAAGCAGATTGACTTATATTAGCATTAACTTGATTAGAACCATCAAGGTCAGCATATTTAAATGAATACTCTCCATTTGCCAATTTCTCAATCCATAACTTTTTCCAATTACCGTTAACAGTTTTTATAACATAAAGAGAGTCTCCAGTAACAAAGTGTGTAACCATATTATATATTCCCCATCCCATATCAAACATTGAAGTACTGTTTTTATCAAAGGCTCCAATAAACCAGTTTGTATCAGAATTATGAACAGGTTCCCAATTAGATAGATTTGTTGAATTAAAAATATTCCAGTCAGTTGTATCTCCTAAAGGATAAGAATATAGTTCTGTACCCATACCACCATTAATTCTTATTGATGAAGACATTGTAGAAGTAGAAAAAGCAAGATCCCAATCAGTATTTAAAGTATTTAAAATCTCTCCATTCTCTAAACTAAAAAAACTTTGGTTTGCATATGAAGGCTGTAAATCAACTATTTGTGTTTGAGAAATTCCTTCTAAATTTGAATTTAAAAAGATGATAATAATGAGGTAAAATTTTTTCATTTAATTAATTTTTTATGCAAAAGTAGAATTGAATTCTGAACTAATTCTGTAAAAAAAAATGCTTAATTAAATTATTTTTTAATCAAATTAACAAATAATTCCTTACCATTTCTTGAAGATATAGAGTTGTATGCTGGCTCAAAATATTTATAATTAAATAAGGAAGAAAAATAAGTTTTATATTCTTTAACAGAACCACCAAACGGAGGGTGATCAGAATACATTGGTGCATTAAACATAAGACCAACTAACTTTCCATTTTTGTTTAATAAAGAATGAACTTTTTTAGCATATTCATTTCTTTTATTAGTGGCAATAGCGCAAAAAAATGTTTGTTCAATAATAAGGTCAAAGTTACCATCAATATTAAAAAAGTTATCACAAATCATCTGCGAATCAGGAAATTCTGGAACTCTTAATTTAAAGTTTTTTAAAGCTTTTTCAGAGAAATCTACAATAGTGACATTCTTAAAACCAAGATTTATTAAATACTCCGCTTCAAAAGAATTACCACATCCTGGAATTAAGATTTTAATATTTTTAGAATTTAACTGATCGAAATATTCTTTTAAGGGCTGTGTTATTTTACCAACATCCCATCCAGTGTTATTAGAAATGTATCTTTGGTTCCAAGAATTACTATCTAAATTCATGAATAATTATTCAATCCAGTCAGCAATAAAAACATTTGTTTCTCTAGTCCCTCCATTGTTTCTATTGGATGAAAAAACAATTTTCTTACCATCATTAGAAAAGACAGGAAATGAGGTGAATTTTTTACCATATGTTATTTGCTCTAAATTATTACCATCAATATCAATCATGTATAAATTAAATGGAAAACCTAAAAGACTTTCATGATTTGAACAAAAGATGATTTTTTCATTAGATGGATGAAAAAACGGAGACCAATTAGCATTACCTAGATTTGTAACTTGCTTCAGATCAGAACCATCTACATTACAAACATATATTTCCATATTAGTAGGCATAACTAAACCTTTTAAAAGCAGTTCTTTATATTGTTTAATCTCATCCTCTGTTTTTGGTCTTGATGATCTAAAAACTAACTTTTTCCCATCATGAGAAAAAAATGCTCCTCCATCATATCCTAACTGATTTGTAACCTGTTTTACATCAGAACCATCAATATTACAAGTATACAATTCTAAATCTCCAGATCTAATTGATGTAAATACTATCTTATCTCCTGTTGGCGAAACAGTGGCCTCAGCATCATAACCATCGAAATTAGTAAGTTGCTTTACAATATTTCCTTCTAAGTCTGCAATAAAAATATCATATGAATCATATATTGGCCAAACATATTTTCCGTCTACTCTTCGATCAGGCACATGTGGACATTTAGCATCTTCAAGGTGAGTCGAGGCATATATTATTGTAGAATCTCCAGGCATAAAATATGAACAAGTGGTTCTTCCAAGACCTAGGCTAACCATTTGAGGAGTCACACTATCAAGACTATAATTATTAGTATCGATAATATAAATTTGATCACAACTTTGACCCCACTTTTCATTAGTTGCTTGAAAAATTAATTTAGAATCATCAAAACTCCAATATGCTTCAGCATTTTCTCCTCCAAAAGTTAGTTGTTTCATGTTTTTAAAATGCTTTTCCTGCTCGTAAATTAAGGATTCAACACTTTTATTTTTAGTTTCTTTTTCACTGATATTACAAGAAAATAATACTAAAAGAATAATTAAGTTAAAAGAATATTGTTTCATATTTTTGGGAAAATTTTGACAAAAGTAATTTTTTTAATTATGAAAAAAACAATATTCTATATTTTATTTCTAAGTATCTCTTCATGCAATATTAATACTGATAAAGACTTAATAGTTAATAAAATGATTGATGAAGTAACGTACTTATCCTCTGACTTATTAGAAGGAAGAGCAACTGGATCTGATGGTGAAAAATTGGCGGCAGATTTTATACAATCAAAATTTAAAGAATATGGCTTATTAGAAAAAGGAACTGATGGATATCTTCAAAGCTTTGAAGCTATGATTAAAGAAAACCCACATACAAATACAATTAAAGAGGAAATTACTGGAACCAATGTTGTGGGTTATATTGATAATAATCAAGAAGAAACTATAATTATTGGTGCTCATTATGATCATTTAGGATATGGAGATTTTGGTTCATTATACACAGGTGAAAGAGCGATTCACAATGGTGCAGATGATAATTCTAGTGGAGTAAGTATTTTATTAAACTTAGCATATTCTCTTAAAAAAAATCTTGAGTACAATTATCTTTTTATTGCATTTTCAGGAGAAGAACATGGTCTTTATGGTTCTTCATATTACGCAAAAAACCCTACAATTGATTTAAGTAATTCAAGGTTTATGTTAAATTTTGATATGGTTGGCAGACTTAATGAAGATAAAACCTTAGCTATTAATGGAATTGGGACGAGTTCTAATTGGGATGAACTAATAAAAAAGTCAAATACAATAAATTTTAAACTCACAACTACAGCATCTGGAGTGGGGCCTTCAGACCATACATCATTTTATTTACAGGATGTTCCGGTATTACATTTCTTTACAGGACAGCATGAAGATTATCACAGACCATCTGATGATGTAGAAAAAATTAATTTTGATGGGATGTATAGTATATTTAAATATGCTGAAACAATAATTCAAAACTCTACTGAAATTGAGGATTTTGATTTTGTTGAAACAAAAAGTGAATCAACTACAAGTCCAAATTTTAAAGTTACTCTAGGTGTTATGCCTGATTACTTATACTCTGGTGAAGGAATGAGAATTGACGGAATTTCTAAGGGCAGAACAGCTGAAAAATACGGAATTCAGAAAGGAGATATCGTAATTAAAATTGGAGAAGTTGAAGTTCCAGATATGATGGGCTATATGACTGGACTGAGTAAACATGAAAAAGGAGATTCAACTATAGTAATTGTAAATAGAGAAAATAAAAAAATTGAATTCCCTATTGTATTTCAATAGGTCTACAAATTCCTATTCATTATATCCGTTTGAATATTTATAGATTCTTGGTGAATTGCTCGCAATAGTAAAATCAAAAACTCATTACTTAAACCACCTTTTTTTCCGTTTAAAACTCTATCTTTTAAAATATATTCCCATCTTTCAGGTTGTAAAATTGTAATACCATTATCTTTCTTTTTCAATCCTATCTTCTGAGCTATAGTCATTCTTTTAATAAGAATTTCAATTAAATCTAAATCAAGAGAATCAATTTCAGAGCGTAAACCTTTTAAAGACACAGCAACATCATTATCAGAGATATTATTCTCTCTTAATATAAGATTAGACAAAAGTTTTTTTAATTCGTTAGTCGGTAATTGCTGATCTTTATCACTAAGTGCTTCACTTGGATTAATATGAGATTCTATCATTAAACCATCAAAGTTTAGGTCAAGGGCTGTTTGTGACACTTCTTTAACAAGTGATCTATGTCCTGCAATATGACTTGGGTCACATAAAAGAGGAATACTTGGCATTATTCTATTTAACTCTACAGGAATTTGCCATTGAGGAATATTTCTATACTTCTGAGAGCCGTAAGCAAAAAACCCTCTATGAATAGCTAAAATTTGTTTAATATCTGAGTTATGAAATCTTTCAATTGCACCTATCCATAAATTTAAATCTTCATTTAAAGGATTTTTAACAAAAACTGGAATATCAACTCCTTTTAAGGCATTTGCAATCTCTTGAACAGCAAATGGATTACCAGTAGTACGTGCTCCAATCCATATCATATCTATATCATTTTTGAGAATATCATCTAAATGATTCGGATTAGCAACTTCAGTCATGATTTTCATATTAGTCTCTAAACTAACATTCTTTAACCACTCAAGACCAATTTCACCTACACCTTCAAAACTATTTGGACGCGTACGAGGCTTCCAAATTCCTGCACGAAATATTTTTATTCCAATTTCCTTTAATGAATAAGCAGTAGATAATAACTGCTGCTGAGATTCAGCACTACATGGGCCAGCAATAATTAAAGGAGAATTTGTATTAAGCTCAGCAGATAATTTTTCTAATACAATACTCATGACTATTTATTATCAGCTTTATAAAAAAGAGAAAAAGGTAGAAGAAGAAATAAGAAAAAAAATTTCTGAGTTAATATACCGATGAAAGTAATAACTAATCCAAAAAAAATATACCACCAAAAATTTATCTTCATTAAAAAATTCTGATTTGATCTCAAATAAAATTATTTTAAAATAATTTTCTTTTCAGTAGTTCCGTCTTCATATCTATAAATAATTAATCCCTTTGATTTTTTAGAAATTATTTTTCCGGATAAATTGTATGTTTTGGAAATAGTCCTATTTGAAACACTCAAATTCTCAAAACTTGAAGGAGAATTTACAATAATTGACCCTACCATTCCATTAGCTGCATGACTACCAACAGAACAATCATAATCATAGCTTCCAGCTAATGTAAATACATATGAATATATTTTTACATCATTAGTTGGAGTCGATGCAAATGATACAGGATTATTAAAACTTGCTCCTGAAATTGAATTAACATCAAAGTTTACATTATGTAAACCACCATCATTAATCCAATGCACGGTATCTCCAAGATTTATTGTTAAAAGCTGGGGAGTATAATAAAAATTTCCAGCATTAATTGTATGGGAATTTTGAGCACATAAATTACAAACTAAAAAGATAGTTATTAAAAAAGAAGAGAATTTTTTCATTTGTTTTTTTAATCAAATATAAATAACTTTTTTACTATTTAACGTTCTTTTTTTTAAACACTAAGGAGATTGAATTGACACAATGACGAATATTTTTTGGAGTTAATTTTTCACCCTCAAAAACATGTCCTAAATGTCCTCCACATTTAGCACAACATATCTCAACTCTCTTATAACCAAGTTTATAATCTGAATGTCTTGTTATTGCTCCTTTTATCTCATCATCAAAAGATGGCCAACCACAATTTGATTCAAATTTAGATGATGAAATATATAGAGGGCTATCACATGCTTTACAGTGATAAATACCATCTTTAAAATGTTTATTATACTTTCCTGTATTGGGATATTCAGTGCCTTTATTAACAATAACATTTCTTTCTTTTCCATTTAATTTCTCAAAATAATCTACTTTTTCTTGAGAAATAAGAGGTAAAGGAATAATAAAAATTAAAAAAAAATAAATGTATTTATTCATCTTGTAAATTTAAAGAAATCTGTAAAAAATTTCATGAGTATAAAAAGCCAAATCTGAAAAGGAGATAAACTATTGTCATACCAAGGAAAAAAAAATAAAGAAAGTTTTTAAAATTTTTACTCATAATTTTATTGTTACTATAAAACTAATAAATTAATTATATTTGATGAAATATCTAATATCAACTATTATGAAAAAACTTTTACTTCTTTTAATTACGTTGCCATTATTTAGCTTTTCACAAGTCAACTGCGATACCGTAATGATTGAACCTCACGGGGCAGAATATACATATGAAAGAACCAGAGGTTATTGGTTTAGAGCTAATTCATCATTTACGCTTTCTGCAGTTAAAGCAGGAGATGGAAATGCATTAGGAGTTAACGCAACTAATCAATCTATTGAAGTTATACAGTTTGACGCATTAAACTTATTTTCAGATACAATTCCACTAGGTTATAATGACATATCTGCCGGCCTTACAAATCCACACACTAGTTTGTTTCATGCTCAAAATGTCCCTCTAGGATGGGTAACATGTAATGTAAATATTGTAAAAGATAGATACTACGCTATATTAGGTGCAAAAAACAATACTGTTGTTGCCGGAACAAGCACAAAAATGTATAATTCCACTTTATCAAGTGGAAGTGGTGTAACAAAACTTATGCTTAATGGTGATTCAACAGTTTTCTGGAGAGCTGCAATACAAGAATCACTTGCTGATGGGCCTGGAACTCAAGGACAATTTTTTCATGATGGTCCGCATTCTCAAGGAAGAATACATACACTAATTTGTACAGGATCTACTAATATTGAGGAATTTACAGCAGATAAAGAATTAGTTAAAATTGTTGATCAATTAGGTAGAGAAATTAAGAGAACTAAAAACTCTCCTATGTTTTATATTTACAATGATGGAACTACTGAGAAAAGAGTAGTTATAGATTAGAAATCTATTTCATCAATTTTTGCATGGCTTTTTCAGAAGACAACAAAATATCATCCATTTCCATGGATTTAAATTTTATAGGATCTCCAAACTTTATGGAACAATTATAAGGCAAAATTAGATTTTTTCCTCTTGGTAATGTCTTATACACATTATCCAGGTAAACGGGTATTACATTAATTTCAGGATTTCTTTGAATCAAATAACCTAGGCCTTTTTTAAACTTAGCCATTACACCTGGAATACCTCTAGAGCCTTCAGGAAATAGAATAAGAGACCTAGATTTTTTCAACATTTTATTCATAGAATCAATTGGATCATTATTAGGATCATCTCTATCTCTTTGAATAAGAGTTGCATTAACTAAATATCTCATTAGAATCTTTTTAAAAAGAGATCCACCAAAAAAATCTCTTGCTGCTATAGGGTGCACTTTATGTATATATCTTGATGGTATTGCACTCATTATTGCCATAGTATCCATATGACTATTATGATTAGCTATAAGAATAAATTGTTTTTTATTTTTTAATGTTTTTTCATTAACATATTTTAATCCTATAAAAATTTTCAGAAAATTTTTCCAAAAAATTGAATATATTATAATTAAAATAATTTTCTTCATGATGTTATTAAAATCAAATATATTAAGTGAAAAAATGGAGAGGCAGTTGTAGACAAACTATCTACTCTATCTAAAATACCACCATGCCCTGGAATTGCACTACTCATATCCTTCACTCCAAAATCTCTCTTTACTGCAGACATAATAGCATCACCCATAAAGCCAAATACTGCCATTGAACTGCTAATTGCAATTAATTGCCAAATATTTAGTGGAGTTAAGAAGCCCATTAAACAGCCAATTATAGTAGTAGAAATGACACCTCCAATAAAACCTTCCCAAGTCTTGTTAGGACTTACTCTAGGTAAAATTTTATGCTTACCAAAAATCTTTCCCCATACAAATTGCATAATATCATTTGCTTCTGTAATAAAAATCAAAAATAATAATAAAGCTTTTCCAGAAACACCATTAGAATTCATCTCAGGAAAGTTAATTAATAAAGCTAAATGACTAATTCCAAAAACACCCAACATTAAAGAAGTTGGAAGAATACACATAGATCTAATAATATCTTTTGTTTCTCCAGTAAGAACTAATAAAAAGGGAACTATTATAAACATGAAAACTGGAATAAAAATCAGAAATAGTGTATAATACCCCTTAAATGCAAAATAATATTGTATTGGTATGGATATATAACAAAAGAACAATACTGATCTGTCAACTTCTCTTAAATTTAATAAAGAATACACCTCTCTCAAGGTTAAAAAAGATAAGAAACCCAATGCTAAATATGTGACAACAGGATGTACAATGGAAGCAAAAAGAAATATGATACACATAAGCCACCACGATTTCGTTCTTAATTGCATTTCATCAACTAACTTACTTGGTTTAATCCGATTCCAAAACCAAAATAAAATAGTTGCAAATACAAGAATTGCTAAAATGATTGCAATAACCCATTGTATTTCTGGAATCAGATTAATAGAGTTAAAAATTTTATTCATCTTTTAAGGATTTAGTTAAACGAAGAAAAGAACTGATAATCATTAAAATAATAGCAAACAGAAAAATATAATTTAGATAAACTAAAATAGTATTAGTGAAATACAAGACAATACATATGATGCCCACAAAAAATGCTCTGTCACTTTTACCCATTGGTCCGTCGTAGCGTCTAATACCTGAAATAGATTTTGCAAGTAAACCACAAAATTCATTAATAACAGATAATGATATAAAGATTATTATTAACTCAATTGATAAAGAATTAAAATATATAAAAGGAAAGTAAATTGCTAAATCAGATAATATATCACCAATTTCATTTAACACCTCGCCTTTCTTAGATTTAAGATTATATGTTGTTGCCATCATCCCATCCAATGCATTGAGCATCATTCTAATTAATAAACCTAAGGAAACAAATAATAAATAAATTTTATTATCAATTCCTAAAAACAATAAATAGCCAATAAAAAAAGAAAATACTATTGTAAAAACTGTTAAAAAGTTAGGAGTAATTCCAAAATTGCGTAAAAGCTTCAGTAAAGGCATCAATAATTTTTGAAACTTAGGTTTTAACTTATAAATAGAAATCATAATCTAATCTTTTTAAAAGGATCCCAATTATATTTATTGCGCTTTGCTTGCTTTGTAAATTTTCCGTTTTTATAAAAATAAAGTATTTCAGAGCCAATTACATCAAATCGCTTATACATAAGATCATGATCAAGCCAGGTATGAAAATAATCATCATAATTTTTTTCAATCTTATTAATATCAAATGAATATGGTCCATACTTATAAGATATTTTTTCAAAAGCACGCATTAATCTTGTAGCTTGATTTTCTATAATTACACCAATTTCTAATCCATCATCATCTTTTAAAGGATTTAATTTAATCTTACTAAAATCAAAAACTAATTGACCAAACTTAATTTTAGTTAAAAAAGGAAGTTTATTTACTCCTATTATTGCTGCTCTTTCTTGTATTGGGCTTCTATCATAAATAATCTTTTTAATATTTTTCTTTCCATTTATTTCAATATATCTGTTTAAAATATAACCTCCAACAATGTAACACATAAAGTTTACTTCTTTGTAACTATCTATTTCATGCTCATCATAAAAAACTGAAAATTTATATAAACTTTCATCCAGAGACGAACGTTGTTTATAATCTGGGATAAAAACATCCATTCCATTATCCTTAAAATATTCTAATTGGATCTTTCTATATTTTTTTGAATCACCAACCCCATTTAAAATAACTAATGCTTTTTTTTTAGATTTAGGAAAGTTATTGTCAATAAATATATAATCCTTAGCATATAAGCCATCAAATGATATAAATAATAGTAATAGAAAAAGAACTATTTTTTTCATGCTACAAAATTAGTTCAATGAAAAGCAAATATTATGCATTGCATAATATCAAAAAGAATTACTTTTTAATTATTTTTTCAACCCTTCCATTTTCATAAATGTAAAACAAAGGAATATTTGAGTGTGGATATGTTTCTTTTCCTAAAATATCAACAATTTTCAATAATTTAGAATCACTATTACTAAACATGAAATTCGCATAAGTTTGATTATCAGAAATTCTTACACTATCCATTATAACATCTATATAAGGAACATCGTTAAAATTAGTTTGTACATCGCCAATATCTTCAACAATATTAAATCCAGAAGTTGTAATACCAAAAACAGGATGCTTTGAGGTAAAAGGGGGCTTATCAAAATCTAAATAAGTGTTATCAACAAGGTTAATAAAAAATTGACATGTACCTGTATTTGGACCAGAATTGGCCATTGAGATCGTTTTCTGGATATTACTCAATGTACTGTCAAATTCATCAGTTATTGGAGGAGGCGCAGGAGAAACATCACCACCCTGAATCATAAAATTTGAAATAACTCTATGAAATAAAGCACCATCATAAAACCCAGAACTTACAAGATTGATAAAATTTGAAGTAGTTATTGGCACTAAAGAATCATAAAGTTCAACTGTAAAATCACCATAATTAGTATAAAAATCAACTTTAGTTTGACTGTTAACTTTAATTGAAGAAAAAATAATGAGACAGATTATGAAAATACGCATATCAACAAATCTATAAAATTTATTTAAAAAAAAGAGGCCTAATAAAATTAGGCCTCTTCAACACAATACAAAATATAATTATTGAACAATTATTTTTTTATTAATAGTTCCTTGATTGTCTGTTATCTCTAAGAAATATACGCCTCTAGCATTATTACCAATACTAATTTGTTTTGTATACTCCCCTACAAACTGATCTAGGTTTTCTGCATATACCACCTCTCCTACTATATTCAATACTCTTATTTGTAATGTTTGAATCTCTTCAGACACAAAACTCACATTAAAGATATCATTAGTCGGGTTTGGATATACATTTAGGTTATTAATTGTGGTTCCTCCACCCATTCTTATTGTTCCTGGTTGTGTCCAGAATATTGGACTTGTCCACCATGAACGGTATGAAGTGATGTTAGAATCACAGAA
>CALJFR010000038.1 GCA_938073745.1 uncultured Flavobacteriales bacterium
TTCCAGTTTTTTTGTTTTCTCAACCTATTATTGAAATAGAATATGATAATAATGATTCTTTAAAGCAAGTCACTATAGTTCCTTTTCTCTCATCTCACTATGCTTTAGATACTAAAGAAAACAAAAACAATACTTTTTTTGTATATGGTGGTGACCTGTTTTTCAATTTCTCATCTAAATTTAAAGTCTCATCAAGGATATTAAAACTTAATGATGATTTAAACTCTAGTGTATCAAGTTATATTGATTCCCTTGGAGTTTTTCCTGGTATGAATCCAATAGATGATAAGCTCACCTATTTTTCTTTAAATGCAAATTATAAGATTAATAAATTTTTTTCAACACAATTTGGAAAGGGAAAGCAATTTTTTGGAGATGGATACAGATCTATGTTATTATCTAATAATCATTCGGCTTATCCATTTCTTACATTTTTAACAGAATTTTGGAAAGTAAGATACTATAATCATTTCACAACATTTTCTGATATATATAATTCTGATATATCTCAGAAAAAGCATGGTGCCTTCCATTATTTAGATTTTCAGGCTAATAAGAATCTTACTTTTGGTTTGTTTGAAGGAATTATATGGCAATCTAGCGATGAAAATTATGAAAGAGGTTTTGATGTTCATTATCTAAACCCAATAATATTTTATAGGCCTGTCGAATTTTCAAAACATTCTCCAGATAATGCCTTAATGGGATTAAATATTAAATATCAATGGAATAAAATTAATATATATGGACAGCTTTTAATTGATGATCTGAACATTAATCGTTATGAAAATACTGGAGAAGGATTCTTTCAAAATAAATTAGCTTATCAACTAGGTATAAAGTCTGATTTTAATTTTAAGGAACATGAATTCCGTTTCTTAACTGAGTATAATCAAGCTCAACCCTATACCTATGCTCATAAGCACCCCATGCAAAATTATACGCATATGAACCAAGCTCTAGCTCATCCTCTTGGTGCTAATTTTAAAGAGAATATTATATTACTTAACCATAGTTATAAAAGATGGGCTACAAATCTTAAGTATACCTATGCTATTTATGGTGCTGATAGTCTTGGTACACATTATGGCCAAAATATCTTTATCTCAGATTTTGAGGCTTCTGGAGAAGGAGGGGAGTTCTCTTATGGAAATTATAATGGTCAGGGAATTAAAACACAACTACACACTTTTTATGCAGAAGTAAACTATGACTTTAAAGTTGCAAAAGCATTTCTAGCTTGCTATATCCGAAACAAGACAAATCAGGACAAAATAAGCTATATCATTCTTGGTATAAAAACTAACTTTTTAAATCCTTTTTTAGATTTTTAAAATTCTGTGATTTCTCCGTCTTTGAATGCAGCTATAGAAGCAGATTCAAAACCATTTTTTTGCATCTTTTTTTGATACTTCTGAGCATCCTTTAGATTATAAAACATCCCAGCTATAAAGGCAGTCTGTTTCTCATTTACTGGAACAGTAATTAAATAGTCTTGGTCGTAAAGTTCAACAGGAGCATTAAATGTTCCATAAGTTCCTAGCCTAACTCTGAATACATATGGAACTCCCATACCAAGCTTTGTTTGTTCATCCTTGGAGAATGAATTTAATAGTTTATCTCTACTTCTTACAAACGCTTTATAGGTACTAAGGGCCTTACCGTCTTCTCCCATTGCTTTATAAACATATACAAGATTCTCATAAGCGGTTAAGAAAAGCTTATCCATTTGAATAGCAGTTTTAAAGAGCTTAACTGATTTTTCTAGAAAATCTTTTTGAGTAGCTCCTTTAGATCTAGATCCAAAATCATAGTGGGCAACGGCTAAGTTATAGGCCCAATCTCTATCTTTATATATTTTTGAAGTAATATTATTTAAATATCTTTTCGCTTGTCCAACTCCTCTTTTCTCGCCAGAAGCTAATAGAGCAATAGCTAGGTTTCCTCGAGAGAAATTTAGGCCATCTTCAGCAATTTTCCCTCTTTTTAATCTTTTTTCTGCTTCTTTTAGTTTATTCTGAGCTGATTTATAGTTTTTATTTTTTAGCGCTGTAATACCATCATTATATTCCGCTATCCCTTGCTGAATTTGGATAAGGCTTCTATCATCAATTTTTTCAATTTTATTAAATTGTAAAGGATCGTCTTTTGCCGTAATATTTAAATTGGCAACATCAGGCTTTTTGCCTCTTGGGTTTACAACTACTTTCTTCTTTTTAGTTTTCTTTGGTTTTACAGATCTAGAATTTTTTGCAGAAACATTTTTACTGTTTTGCTGATTTAACTTGTCTTCAGCTTTGAACATTTTGTTCTTTACTTTTTCTGCTTCTTTATCATTTCCAGATTCAGCATATATAGCAGCAAGAGTGACATAGGCTTGGAAGTTATCTTCTTTTTTAATAATAGTGTTTAATATTTTAGTTGCCTCTAGCTGGTCACCAGTTTTATTTTTTACAATAGCCATATTGTACATCCAATTACCATCAGATTCTATTTTCGAAGTCACGAGGTCAATATATCTTTTTGCCGCTACCATATCTTGCTTATTACCTGTAAAGGCATAGCATAGCGCCATATTTGTTCTAATATAATTTAATGCATTATCACTAAGCTTTGCTCTTTTATATCTTTTCATGGCTGCTTTAAATTCCTTTATAGCAGCACTAAAGTCATTAGTCTTCATCTTTTTTACTCCATCAACATAGTGGCCATCTGCTAATTTTGATTGATCTAAAGTCCTTTTTGTAAGCTCTTTTGATTTTTCATATTGCAATACTTTTTCAACATCAGAAATTGGCTGCCAATCGTACGCTTTTAAGTGCGAAAAATATGAAGAATCAATTGATGAGGCAAAAAGGTTATTGTTGAATATAAATAGGATAAATAGTGCAGAAAATAGTATTCTTTTTAGCATATTATTATTTGTTCTTTTTCAGTTTGCAAATTAGTAAAAAATTTATTGTAGTACTATTTTATAATTTATAAGCTCATTTCCTCTTATAACTTTAACAAAATAGATGCCTCTTGTTTTATTTTCAAGATTAAATTTCAATTGATTAGCACTCATTTCATTTATGTGATGTAGGACTTTATCACCTAATGCATTGAAGATTTCTACTTCAGAAATTTTTGCTGCTTCATCAATATATATAAAACTACTTGTAGGGTTAGGATAGATATTTAATAGGTAATCCTCACTCTCAGAAAAGCTAGTATAGTTAAACGATACAGCATAGGATATCATTGTACATCCATTTGCATCGGTTACTTCTACACTGTATTCTCCCGACTGAGTTGGGAAAAATTCGTTTGATGTCTCACCACTTATTGGATTTAATTGCTCGTCTAACCACTGGTAAGAAACAAATCCTGAAGTTGCTTCGAGCATATCTTCATATTGCCAGATATTCACAATTATTGGATCTGGATTAATAATACCAACAAATTCTGTTGCCACACAACCATTAGCATCCGTAACAGTAACATTATATGTTCCTGCGCATAGTGCAATTGCTGTTTGGTTGAGTTGTTGGTTAGGATCTGTCCACTCATAAGAATAAGGTTGAGTACCATTATCAACAATTGCTGTTGCCGTTGCATCACAATCATTAAAGCAATTCAAATTAGTAAAGATTACATCCACGCCGAGCTCTAAAGGTTGAGTGATATTTGTACTTACTGCATTTAAACACCCATTATTATCAATAACCGTAAATGTGTTAATGCCAGGAGATAGATTATAGAATATGTTCGAACTTTGATAAGTAATTCCACTATCATTTGAATATTGGTATGGTGCTATTCCTCCATTATACACACTTAATGAGACAATGGCATCATTTAGTCCATAACAACTTACCATTGTTGAATTTACTGCTATACTTAATGAATCTCCAGGTTCTACAGTTACTGAATCTGTAGAATTACACCCATAAACATCCACAACAGTTACAGCATGCGTACCAACAACTAATGTAGTAGAAATTCCAGTATCGCCATTACTCCAATAAGTATTTAGGGGAGGAGTGCCACCAAAACCATAAGCGGTTACAGTTGCTGAACCATCATAACAATCTGCTATTGCACTATTTGAATAAACTATTATTTCATCATTTTCTAATACATCAAAACTATAGGTAATTGTATTTGTAGAATCTGAAAGTTCTAAAGTATATGTGCCAGCAATAAGACTGTCAATATCTTCATCAGTAGAGGTAAATCCATTTGGTCCTGTCCATAGATAAGTATATACTGAGTCTCCTCCATCTGGAGTTATTGCAATTGCTCCTTGGCTTCTTCCCCAACAAATATTATTTGTAATATAATCTAATGAAG
This sequence comes from uncultured Flavobacteriales bacterium, assembly GCA_938073745.1. GTDB lineage: Bacteria > Bacteroidota > Bacteroidia > Flavobacteriales > BACL11. The sequence goes on from CALJFR010000038.1 coordinate 4,336, forward strand.
CAGATAGGGAAAGTGGTTGATTTACAACAAATGTATCTGATGAACATCCTAGTGAATCTGTTGTGTTTAGAATATAAGAGCCTGCATATAAATTACTAATATCTTCAGTATTTGCAATAAATCCATTTGGCCCTGTCCAATTATATAAAACTGTGGTGCTACTGCTATTTAGTGTAATGTAAATATTCCCAGTATTTCCACCGTATATTGTATTATCAGTAATTGAATCTAAAGATATAGGAATTTGGTTTGGTTGGGAAATTGAATCTAAAGATGATGCCTGACATCCATTTTGATCTTCAACAATAACTATATAAGTTCCAGCACATAGATTATCTACTGTGTCTGATATAAGTGTAGAGTCATTATTCCAAATATAATTGTAAGGAGTGATTCCTCCTGCAGATAGTACTGCTAAACTACCGTTGCATGCTCCATAACAATCTGCATTATTAATTAGTTGTGTTGTAGAGGTTAATCTTGGGGGTTCATTTAAGGTTATATTTCCTGTATGAATACATCCGTTGGAGTCTACAATTGAATCTTGATATGTACCTTGATTTAGTCCTGTTATAGTTGGGTTAGGTCCCACATATTGTGAATTATTAAAATAAATAAAGTAAGGATTAGTCCCTCCAATTACATTAATATTTACTTCACCATCACTTCCTGTAAAGCAGGAGATATTAAATCCATTGTAATCAGATAAAGAGTAAGAAGTATATAAGCTATCTGGTTGATAAATTGTAATTGTATCAATCAACTGACAACCATTTAAATCTGTTGCACTATATGGGTAAATTCCTGCAGGTATGATAGCACCACTATTAAAAGTGTTTTGACCACCAAGTAAAGGGAATGTAAAACTTCCCCAGGCTAATAAATAATCTTGAACACCACCTGAAAAAATTACATTTGCTGATCCAGTACTATCACCAAAGCAGAGAATATCAGTTGTAGAATAAATAGATGTAAATTCACTTGGGCTATTTAAAGAGATACTATCAGTTAATGTGCATCCTGATGTATCAGAAATAGTAATCGAATATACCCCACTTGATAAGTTATTAATAGATGAGCTAGTGTCTCCTGTTGACCATACATAAGAGATTAATCCATAACCACCACTTGTACTTGCAGAAATCGATCCATTAGAATCACCATAACAACTAATATCAAATCCGTTGTAGTCTGAAGTAGTAAAACTTAAACTTAAGCTATCCGAAGGTTGATCAACAAATACACTAGCAGTTGTAAAACATCCATTAGTATCAGTAGTTGTAACAGAATAAGTTCCAGCCATTAAACCGCTAATATCTTCTGTGGTATCTCCATTATTCCATAAATAAGTATAAGGAGGAGTTCCACCAATTATTGCTTGATCAACACTTCCATCAAAAACTAGGCATGAACTTAGATTAGTTGGAGTAAGAGTAGAGGTCAATGAATCTTGAGATTGAGTGATTGTAATAGAATCATTAATAGAACACCCGTTAGAATCTGTAACGCTGTAAAAGTAGGTTCCAGCAGTAAGAGCAAAATTATCATATCCAAACCAGTTTTCTAA
>CALJFR010000039.1 GCA_938073745.1 uncultured Flavobacteriales bacterium
AATTGCAGGCATACCTACTATTGATATAATAGAGTATGACCCTTTTTCAAAAACAAATTTCAATAAACATTGGCATACCCATGCTGATAATATGGATAATGTTGATCGAAAAACACTTAAGGCAGTTGGACAAACAGTAATGGAAGTTATTTATTCAGAATAATTATTGCTCATCACAACCCTGAATATAAGTGATGTCAAAATCATGAACCAATAAACTATCTTTTTTATTCTCAAATTTAATATCCACTTCAAGTGGAAAATATTCCATTTCGGTAACAGACATGTATAATTCAATTAACTCTAAAGAGTCTTCATTTAAAAAATATATAATATTCTCCTCTAAAGAAATCTCATCTTTATAGAGGTGCAGGCCTTCTCCATAAATCCACCAACCTGAAGAAGTATTCATTACATTATCATTATTGTTTTTTTGACTTTCATAATTACATGAATGTATAATAATAAACAGTAGGATTAAGAGATAATGAGTAAATTTCATTTTTATTTATAAAAGTTCATTTCGTCAATATATTCCCACGCTCGCCGAGGAATTAAACTTGAAACATCCTTACCCATCTTTATTGCATCTCTTATAAAACTTGCAGATATTTCCATTTTTGGCACATCTTTAATAACTGTAATATTCTTATGTGATTGTAATGTTTCATAATTATTTCTTGGATAGACATATATTTCATAGTTATCAAGAATCTGTTTATAATTTTTCCACTTATGCAAATTCTGTAAATTATCAGAACCCATTATAAGAACAAAAATGTCATTTGGATTTTTTTCTTGTAGATGAGTTAATGTATCAATTGTATAAGATGGGTTAGGAAGGGAGAATTCTATATTTGAAACTAAAAGATTTTTCTCCTTTTCAAGCTCCCTAACCATTATTTGATAGCGATGATTCTGATCAAGTAAAGATGATTTTTCCTTTAGGGGGTTTTGAGGAGATACAACAAACCAAAGCTGATTTAAATCGGTAAACTGGGTGAGGTAAGAGCCAATTACTTTATGGCCTATATGAAAGGGATTAAATGAACCAAAAAACAAACCAATTTTCATGACTTATTTAAAAAATTAGTTATTAAATTTAATACTTCATCACAGGCTAGTTCCAAATTATCATTTACAATTACAAAGTCAAATTGATCTTTATAGTTTATCTCTTCTTCAAATTTTTGTATCCTACACTTTAAACTATTATCATCTTCAGTACCTCTTTTTAATAATCTGCTTTTTAAGTCCTCAACAGACGGTGGCATAATAAAAATTGAAATACAATTGTCAAGAAATTTATTTTTAATATTAAGCCCACCCTTAACGTCAAGATCAAAGATGATGTGTTTTCCTTTTTCCCAAACTGTTGAAACTGAAGAAATAAGAGTACCATAATATTGATTTTGATATACCTCTTCCCACTCTAAGAAAAGGCCTTTATTTATTTTTTTTTGAAAATCAGCAGTACTTAAAAAATGATAATTTTTACCGTCTATCTCTCCAGGTCTTTGCCTCCTGTTACATGCAGAAACTGAAAATTCAATATTATGAATTTTATCTAAAACAAAGTTAACGATAGTAGTTTTTCCCGCTCCAGAGGGTGCTGATATTACAATAGACTTTCCTTCCACTATAAAACGTTTAACAATTGTTCTTTAATTTTTTCAAGCTCATCTTTCATCTGAACAACAATCTTCTGCATTTCAGCGTCAGATGATTTTGATCCGATTGTATTAATTTCTCTTCCAATCTCCTGAGAAATAAATCCAAGTTTTTTTCCATTTGGCGCATCTGAATTTATTGTTTGAACAAAATACTCCAAATGAGCTTTAAGACGGACCTGCTCTTCTGTGATATCCTGCTTTTCCAAATAATATATCAACTCTTGTTCAAATCTATTTTCATCAATATTATTAATTCTAAGTTCGCTAATTTTATTTAATAAATTCCCCCTCACTTTTTCAATTCTAGCTTTTGTATGAGGAGTTATTTCTTCTAAATAATCAATGATTAAATTAATTCTCAGGATAATATCTCTTTCTAATTTATTTCCTTCAGTCATTCTGAATTGTATTAATTCATCGATTGCTGTATTTATTCCCTTGGAAATTTCTAACCATTCATCATTGTCTAATTTTTCTTCTCCTTTTTGTAAAATATTAGGCATCTTAAGTAATGAAGAAAAAACCTCTTCCTCAAATCCTAAATCTTTTTTTAGTTGTGAAATTTGTTTGTGGTAATCCTTAATTAAAGGGACATTTAATTTGTGAGTGTTTTGAATTTCAGAACCTTCTCTCCAAATAGAGAGTTCTATTTTACCTCTTTTTAGTTTAGTAGAAAGAAGATTTTTTAGCTCAATCTCCTTTTCTCTATAAATAGAGGAGATTTTAATGTTAGTATCAAGTTGTTTAGAGTTTAAAGATTTAACTTCAATATTGAAGTTTGCATGTTGCAAATTTAATTGACACCTGCCAAATCCTGTCATTGAATAAATCATAGCAATCTTTTTTTAAGCAAATCTATAAAAGTTAATTTGTAATAACTTTTTTTGATGGTATACTTACCAAAAATACAGCTGAAAAAATAAAAATTGCTGAAAGAATCTTAACCAAGCTTAAACTATCACTATTTAAAGCTATCGCAATTAATGATGCCAACAAGGGCTGTAAGTAAATATATACGCTAACTACAGATGGGTTGAGAGACTTTAAAGCAAATGCATTAAACATATATGCAATAAAAGTAGTACAA
>CALJFR010000040.1 GCA_938073745.1 uncultured Flavobacteriales bacterium
AGATTTCTTTTAAGGGTCGTTATAGACGATGACGTTGATAGGTCACAGGTGTAAAGACAGAAATGTCAAAGCCGAGTGATACTAATTACCCGTAGACTTTGAAGATTAAATATATATATTCATTACGATTTATGTCATAAACATATAGTTTTATGGTGACTATTGCACTAGTGCCCACCTCTTCCCATTTCGAACAGAGTAGTTAAGCCTAGTTGCGCCGATGGTACTAGAGTGATATCTGGGAGAGTAGGTCGTCGCCGATTTTAATAAAAAAGCCCTTCTTAGTAATAAGTAGGGCTTTTTTGTATATTTATAAATATGAAAAATATTTTATTCTTTTTTTTATTACTTCCATTTTTTGTTTTTTCTCAATCTAATGTTAAAATCGAATATTGGGAAAATGGTGAGATATTATCTCAAGTTCACTACAATGATGGAATTAGAGAAGGATCTTGTAGATATTATTATAAAAATGGAATAATGATGACTGAAGGTTTTTACTTAAATGGTAAAATGTCTGGATATTGGCATTCATTTCATCCCAATGGAAATATTGAGTCAAAAGGAAAGTATGATCATAGAAACAGTGGTGTGTATAGTCAGAAAACCGGCAAGTGGATGTATTATGATATTGAAGGTCATAAAATATCTGAGTCTACAATTATTTTAGGTATAGAAAATATTAAATTGTATAATAAAAATGGTTCAGTTAAATTTAACTTTTTGAATGGTTGCTAGCTTTATAAACTATTTCTTTCTATCCAGTCATTAATCTTATTAGCAACTTCCTCAAAAACTTTTGGATCAAAAGGAGATTTTATATTTGCTAATTTTACTAAATCAAGAAATGACATTGACCCTCCAGCCTTACATAGTTTGAGATAGTCTTGCCATGCCGATTCTTTATCCTCTTGCATTCTAATCCAAAACTGAAATGCACAAACTTGAGCAAGAGTATAATCTATATAATAAAAAGGCATTTCATAAATATGAGCTTGTTTTTGCCAAAATCCTCCATTTTTTAAGAAATCTAAATTGTCATAATTTTTTCCCGGTTGATAAATATTTTCTAATTCCAACCATTGATTTTTTCTTTCTTTTGGAGTAGCATTAGGATTTTCATATACCCAATGTTGGAAATGATCAACTAATGCCCCATAAGGAAGAAAAGCTAGAGAACCAGCGATATGTTTAAATAAGAATTTTTCGGTATCTTCTTTAAAAAATAAATGCATCCAATCCCAAGTAAGGAATTCCATACTCATTGAGTGAATTTCACACGCTTCATACGTTGGCCATAAATATCTATTTACTGGTTGTTTTCTACTTTGATAACATTGAAATGCATGACCAGCCTCATGTGTTAAAACAGTCACATCATGATCAGTACCGTTGAAATTAGCAAATATATATGGTCTTTCTAGAGATGGAAATGATGTGCAGAATCCACCACCTGATTTTCCAGCTCTATTGTCTAGATCCATTAATTCTTCATCAATCATCATTTTAAAAAAATCATCTGTTTCTTTTGAAAGCTCACTATACATTGTTTTTGCTTGAGCAACTTGAAAATCTACACCACCCTTAGGTTTTGGATTTCCTTCTTTAAAGTATAAGGTGTCGTATACGAACATGTCATCGTAACCTAATATTTCTTTTCTTTTTAAATTGATTTTTTCTACTAAAGGAACTACATGTTTTACAATTTGTTTTCTATATTCACTTACCTCGGCAGCTCCATAATCAGACCTATTCATGTTCAGATATCCAAGTGGTATAAAATTTTCAAATTTTAAAACTTCTGCCTTTTTATTTCTCACACTTACCAATTTGTCAAAAATAGAATCTAATTTTTCTTCATTTTTTTTAAAAAACCCATCCATTAACTGATAAGCATCTTTTCTTGTTTCTCTATTAATATCTTGCATAAAGGGAGATAAGCCTGCAAGGTTTAATGTTTTACCTTTATACTTAATTTCCGCACCTGCAAGTAGTGCTCTATATTCATTACTGAGTTCATTTTCTTCTTTCATTAAGCTAACTAATTTTGAATCAAATGATTTTAATTCCATAGAAATTAAATTAAAATAATGTTCTCCAAATTCAGAAAGAAGTTCTTTTTTAAATTTTGATGCATCTATTGCCTTAGTAAACTGATTATCTATTGCAGCTATTTCAGGTCCTATTTCATTATAGTATTTATTTTCTTTAACTGCTTTTTCATCTTTTGTGTTTTTAGCAAAGTTTAAGTGAGCAATACTCCCATAACTGTGGTAATTTTTTTGAACATTTTGATAATTATTAATAATTTCAATTTGTTCATCAGCTGAACCAGCAGAATTAAAATTAATAATCATAGCAAGAATATTTTTTTTAAATTCTTCAAGATTAATTCGTTTGTAGGGATATTGGCTGTATTTCATTACTTTTTTGTTTTTGGTTCTTTCTTTTTTGTTTTCTCTAATTTAATCATGTTAAGTGACTGCATAGAATTGTACCATTGTATTACTTTTTTTATATCTGATATATATACTCTTTCTTCATCATATTCTGGTAATATATCTCTAAAATAGTTTGTTAATTCTGTTTTTGAAGATTTGTGACTTATAGATGGGCCACAATTTGTTTTTGTTGCTATTTCAGTAAAAATTTGGGATAATGGAATCGTATCATTATAAGTGTAAATTCCAATTTCATCCAAAAGATTGGCTTGATTGTGAGAATAAATAGCTGTTCTCTTTTTTTCAACTAAAGATTCTATTATTACATTGTTACTTGACCTTGAAATTACTTTATATAATCCAGGTTTACCTGAGACATTAATTATTCCTTCTAAATTCATAATAATTTTTGTGCAAATTTACATTTTTTATCATGTAAGATAAATCTATTATTTAAAATATATTTGTAATATTGAGAAATATATTCAATATGTTTTTATCAAAAGCAAAGCAAAATAAGCAAATAATTTCTTGGTCTTTTTATGACTTTGCAAATCAGCCTTATACAACTTTAATAATCACTTTTATTTATAGTGCTTTTTTTGTTAATTATATTGCTCCTAATGAGATTGAAGGAACATTCTTATGGGCAAATGCAATTTCAATAACTGCGATTATAGTAGCTTTTTTATCTCCATTGTTAGGCGCTTTTGCTGATGAAACTGGATATAGAAAATCATTTCTTGTTTTTTTTACACTTTTGTGTTCACTATTCACTGCTTTATTATTTTTTCCTGAAAAAGGAGATATGTCTTTAGCTATTGCTTTTGTAATAATTTCAAATATTTCATTTGAAATGGGATGTGTTTTTTGTAATTCATATTTAAAAGAATTATCTACCGATAAAAATATTGGACGAGTTTCAGGAAATGCCTGGGGTTTAGGATTTTTAGGTGGTTTGTCTGCTTTGTTTATTTCATTTATTTTATTTGATGTTAATAACCCGCACGAAGTGAAACAAATATGTGTTTTTGTGGCTATATGGTTTGTTCTGTTCAGCTTACCTACTTTTATCTTTCTAAAAGATTCAAAAAGAAGTAAGGTTACAAAGAAAGACATATCTACTTCTTTCACTTCTATTTATTCTACATTTAAAGAAATTAGCAATTATAAAAAAGTAGTTAATTTTTTAATAGCTAGGTTATTTTATAATGATGGTTTAATTACAATTTTTGCCCTTGGGGGAGTTTATGCTGTGGGATCATTAAATTTTACAATGAATGAAGTTTTAATCCTTGGTATAATTTTAAATATATTTGCAGCTCTTGGTTCTTTTGTTTTTGGTTCTTATGAAGATAAAATTGGTACGCGTAATGTTATTAATTTATCTTTAGTGGTTCTTATAATTTCAACTTTACTTGCTTTTGTGGCCCCATGGACTAATTCTCCAAAGGAAGTTTTTTGGATTGCAGGCATTTTGTTAGGTTCTATGATTGGACCTAACCAATCTTGTAGTAGATCATATATGTCTCAGATAATTCCTGAAAATAAAAAGAATGAGTTTTTTGGTTTTTATGCCTTAACTGGAAAAGCCACATCATTTTTGGGACCCTTGTTGTTTGGTTTGATAACTAAATTGTATAGTCAGCAAATGGCCCTATTAAGTGTTGTTGTATTTTTTATTATTGGTTGGCTTCTATTTAATAAAATAAGTTTTTTTAAAGCTATTGGATGGAAGAATTAAAATTCGATGTTGCAATAGTTGGCGGCGGTATTGTTGGTTTAGCTACTGCATATAAACTACAACTAAAATATCCTAAATTATGCTTAGCAGTAGTTGAAAAAGAAGATTCATTAGCATTTCATCAAACTGGAAGAAATTCTGGAGTGATTCATTCGGGATTATATTATAAACCTAATAGTCTAAAAGCAAAAAACTGTGTTAATGGCAGAAAACAACTTGTTGAGTTTGCTGAAAATAATAATATAGATTATGATGTTTGTGGAAAAATTGTACTTGCAACTAATAAAAGAGAGGCTAAAAAATTATTACAACTAAAGATCAATGGTGAAAAAAATGGATTAAAAGATCTGAAAATTTTAGACTCAAATGAACTTAAAGAAATAGAGCCAAATGCTGTTGGCAAGTCAGCTTTATATGTCCCTGAGTCAGGGATTATAGATTATAAGCAAACAACAAAAAAATTTGCTGAAAAAATAACTTCAATTAATAATAAAAGTAGGATTTTATTATCGTGTGAGGTTTTTAATTTTAATAATGACTTTTTACTTACAAGTAAAGGAAAGATTTTTACAAAGAATAATATCTTTTGTGCTGGCTTATTTTCAGATAGATTAGCTAGAAAAGACAATCTTAAAACCAATATGAAAATTGTAAGTTTTAGAGGTGATTATTATACACTTAAAGAAAGTTCTAAGCATAAGATTAATAATCTTATATACCCAGTGCCAAACCCAGAATTTCCTTTTTTGGGAGTTCATTTAACTAGAATGACTAATGGGTCTATTGAGTGTGGGCCTAATGCTGTATATTCTTTTAAAAGAGAAGGTTATAGTAAATTTTCATTTAATTTGATGGATACTATAGAATCTTTGTTTTTTATCGGAACCTTAAAATTGTTCATAAATCATTGGAAATTTGGTTTAAACGAATATAAAAGGTCTTTTTCTAAAAGATTATTTTTGAGAGATTTGCAAAAACTTGTACCTTCGTTGATGTTAAATGATTTAGAAGATGGAAAAAGTGGGGTAAGAGCAATGGCGTTAGGTGAAGATGGAGATGTAATTGATGATTTTAAAATTGTTAAGAATTATAAAAATATTCATGTACTAAATGCTCCTTCTCCAGCAGCAACTGCATGCTTAGCTATAGCAGATAACATAGTATTGGTTTTTGCTGACCATTTTAGTTTAAATTAAAGTTATGATTAAGTTTTTTGGTTTATTATCTAAAAAGAAAAAGGTTAAGCTAGATGCTTTAGTTTCCATTTATTGTAAAACATTAGATGAAGTAATCTATCATGGCTTTGTTGAGATAAAAGACTTTATTAATAATAACAATAATCTAGAAAATAATCCCAATCTTAAAGAAGATGACATAAAATGGTTTAGATTAATTATTTATTTAGGAAATTTAAATAATTTAAAATCTCATTTTGAAGAGGAAGAAGTATTTAAATTACGTAATCTTATTGTGGAGGATATTACTAGAAGTTCAAACGAAAATGAAAAGATAGCAGATGTTGAAAGTTTTCTTCAATATGAAAGTTATTTTGGAGATCTTTTAAACGAATTTGATTCTGAAGCAGATGCAATGGCTTTTGCAATATTTGAAAAATATAACATAAATGATTTTCAGGGAACTCTTTTCAGGAGAAAAAATAAGCCCAATCCAATCTTTATAAGTGAAATGAAAAATTTATTGAAACATTTTATTTGGAACTGGGAAGAGTATTTACAGAAAAATAAACTTCAATTTTAAATTCCAGTATAGTTTGTTGGTGTAATTTTCTTTAACTCCTCTTTAATACTATTTCCAATATTTAAATTATCGATAAAATCACTTATTGTCTCTTTAGTAATTTTTGAATTAAGTCTAGTAAGTTCTTTTAAGGCTTCATATGGGTTTGGATAGTTTTCTCTTCTAAGAATAGTTTGAATAGCCTCTGCTACAACAGCCCAATTTTCCTCTAAATCTGTACTTATCTTTTCTTCGTTAATTACTAATTTATTTATCCCTTTACTTAATGATTTTAATGCAATTAAAGTATGTGCTAGAGGAACTCCAATATTTCTTAAAACAGTACTGTCTGTTAAATCTCTTTGAAGCCTAGAAATAGGTAATTTGTCTGCCATAAAACTAAATAAACTAATTGCAATACCTAAATTGCCTTCAGCATTTTCAAAATCTATAGGATTTACTTTGTGTGGCATAGCAGATGAACCAACTTCATTTTTATTAATCTTTTGTTTAAAATAATCCATTGAAACATATGCCCATATATCTCTAGAAAAATCAATTAATACCGTATTAATTCTAGATAAATTATTCATTATAGCAGCCAAATTATCATAGTGTTCTATCTGTGTAGTTGTCTGTTGTCTTTTAAGCGCTAAAGAATTTTTTAGAAATTCATTAGAAAAGTCTACCCAATTTATATCTGGGAATGCAACATGATGCGCATTGAAATTCCCAGTAGCTCCACCAAATTTGGCAGTATATGGTATTTTATTCATCAACAACAATTGGTTCTTTAGTCTTTCAACAAAAACCATCATTTCTTTACCCATTCTTGTTGGAGAAGCAGCTTGACCATGTGTTCTTGCAAGCATAGATATATTGCTCCAATTATTAGAATTTTTTTCTATTAATTTAATTATGTTATTTATTTCCGGGATAATAATTTCTTCCAGAGCTTTTTTAATAGAATATGGAACTGCTGTATTGTTAATGTCTTGAGATGTTAAGCCAAAATGAATAAACTCATTAAACTCTTCAAGTTTTAACTTTTTAAATTCTTCTTTTATAAAATACTCAACTGCTTTGACATCATGGTTGGTTATAGACTCTATTTCTTTAATTCTTTGTGCATCATCATTACTAAAATCTTCATAAATTCCTCTTAATTCTTTAAATTTTTCAGATGGAAAATGATTCAATTGAATAATTGAGCTATTACACAATGCAATAAAATATTCAATTTCAACTTTAACACGAAATTTAATTAGTGATGCTTCTGAAAAATATTTTTGAAGTTCTTTAGTTTTGGAATTATATCTTCCATCAATTGGTCCTATTGCATCTAAAGGAGATAAGCTCATTACTTTTTTTTACAAAATTACTTAATTTAATAATATAAAATTTCTCATTTTTAGTTTAGTTTCATTTTTGGTTATTTTTGTGTCATGGTTACATTTGTAATAATTATATCAATATTCTTTCTTATTTTAGGATTGATTGGCTCTATATTGCCAATAGTGCCTGGTCCACCACTTTCTTTTTTTGGATTATTATTACTTCATTTTTTCACATCTTTTAATCTTGAGAGTGATTATCTTTTTTATTTTGGTGCTTTTGCTGTAATAATTACAATTCTTGATTATTGGCTACAAATTTATTCCGTAAAGTATTTTGGAGGAGGGAGGTCTTCTACTTTTGGAGTTGTACTTGGTATTTTAGGTGGTATTTTTATTTTTCCACCATTTGGTGTAATTGTTGGACCTTTTTTTGGTGCATATTTAGGTGCTCTTATTGAATCTGATTGTGATTTTTTTAAATCATTTAAGATAGCCATAGGCTCTCTAGTTGGTTTTCTTGGTGGTACAATTTTAAAATTTGTTTATTCAATTATCTGTATTTGGTACTGTTTTGATTTTTTTATATGATTAAAGTTGGGGTAATTTCATATCTAAATTCAATGCCATTTGTATATGGGCTTAAGTCTATAAAAATGTCTAAGTCTATAAATATTTTCTCTTCATATCCAGCTGAAATTGCTGACCAATTAAGAGAAAGACAGTTGGATATTGCACTAGTTCCTGTTGTGGTTTTAAATGATTTAAAAGATGTTAGTATAATCACTGACTTTTGCATTGCTTCAGAAAATACTGTTGATACAGTATGCTTATATTCGCATGTTCCAATACATGAAATTAAATCAATTTCTTTAGATTACCAATCTAGAACTTCAGTTGAGTTATTAAAATTACTTTTAAGAGATTATTGGAAAATATCTCCTGTTTTATATAATTCATCTAAAGAGTCTCAATATAATATAAAGGATGATCAAGCTTCATTAGTAATAGGAGATCGTGCCTTTGATTTGAATGGTAAATATGCATATATATATGATTTGGCTGAGAGTTGGAATAAAATGACTGGTATGCCATTTGTATTTGCATGTTGGGTTTCTAGAATTAATTTAGACAGTATATTTCAAAAAGACTTTAATGCTGCTCTCAAATATGGTGTTGATAATATTGATAATGCAATATTTCAAGAACAAATATCATCTTCTAACATCAACTATAAAGACTATTTAAATAAAAAGATTTCTTATGATTTTAATGAAGATAAGAAAAGAGCGTTAGCATTTTTTCTAGAAAGAATTAACCTCTAATAAATCCAAGATTTTTTCTTCAATTAAAGTTTCAAGAATTTTTAAATTTTTTGGTGCCCCAAAATAATCTTTTATTAATTTTCCGTTTATCATAATATAGGTTGTTGGTAAATCAGATATTCTTTCAGTATATTCATTTTCTAAGTTATCAAAACCTATTTCTTTTGCCTTTGATAATATTTTTTGAATTTCTTTTGGTTGAATTTCAAAATAATGTATTCCTAATCTTTTAACATGCTTTATTCCATTATAAACTACAGCGCCATTATTGTAAATCTCAATTTTTAAAATAGGGCAGGTGCCAAAACAAGCAGTCTTTTCTAAAGAAATAATTAGTTTCTTTTGATTATTAGAGATTTGATTAGAAGTTGTTTTACAAGAGGATAGAATAATAATAAATATTATTAATAGGTAGCCTCTCATTTCTACCTTTTATTTTTATTCTTAAGTTTTTGTTCCTGTCTTTTCTGCATTTCCTCTAATTTCTTTTGAAAATTAGATTTCTTTTTTGGTTTCTTTTTATTCTCCTCTAGTTGTCTTAAAATTGCATCTTCATCAATAAATTTTTTCATGAAGTATTGTTGACTAAATGTGAACATATTAGCTAGAAAGTAATAGTAACTCAAGCCTGCAGCATAATTGTTGAAAAACCCTAAGAACATTATTGGCATTAAATACATCATCCATTTCATTTGAGCCATTTGCCCACTAGCCATTTGACTATTCATCCTTGTATAAAGAAGAGTTGATATAGTCATCAACAGAGTAAATAAACTAATGTGATCGCCATAAAATGGTATCTCAAAAGGAAGGTCGTAAATAGAATCATATGCCGAAAGATCATCGGCCCATAAAAAGGCTTCAGATCTTAACTCAATTGAAGCTGGAAAGAAACGGAACATTGCAATTAAAATTGGAAATTGAAATAACATTGGTAAACACCCTCCCATTGGATTTACACCAGCCTTTCTGTATAAGTTCATTGTTTCTTGTTGAACCTTCATAGGATCTTTTCCTTTATGTTTTTCAGTCATTTTATCAATCTCAGGCTTTAAAACTTTCATTTTAGCTTGAGATAAATATGCTTTATATGTAAAAGGAGATAAGGCAAGTTTAATAATGACAGTAAGGATAAAAATGATTAAGCCGTAGTTAGTAAAGAATTTGCTGAGAAAATCAAAAATATTTATGATTATATATTTATTAACCCAGCCAAAAATACCCCAGCCTAATGGGATTATTTCCTCAAATTTACTATTGTAAGACTGTAGCTGCTTGTAATGATTAGGCCCAAAATAGAATTGAAAATCTATTTGCTCATTTCTATTATGATTGTATGGTAATTCAAATTTGGCAGATAGATTTTTTATGTACTTTGAGTTTTCGTTTTTTTTACTAAATAAAGAAGCATTTTCTAAACCGCTTTTAGATACTAAAATAGAGCTGAAAAATTGTTGTTGGAAAGCAACCCATGATAGTTTGTTTGAAAGTTGTTCCTCATCCTCAGCTGTTGTATATCCCAAATAATCAATGTCATCTTGATCTGCTAAAAATTGATAGTATATTCCAGTATACATATCCTGGTTTGATTTGCTTTTTTCAGTTTGTGGCGTTTTCATTTGCCATTCAAGATTCATGTAATTTAACTCCTTTGGAATTATTTCATCCATTCCAATAAGATTGATATTAAAATCTACTAAATAATCATCATTAATTCTGTAGTTAAAATCTACATAATGAATACTATCAATAGAAAGTCGCATTGTAACAGAATTTTGATTTTCTGAAGTATTATAAAATATTGGCTTAAAGAATAGGTCTTTAGTATTTATACTAATTCCAGTTGAAAAATTAAGATTGAATACTGATGAGTCTGAATTAAAAATTTCAAGCTCTTCTCCAGTGTAAGTCGTGTATTTTTTTTGATTTGGACCTTCTTTAATAACTACAGATTTTATTTGTCCACCTTTGTTTGATATTACAAGCTTTATTTTCTCATTTTCAAGCACAACTTCTTCATCTTTTGCAAATGATGATTCTGAGAAAACACCAAAATCTGATTTATTTATTTTGCTATATGAAGATTCCTGATTAATTGTGTTTGAATTTTCATCAATCTCCTGATTTTGAGTAGTTTGTAATTCTATTGGATTAGAATTAACTTCTTTTTCAATTTCTTCATTTGTTGGAAGAAAAAAGAAATTAAAAACAAGAAGTATTAAAAACATTAATACAAATCCAGTTAAAGAATTTTTATCGTATTTTTTCATTTTTTATTTATAATACAAGCTTCGATAAAGCTATTAAATAGAGGGTGAGGGTTTAAAACATTACTGCTGTATTCTGGATGAAATTGCACTCCAACAAACCATGGGTGATTAGGGATTTCAATAATTTCAACTAGATTGTTTTCAGGGTTTTTTCCAACACAATGCATGCCAGAAGAGTTATATAAATCAAAATATTTATTGTTGAATTCATACCTATGCCTATGTCTTTCTTGTATGTTTATATTTTTATATGCAGCAAATGAATAACTGTTTTTTTCAAGTGTACAATTATATTCACCTAATCTCATTGTTCCCCCTTTGTTTGAAACATTTTTTTGATCTTCCATGATATCTATTACTGGTTGATCTGTATTTGGATTCATTTCTTTTGAGTTAGCTTCAGGCATTTTTAATACATTACGTGCAAATTCAATTACAGCACACTGCATTCCTAAACAAATTCCAAAAAATGGGATATTGTTTTCTCTAACATATCTTATTGCATTTATTTTTCCTTCTATTCCTCTATCACCAAATCCTGGGGCAACTAAAACTCCATTTAAACCTTTTAAGCTTTCATTTACATTTTCATCACCTAGTTCCTCTGCATGAATCCATTTTATATTTACTTTACAATCTTTTTCAGTTCCAGAGTGAATAAATGCTTCACATATTGACTTGTAAGAGTCTTTAAGTTTTATATATTTTCCAACTAAACCAACATTTACTTCTTTTTTTGGATTATTTAATTTAAATAAAAAGTTATTCCATTTATCCAACTGAACATCTGCTGTGTCTTTTATATTAAGTTTTTTAAGAATAACTTTATCAAGATTTTCCTTTTGCATTAAAAGAGGAACTTCATATATGCTTTTAGCATCCATGGATTCAATAACTGCCTCTTTTTCTACATTGCAAAATAAGGCGATTTTTTGTCTAATGTTTTCCGTTAAAGGATGCTCGGTTCTACATACTAGAATATCAGGCTGAATTCCAGATTCTAAAAGCGTTTTTACAGAATGTTGAGTGGGTTTAGTCTTTAATTCTCCAGCAGCACTTAAATAAGGTATTAGTGTTAAATGGATATAGATAGCGCTGCTTTGCATCTCCCATTTAATTTGTCTAACAGCTTCTATGTATGGAAGTGATTCAATATCACCAACTGTACCTCCAATTTCAGTGATTACAAAATCAAATTCTCCAGTATCACCTAATATTTTTATTCTTCTTTTTATTTCGTCGGTAATATGAGGGATAATTTGGACTGTTTTACCTAAATAATCACCTTTCCTCTCTTTGTCTATTACTGTTTGGTAAATACTTCCAGTTGTTACGTTATTTGCTTGTGAAGTTTTATTTGCTAAAAAACGCTCATAATGACCAAGATCTAAATCCGTTTCAGCACCATCATAAGTTACATAGCATTCACCATGTTCATATGGGTTCATTGTTCCTGGGTCGATATTTATGTATGGATCGAGCTTTTGAATAGTTACTTTGTATCCTCTAGATATCAATAGTTTCCCAAGAGAAGCAGCAATGATTCCTTTGCCTAAAGAAGAGGTTACTCCACCTGTTACGAATATATATTTTGTAGAGATCCTATTCACTGTTTTTTTTTACAAAAATAATATTTACAAATATAAATTAACTAGCTTAATTGAATAATTTAAAAAGTTAAACTCATCCCTAGGCTAGGCATTAATGGAAGTTGATTTACTCTATCATATTTTACTCTATTAAAATAAAATATGTTTTCACGATTATATGCATTTGTAACTGAGGCAGTAATATTTAAGTTTGAATTGTTTTTGAAAGTGATGTTTTTTGCTAGAGAAATATCCAATCTGTGATAATAAGGTAAACGACCATTATTCAATTCAGCATACTGGATTCCTAAATCTCCATTTGTAGAGGTATAATCGGTATTTATGCCATCAGAAAAAGTAATATTTTCATAAAAACCTTGTGTCTGTGTAAATGGAAATCCTGACCCAAGATTCCAACGAGCATCAAATTTCCAATCTTGTTTTTTACCAAATTTGTATGATGTTACAAAATTCACATTATGCCTTCTGTCAAAATGAGGAGAATATTCTCTTACACCATCATCCCTTTTAACTTGTCCTAAGGAGTACACAAGCCAAACATATAATTTTTTACTATTGTATTTTATTAGCGCATCAATTCCACGAGCAATTCCAGTTTCGATTATAAATGTGTCGTCATCATCACTGGTCATATTTCTGTTAATATTTGTAAGCTGATTAAAATCTTTAATATAAGCTTCAACTTGAAAGTCAATCTGATTATTTACATCAAATTCAATTCCTGTTATAATGTGTTTTGCTTTTTGAATTTTACTTGAATATTCATCTCCATTTGGTTGAGTCGGAATTTCTTCTGGCGATGATATAATTCCTGAAAATAAATTCACAACATCTCTGTCTGAAGAGGTACTAAGAATATTTTGAGAATAAAATCCACTTGCAAGTTTTAATCTAGTTTTTTCATTAACTATGTACTTTATTCCAAGCCTAGGCTCAGGTGACAAACCAAGTGTGTACTTTTGAATTCTAAAGCCCGGTTCAATTATTAATCTTGTTGATGTATATTGATAGTTAATATATCCTGAAAATTCTGAAGTGTTTTCATTTTGAGAAATAGGAGTATTTACAGAATTATAAGTTAAAAAATCAGTTGCATATCCATGAACATCAAAACCATATTTTATTTTACTTTTAGGTTTGAAATAAGTAAAGTCAAAACCCATATTAAATCCTGAGATGCCACTTTCTCTTAGAGGAGATGCTGCTTCATCCAAACTAATTTTGTATGATGAGTATGCGAAGTTACCTTCAATTAAAACAGGTGAGTTGCCTGGGATTAAAATAAATTCACTTCCAATTCCATTTGATTTCCAACTAAGTTTTGAAATATTTTCATAATCAACTAGATCTTGAAAGTTGAATCCGAAAACATTAAATTTGCTACCGTTATTACCATGTAGTGAAATTTTACCATACAGATCTGTATAGCTATATGGAAGCCCATTCTCATCAAATGTGAATAGAGGTTCTTTATAAAAAATATCAGAAGATTTATCAAGGTATGATGTTTTTCCTGAAAAGACAAATGAAGATTTTTGCTTTTTGCTTAATGGCCCTTCTAAAAGTAGTTTTGATCCAAATGTGTTTGCTGTAAGTTTTCCACCAAATTTTTTCTTATTTCCATCTTTAGTCTTAATATCCATTATTGAGGAAACTCTACCGCCGTACTCTGCATTGAAACCACCTGTAAAAACATCTGTGTTTCTAATTATGTCAGTGTCAAAGACAGAAAATAATCCTATAGAATGGAAAGGACTGTATATAATCATACCATCCATTAAAACTTTATTTTGAATTGGAGAGCCTCCTCTAATATAAAGCTGCCCTCCTTGATCTCCTGTAAAAACAACTCCGGGTATAATTTGTATATATTGTGCAAGGTCAGGGTCTCCACCAATGGTTGGAACCATTTCTAGTTCTTTTTTTGTAATCTTTATAGCTGCTGCATTAACTTCAGTTCGCATTGATTCTCTTTCAGCAGAAATTTTTACTTCATTTAATTTGATACTCGATTCAGCAATCTCTAAATTTTTTGTAAGTAATTGATTATTTCCTAAATTAATTTCAACCTGAGTTGTGTCATAACCTAAATATGTTACTACTAATTGATAATTACCTGACTTAACTTTTGAAATATTATACATTCCGTTAACATCAGTTGGTGCTCCTATTGTAGTTCCTTTTAAAAAAACATTACAAAACATTATTGGCTCGCCAGTTGATTTGTCGTAAACAAAGCCTCTTATTGTTCCAGTTTGAGCAAAAATGCTTGAGAAAATAAAAAAGAAAATAAAAGAGGAAATGATTTTTTTCATAGTAAATAAAAACGTGCAAATATAGATAATTATAAGCTTGTTACTGTGCGTGTAATATCTTAAATATTAGTTCTTTTAAAAGTGAATCTGTGGATGTATTATAATTGCCAATTCCTTTTGATCTCAACTCATATTCTTCTATAAATTTGAAAATTTTCTTAAGTTGATTATAGGAGTAGTTTTGAGATGCTGTTTGATATTGATTTACAAAGTATGGATTTATTTTTAATGTTGATGCAATTTTAGATCTATCCAAATTACTAATTTGTTTATATATTAAGACTTTTTTGAAGAAACTAAAAATTGATGAAATTGTTAAAACAAA
>CALJFR010000041.1 GCA_938073745.1 uncultured Flavobacteriales bacterium
TGTGGATATTTATTGCAAAGCTGAAGCATATTGTTTGTTGTTGTAGAATCAATATTTGGCAATAGCATTTTTGACACACCATTATCTATAGCATTTTGTACAACAATATCTATATCATCGTTAAATTCTGATGCGAAAAGATGGGTGTGGGTATCAATAAAGTTCATTATGCAATATTAGTTAATTTCTTTAGTTTTACATCTGTGTCAAAGTCGCTCAAAATACTTGTTGTAAGATTTAGTTCAATTGGTGATATTGTTTTAACTACCCCTGTTCTTCGAATTTTAAAAAATCAGTTAAATGCTGAGGTTCATTATTTAACTAAAAAAGAGTATTCATCAATATTAAAGAAGAATCCAAATATCAATAAGCTTTATAGTATTGAAAATTCAATCTTAGAATTAAGAAAGCATCTTCAAAAAGAGAAATATGATTATGTTATTGATCTTCATAATAATTTAAGATCTTCACTTTTAATTTCTTTAGGTTTTAATGTAAAGAGATATGTAAAATCAAATTTTAAGAAATTTTTATTTAGGAATTTTGGAATAAATTTTCTTAAAAATAAACACGTTGTTGATAGGTATCTAGACACAATATCTTTTTTAAATATAAAAAATGATGAAAAAGGCTTAGAATATTATATTGATGATCAAACTTCTGTAGATTTTGATTTAAATCAGAAATATATTGCATGGGCTATCGGTGGATCTCAAATTCAAAAACAAATTTCAGCGAATCAAATTATTAAAATTACAGAACGATTAGATTTCCCAATAGTATTAATTGGTGGAGATGATGAAAAAAATACAGGAGAGTTAATAAAAGAAAAGTCTAAAGGATTAAATATTATAAATCATTGTGGTGCTCTAGATTTGGATCAGTCAGCTCTTGTAATTAAACACTCTTTGTGCTTGTTTTCTAATGATACTGGGATGATGCATATTGGAGCCGCATTTAATAAAAAGATAGTTTCTTTTTGGGGGTGTACAAAGCCCGATATGGGTTTTTATCCATATGTAAAGAAGGAAAATTCACTACTAATTGTTTCTACTAATTCTAAAAGACAATGCTCAAAACACGGAGATTCATGTCGATATTCCAAAGATGGATGTATCAAACATATAGAAATTGATGAAAATTTGTTGGAAAAAATATTGAGATTTATTTCTTAGAAAATAATGCTTTTAATTCAGTGGCATCTTCAGCCTGCATTTTTCCACCAAGAATTAAAGATAATTGACGCCTTCTTAGTGCACCGTCAAATCTTTCTTGCTCGATTTCTGTTTCTGGTTTAACAGTTGGTACTTTTACGGGTTTGCCTAATTTACTTACAGCTACAAAAGTATATATAGCTTCATTACATTTTGTTTTCTCACCTGAAAGGGTGTCTTCTGCCCACACATCAAGAAAAATTTCCATAGATGAGGTGAAAGATCTGGATATATTCGCTTCAATTGTTACAACACTTCCTCTTGGAATCGGATTATTAAAACTGACATTGTTTACAGATGCAGTAACAGAAGTTCTATTTGAATGCCTTTGTGCAGCTATTGCAGCAATTATATCCATCCAATACATTAATCTTCCTCCCATTAAATTATCTAAATTATTAGTATCGTTCGGAAGTACTATTTCAGTTAATACAGCACGAGATTCTTTTGGATGTTTACTATTCATATTGTTAAAATCCAAGCTTGCGGATTTTCTTTTCTAATTTTTGACAATGAAATTAAAGCTTGCTCTTTGCTGTCAAAGCTATCATAACTAACTCGCATCATTTTCTCATTTTTAATTATGGTTGAATTGTAATTCCATAAGTTAAGTCTATTCTTGAGATTATTTGCGTTTTTTTCTATGCTGAAAGCTCCGGCTATAATGTAGAATTTTTGATTTGGTATAAAAACTTCTTCAAAAACTTGAGACACCTCATTATCTATGATTTCAGGCTGAATCTCTTGATTAATTATAATTTCTTTATTTCTTTGTTCTTTTAACTCAGGTAGGTTATCCTTTTTAAATGAAATTGGGTTAATATTCGCAATTTGTGTGTAAATATTATTAATTCTATCTTCTTGAGTAATACTTAAAAATGATATTCCAATTAAAGGAATAATAATTGCTGCAGCTTTTAGTAATCTTTTTGTTGTGAAATTGTTTTTTTTCTTAATAAGCTTTAAAGACTCTTCAATTATTTCAGAATTATCTCTTGTTATTTCATTATTAATAATATCTTGGAATCCAAAAGAATTAAGGTTATAATTTGTTTTTAAATCTTGTGTAAAAATTATGTTCTCTTCAGTGTTTAGTGTGAATAAACCAATTTTATCAAAGCGACATGACTTAAATTTATTTAAATTTTTAAGACTTTGATCAACAAATTTTAGAAGATTGATTTTTGCATCTTCTTGTGAAATACCTTCTGATTGAGCAATATGATTTATAAGAAGCCCATCATTATCTTTTAGTTGAGAATTAAATAAAATAGATTTATTTGGAGGAGTTAGTATACCTGTTTTTTTATTAAGATTTGCAGAGATACTGCTACAAACAAACCCACCAAAATTCATTACTATTACACAATCGTTCTTGTATAATAGTTGAGAAATATAATATTCGATTGAATTTTTCACTTAAACAAAAATAACATAAATATCATTATCTTTACAATCAGAAATACTAGATATTTCAATAAAGGCAGCTGAATCTTTATTTAGTAGAGCAAAAAAAAATTAGAAAAACTCTTAAAAATTGAAGATAATTGAATTTTTTATCGTCTAATTAATTATGAAAAAACACCTTTTAATTTTATTATTTTACTTCTTTTGTTTTAGTGCAATATCTCAGACACATATCATTTTAAAATCTGGAAAAATTAAATTCAGTGACAGCTCTGAGCTAAATTTTTCACAAGAAAATAATTATTGCTTCTTAACTGTGAAAAATATTCCGACGGATAAAGAAAAAGAAAATTTCACTTTACTTGGCCTTTCTTTTTTAGAGTACATACCAAAGAATACATACCTTGTAAATTTTCCAAAAAATTTTAACGTCAATAGTTTAAATAATTCTAATGTTATTAATGTTTTAAATGTTCTTCCTAAGCACAAGTTAGATTTTAAAATTAATGATGGAAAATATCCTGATTGGGCTTTAAATGGTAATAGGTTAACTATTAAGATTCTGTTTTATAAAGATTATGATTTCAGTAATTATAGAGAAAGTTTAGCAAGTGTAAATTATGTATTAATGTATGAAAATGAATCGTATAAATCAATAACAGTCGAGATTAACGAAGAAGATCTTAATACAATTTCTGAAATTAATGATGTATGGTTTATTGAGCCTATTGATCCCCCATCAGTTCCTGAAAATAAAACAGCAAGAACATTACATAGGTCAAATGCAGTTAATACTCAATATGTTGGAGGAAAAAAATATAATGGTGAGGGAATAAATATAATGATGCAGGATGATGGATTAGTTGGGCCACATATTGATAGGCAAGGGCGTCTTGATCAATCTTTTTGTATAGGTTGTAGCTCTAATACTAATGATGACCATGGAGATCATGTTTCTGGAACTATTATGGGGGCTGGAAAT
>CALJFR010000042.1 GCA_938073745.1 uncultured Flavobacteriales bacterium
AAGGTAAAAAGATATCTAGCAAATTTTCAGCTTGTAAGAAAGAAATTAAAAGAGGTAGAAGAAAAAGATAGGATTAGAAATTTTCAGCCTCCTGTAAATGGAAATGAAATAATGGAAATTTATGATATAAAATCTGGAAAAGAAATTGGACAACTAAAGAAAATTATTAAAGATGCAATTCTAGATGGTTTTGTTAAAAACAATAGAGATGAAGTTTTAGTCTTTTTAAGAAAAACTGCAGGAAAATTAAATATTAAAACAAAAAATGAAATATAATATTCGCGTCATTTTAGAATCAAAAGAAGATGTTATAAGAGAGCTTGAAATAAATTCAGATTGTTTGTTGTCTGAGCTACACTTTTATTTAATTGAATGTTTTAGTCTTAATAAAAATGAACTTGCTTCTTTTTACACTACCAATGATGAATTAGAAATTATAAATGAAATTCCATTAGTATCTTTTGAAGAAAGGGGATCAAATATGGAGAACACTACTCTTGAACTAGTATTAAATGAGGATAATAACAATCTAATTTATGTGTATGATTATATGAAAATGTGGAGATTTTTAATTGAACTAAAAAGTACTGAAGAAAACTTTAATGTTAAAAAGTGTATTAACAAAATTGGAGAAATGCCCAAACAAGCACCAGAAATTAAATTTGATGAGGAAAATCAAAATGAAGATGAAGATGGCATAGACGATGAATACTACTAAAAAATTATTTATAATTCTTGGCCCCACAGCTAGCGGAAAGACTGCATTAAGTATTCAACTTGCTAAAGAATTAAATACTGAGATTATCTCCTGCGATTCAAGGCAGTTCTATAAGGAATTAAAAATTGGTGCTGCACCGCCAAGCAAAGAACAATTACAAAAAACAAAACATCATTTTATTAAACATCTTTCTATTAAAGATAATTATAATACAGGGCAATATGAAGAAGATGCTATCAAAAAAATATCATCACTTTTTAAAACATATGATAATCTAATTTTAGTTGGGGGTTCAGGATTATATATTGATGCAATTTGTAATGGTATTGATTATATCCCTCAAACTCCTCAAAAAATAAGAGATAGGATCAACAATGAATTTACAGAAAAAGGTATTACTTGGCTACAAGAAAAAGTAAAAAAAATTGATATTGATTTTTATCAATTATCAGACACTAGTAATCCTCAAAGACTTAAAAGATGTTTAGAAGTTTATCAAAATACAGGAGAAAAATTATCATCATTTTATAAAAAAGAAAAGATAAAAAGAGACTTTAAAATTATAAAAATTGGAATTTCAATAGAAAGAGAAAAGCTTTATAATAGAATAAACCAAAGAGTAGATCAAATGATAAAAAACGGTCTAATTGATGAAGCTAAAAAACTATTTCAATATCAAAAACTTAATGCATTAAAAACTGTTGGATATAAAGAATTATTTGATTTTTTTGATAATAAGACAGATTTAGAAACTGCAGTTGAAGAAATTAAAAAAAACAGTAGAAGATTAGCTAAAAGACAAATAACTTGGTTTAAAAGAGATAAACAAATAAATTGGTTTATGATTAACAAAGAAGATGAAATAATAAAATTTATCTTAGAATCGTAACTGTTCCTTTAATAGGATCGTAACCGTTACCAAGTTCAATATGATAAAAATATACTCCATCAGGGACATCTTTCCCGCTTTCATTTTTTCCATCCCATGGCTCATCATATCCTGTGGATTCATAAACCTTATTACCATATCTACCCCAAATTGTAATTTCAGTATTACTGTATAAAAAAGCTTGCTCAAGATTCCATGTATCATTTACCTGATC
The DNA here is from genome assembly GCA_938073745.1 of uncultured Flavobacteriales bacterium. Lineage (GTDB taxonomy): Bacteria > Bacteroidota > Bacteroidia > Flavobacteriales > BACL11. The sequence continues at coordinate 1,822 of CALJFR010000042.1, forward strand.
ATTATTTGGTGTAAATACATTGGGAACACACTCAGATGTCATAGCAGCAATTTTGAAGACAGTATCCAGTGTACATGCATTATTATCCATAACAGTAACAGATAGCTTTCCAGGATTTAAGCCTAAATTGATTGTACTATCTGTACTTCCGTTAGCCCATGCGTAAGTAAATGGATCCGTTCCTCCACTTGCAGAAATAGATAACTCAATATCAAGGTTTTCTAAATCACATTCTATTAATTCATTTGCAGGATCTAAATTAACCGATATATCATCAATAATAAAAAAAGTATCAACCTTACATCCATCTCTATCAGTTACTTCAACCCAATGATCTCCAGGACAAATATTGGCTTTTTGTGTAGCAAATCCGCTTGTTGGTCCCCAAAGATATGTGTATGGTCCAAAGCCCCATAAATTAGAATCAGGTAAAACTGTTGTAATTTCAAGATTAACTATTTCAGAAAGCAAATACCAATCAACTATCAATGTGTCTTCTGAAAAACATCCATTGCTAATATCAGATGTCCTAACTATATATGTACCTTCGCATAAATTATAAACTTCTGCTCCTGTTGCTACAATATTAGTTGAGTCGTATATAAAAAACCATTCATAGTTAAAAGATGTTCCCGACGAAATAGAGTCAACTATTACTTGAGATAAATGATTTGTATCATTATAATTAACAGAAGTAATTAAATCATATGGAAGTAAATTAAATCCAACAGAATCAGTGTTTCCGCATGAATCCGTTGCAATTACCCAGCAGCTACTTACCATAATATTACTGATTGACTGTGTAGTTTCTCCTGTACTCCACAAGTAAGTAATTGGAGTAGTTCCTCCAGAGGTTTGAATACTAGCAGAACCACCATCAGAGCATAAAGGGTTGTTAGAACTAGAGTCAGAAATAAAAAATTCATTTGGCTGAGTTATTATAACACTTTCTGAAACTGAACATCCATTATCATCAATTACATCACATGTCCATGTACCGGAACCAAGAACAGTTTGTGATGTTGTAATATTATTACTCCACAAAATATTAAAAGGTCCAGTCCCACCTGTAATAATTGCTGAAATTGGTGTTAACCCACCATAACATTCAAGTGGGGTTGTATAATTATCAAAATAAAGTATTAATGAGTCAGGCTCACTAAGATTAATTGTTGTACTAAACTCACATAAATTATTGTCAATAACATTAAGTGTATAACTACCAACTGACAATCCAAACAGAGAATCACTCACGCCTGTTCCATTAGACCAATTAAGAGAATATGGTGATTGACCTCCATTAATATTTACTTGAATGACTCCATCACTTAATCCATTACATGATGGTGAAGTAAGTGAACTATTTACAGAAATGGGATCATTTTGTTCTACATCAAAATAAAAATACTGAGAACATCCTATTGAATCTTGTATCAATAAAAAGTAATTACCTGCAAATAAACTATCTGCTAGAGTATTTTGACCAACATTACCACCCCACTGATAATTATATGGACTATTAGCTCCCCAAATGCTATCGATACTAATTGATCCAGAAGGAGTATTATAGCATAAAGCATTTTCAATTGTTTCATTTATAAAGATTTCAAAATCAGCCTCACAACTCACTAATATCGTGTCAAAACAACCATAAATAGTATCGACAATTACAATTTCGTAATCTCCTTCACCTACAAGTAATGAATCAGACATACTACTAGATTCTAACCAATAATAATTTTGTGTTCCTTGACCTCCATTAACACTGTCTATAAAGAAATAAACACTATCTGTAATACATAATAAAGGAGTTAATTCAGTAGTAAAAACCTCATAAGGCTGCGGCTCAGTTAAAGTAAAAAATGTATCTATAATACACCCAAAACTATCTTCAATTACAACATTAAATGTTCCAATAGGCAAATTATTGAATGAAATACTATCAATAATTAGTGAAGAATCACTCAAGGCAGCAAGTTGTGTGAAATTTTGTGACACAACCAACTCGTCGCTTCTTGAAACAGTATCATTATTTGAATTGACTATATAATAATTATAATTTCTAGTAGAATGAAATTTTCTTCCTCCACTTACTACAACATTTACATTACCATCTTGACCTTGGTAACAACTGATATTTGAAGAACTTAAAGTGTCAATAAGTAAAGGGTAAGGATTATTAATTCTTCTAAATCCGAGTGTATCGGAACAACCTATAGCATCTGTTACTACAACATTATAAAATCCAGCAGAAACATTATTTAATGAATTAGTAGAATCTCCTATTGCTGAGAGATTTGCACCCAAGAGATTACTAGAACTAAACCATTGATAAGTATAAAATTCATCTCCAGTTGTATCATTTGGAGAATATATTCCTAAAGAATCAAATGTACTAGAATCAGGATCAAAAACAATTCCTCCAAAAGTAGGAGCAATTAAGATTCCAGAAGAATCGCCAAAACATTTTATTTTCTCTTCTTGACCTAGACCAACTGTAACAGGACACGGAATAAAAAAGATAAAATCAACAAAAGTACCATTCGAATTATCAAAAACTGTTACTTTATGTTTTCCACATTGTGTAGTAAGTATAGTATCGTTAGTAGGACATATATAGTACGAAGAACTTGTATCTATAAAATACCAAGCAGTATCATCATATGGTTGATATTGCCATTCATCCGCATCTAAAACATATGAATTATTTGCTAAATCTAGTTTAATAAATGCTGTATCGTTATAACAATCAATACCCTGAATTGAAACAGAGTCAATCTGAGAAAAAACAGAAAAATTGAAACAAAATAAAACTAAAAATATTAGAGAAATTTTTCTCATTAACAAAATTTTAAAAGCAAATATACCGAAATATTATTTGTTTTTTAAAAGGTATTAAAATCAAACACATCCCCTTCTTTTGTTAGATATGAATTATTAAAATATTGTTTAGATTCTTCAAGTAAGATATTCAGGTTTTTATATCTCTTAGAGTAATGACCGATCAACAACTTTTTAACATTAGCTTCTTTAGCAATATTAGCTGCATCCTTAGTTGTAGAATGTCCTGTTTCAATAGCTCGTTCAACTAACTCCTCAGAAAAAGTTGTCTCATGGTATAATACATCTACATTAGTAATTATTGAGGCAATCCTTGATGATAATCTAGTATCAGAACAATACGCATAGGAATGAAGATTTGAGATATATGTGGTTAATTCTTTATTATCTATAATCTGATTATTTTCATTAATATAATTAGCTCCATTCTTAATTTCATCAATTTTATCTAATGGTATTTTATATTTATCAATCTTTTCTTTTATAATTTTTCGTTGAGAAGATATTTCTCTGAACAAAAAGCCTGAACAATCAATTGTATGATCTAGCAAAAAATTAGATATTTCTACATTATCGTCTTTAAATAAAACCTTTTCTTCATTTTTTGGCAAAATATGAAAAAAAAGAGGATAATTTAAATTAGTATTAGATGCAGATAATTGAACATTAATTATCTCTTTTAAAGGTTCATGAGCATAAATATGCAGCCCCTTATTTCTCCCAAGCAGATGCATCGAGGTAATAAGACCAATTAGACCATAATAATGATCTCCATGTAAATGGCTGATTAGGACATGACTAATTCGCTGAAAACTTAGTTGATATTTCCGCAACTGTACCTGAGTATTTTCACCACAATCAATTAAGAAAAATCGCTCATTAATATTTAACAATTGAGCGGTTTGTTGCTTATCTACTGTAGGAATTGCAGAATCGCATCCTAAGATTGTTAATTTAAAAGGCATTAAAAATCAGAAACAATAAGTTTTTTTGAAATTAGATTATTTGAATTTTTAAAACAATAAGTATAAATTCCAATAGGTAATTTAGAAATATCTACATCAAATTTATTTACTCCATAATTTGAATTTATTTTTTTCTCATTAACAATATTTCCTAATACATCAACAATATAAAAAGAAACATGTTCACTTTTACCAATAACAAACTGAAAATTTGCATAATCAGAAACAGGATTAGGAAAAACATCTAAAATCTTAAAGGTTGACGTATTAAGCTGTTCTAAAGTAGATGTTGTGTTTGAAATATCTATAAAAAAATAGTCTACAGTATCTAGTTGAGTAATAGAACCAATTAAAGGAACATTAATTGCTAATGTAGAGGTTGTCATTACCAAAGGATAATATCCAATATCAGCTTGACTTGGATTAACAGTTGAATAAATTTCAGCACATGCATAAGTACCTCCCGGAAAAGAACAGTTTGGCGGATTACAGGAATATGTAAAATTATTTGGTAGTCCAGTAATACTTGTTAGGTCTATAGCACTAATAGTTACATTAACATTTAAACCACTTAATGAAACTGAAGTATCTAATGGAGTCAATACATCAATTTGTGTAGAATAAGCTTGACCAACAAAAGCTTCGTCTAAATTTGTTATTTCATCTGGGAAAATTCCTGGGGATGATATGGAAGTATCAATAGAACATTGAGAATATGAAATTAAAGCTATACAAATAGCAGAAAAAGTAAGTAATAGTTGTTTCATTTTTAAAAGTTTTAATTAAAGATTTAATTGTCTTTCCATTTCTTCCATATCAATAAAATCATATGCCTCTTGTAATGTAGGAACAATATTTAAATTGTTATCAAAATTAACATTACTAACAATAACAAATGATCCTTTATTAGCGCTTACATACTTTTCAAATTTAGTAAAATTATTTATCAAAAGTTTATGCATATCATTTCTAAGAGATGATAAGTCAGCAATAAAATTTGTGATGTTCTGAGATGGGTTTAATCTAGAAAAATCATTTTCATCTGAAATTTTAAATACTAATGTATTATTATTCATCAATTATTTATTATTTGAAAGTAAATATAAAACAGCCATCCTAATTGCGACACCATTTTCAACTTGATCTAAAATTAATGAATGATCTGAATCAGCAACATCGCTGGACAACTCAACTCCTCTGTTAATTGGTCCAGGATGCATAATTGTAATTTCATTAGATAAACTATTTAGCAGATCTAAATCTATTCCATATATGTGAGAATATTCTCTTAATGACGGAAAAAGGTTAACATCTTGTCTCTCAAGTTGTATTCTTAAAACATTTGCTATATCACACCAATTTAGAGCTTCTTTGATATTGGAAAAATATTTTACACCTAATTCTTTTAAATATTTCGGCATTAATGTTAATGGCCCACAAACGGCAACATGTGCTCCTAACATATTTAAACAATAAATATTAGATAAAGCAACTCTTGAATGTAGTATATCACCAATAATAACAACTTTTTTTGACTCAACATCTCCATATTTCACTCTAATTGAGTAGGCATCTAAAAGTGCTTGAGTAGGATGTTCATGAGTACCATCTCCAGCATTAATTATATTAGCATTAATATTTTGTGAAAGAAATACAGATGCACCCGGATTCGGATGACGCATAACAACCATATCAACTTTCATAGCAAGTATATTATTAACAGTATCTAATAAAGTCTCTCCCTTTTTTACAGATGAAGCTCCAGAAGAAAAATTTATTACATCTGCAGACAATCTTTTTTCTGCAATTTCAAAAGACAATTTTGTTCTTGTAGAGTTTTCAAAAAACAAATTAGCTATTGTAATATCTCTAAGTGATGGGACTTTTTTTATTGGTTGATTGATTATTTTTTTGAAATTATCCGCTGTATTAAAAATAAGTTGAATATCATTTCTATTCAAATATTTTATACCTAATAAATGATTTACAGATAATTTATTCATTTTTAGATTTTAAAATTAAAACATTTTTGATCTCGTTATTTTTTTCAATATTTACAACAACTTTTTCAGAATCAATTGAATCAATAATCTTTCCTGTATAATCTGGCTGAATTGGCAAATGTCTTTTTAATCTCCTGTCAACAAAAACAAGTAACTCAATTGAATTAGGTCTTCCAAAAGGCATTAGTGCATCAATTGCTGATCTTACTGACCTTCCAGTATAAAGTACATCATCAATAATTACAACATCTTTATTATCAACTGATAAATTCATATCCATTTTGTGAGGGATTATTGGCTCTAACTGATTTCTGAGATCATCCCTGTAGAATGATATATCAAGCTCACCATAAACAATATCTTTATTTATAATTTTCTCAAGCTTCTTACAAATAATTTTTCCAATATGTTTTCCTCTTGGAAGTAGAGATATTAAGACAGTATTTGAAAAATCTTGATGATTTTCAATTAATTGATGACACAACCTATTGAATATTATTTCAATCTTTTTCTTATCTAATATTACTCTTTCTTTAGCCATATGTCACAAATATATTCAAAAAAAAACCCCGATGAACGGGGTCTTTAATTATTTTTTTGCTTTATCCAAATCATCTTTCAAGGCAGATAGACCCTCAATATCACCCAACGTAGATTGTTGTTGGGATTGTTGAATTTCCTTTACCGCCTTATTTGTATTAGAGGCTCTTCTTTTCTTTTCTTGAATTAAATCATCTTTAAAAGAAGCCGTATGAGAAACTAATATCTTTTTACTTTCTTTTGAGAACTCCAAGACTTTAAACTTTAGTTTTTCATTTAATTTAACTTTTGAACCATCTTCTTTTTCTAAATGACGCTTGGGAGCAAATGCTTCAACATCATCATTTAACATAACCAAAGAACCTTTGTCATATTCTTCAGTAATAGTGCCATCAAATTCAGCACCTACTAAATATGTATGTTCATGCTTGTCCCAAGGATTTTCTTCTGTTTGCTTGTGCCCTAAACTTATCTTTCTATTGTTTTTATCAATATCTAACACAATTACATCAAGACTAGAATCTACTTTAGTAAATTCCGCTGGATGTTTGATTTTTTTGTGCCAAGACAAATCTGAAATATGAACTAAGCCATCAACACCTTCCTCTAGTTCAACAAATATTCCAAAATTTGTAAAATTTCTAACTTTTACAGTTAATTTGGAATTTAAAGGATATTTAGTCTCTATGTCCCCCCAAGGATCTGGTAACATTTGTTTTAAACCTAAAGACATCTTTCTTTGTTCTCTATCTAAAGTTAAAATTTTAGCTTCAACGCTATCTCCCTTACTAAAGAAGTCGTTTGCACTTCTTAAATGAGTAGACCAAGACATTTCTGAAACATGTAATAATGCCTCGATACCAGCTTGCATTTCAACAAAAACACCATAATCCGCTACTACAACTACTTTTCCTTTAACAATATCTCCAACTTTTATATTTTCATCAAGATTTTGCCATGGATGAGGGCCTAATTGTTTTAAACCTAACTGAATTCTACTTTTACCTTCGTCAAAATCAAGAATAACTACGTTAATTGTTTCATCAAGTGATACAATTTCTTCAGGATGAGATACTCTGCCCCATGATAAGTCAGTGATGTGAATTAAGCCGTCTATACCTCCAAGGTCAACAAATACACCATAAGAAGTAATATTTTTAACAGTTCCTTCAATTACCTGTCCTTTTTCTAATTTAGACATAATCTCTTTTGTTTGAACAGCTAAGTCAGCTTCAATCAAAGCTTTATGAGAAACAACAACATTTCTGAAAGACTCATTAACTTTTACAATTTTAAACTCCATCTTTCTACCAACATATTCATCATAATCTCTAATTGGCTTAACATCAATTTGAGATCCAGGCAAGAAACATTCAATTCCAAAGACATCAACAATCATACCACCCTTAGTTCTACTTTTAATTTGACCGTTAACTACTTCACCAGTTTCTAGTGCAACATTCACTTTTTCCCAAGCTCTAAGAACTCGAGCACGTCTGTGCGAAAGAACTAATTGACCATTTTTATCCTCTTGTTTTTCAACTAAAACCTCAACAGTATCTCCTAACTTTAAATCTTCGTTGTATTTAAATTCTGAACTAGAAATTACACCATCTGACTTAAAATTTATATCTACAATAACTTCTCTGTCAGAAATACCTACTACAGCACCATCTATTACTTGTTTAGATTCAACAACTGGTAATGTTGCAGAATAAGTACTAATAAGGTCACTTCTTTCTTTATCAGAATATATTTCATTTTCTGTGATTGAATCCCAATTAAATTCTTCAGTGGATTCAACTACTTCTTCAGTAGATGATTCAACTACTTCCTCAGTGGATGATTCAACTACTTCCTCAGTGGATGATTCAACTACTTCCTCAGTGGATGATTCAACTACTTCTTCAGTGGATGATTCAACTACTTCTTCAGTGGATGATTCAACTACTTCTTCAATTGATTTACTTGTAGTATTTTTTTGAGATTTACTCGCAGAAACCTTTGTTTCTTTTTTTGCAGCTTTTTCGTCTTGTTTTTTTGCCATTTCAAGAGAACATTTTGTATCTTCTATCTATACTAAGGATTTGGGTGATATAGACTCTAGAAGAGAATTTAAAATTATTTTTTCAATTTAATATCCTTTTACACCACTAAATTGGGCGGCAAATATACATTTTTTTATGAATTAAATGATCAAACTAGCTAAATTGTCTGATATATTCAGCTACCTCATCCATCAACCATCTTGGTGTTGAAGTTGCACCACAAATCCCAACCGAAGAAGATTCTTTAAACCATTTCTTTTGAATTTCTTTTGTGTCAGAAACAAAATAAGAATTCTTATTTTGATCTTTACATGAAAGAAATAACATTTTACCATTTGAGCTTTTTGTTCCACTGACAAAAATTATTACGTCATTATCTTGAGCAAATAATTTTAACTGAGGCTCCCTACCTGAGACTTGTCTACAAAGGGTATCATGTACAACAAATTTTACATCAGAACTTTTTCCTATTTTATTTAACTTTTCCTTTATTTTGTTAATAATATTTTGAAAAGCAGAAGGACTTTTTGTGGTTTGAGAGTAAATATAAATTGGCTTATTAAAATCAATTTTTTCTAAATCATCTTCAGTTGTTACAATAATCGCTTCACCATTAGTTTGACCAACCAAGCCAGTTACCTCTGCATGTCCTTGCTTACCATAAATTATGATTTGGCCATCAATCTTACTTATGTCTTCATAACCTTCTTTTATTTGATGTTGTAATTTTAACACCACAGGACAAGATGCATCTAATAATTCAATATTATTTTTTAATGCAATTTCATATGTTGATGGAGGTTCTCCATGAGCCCTTATTAATACTTTACAGTCTTTTAAAGATTTAAGCCTTTTGTGATCAATAATTTCTAAACCTAAATTATTTAATCTGTCCACTTCACGATTATTATGAACAATATCCCCTAGACAATAGAGCTTTTTATCATTAACTAATATATTTTCTGCCATCTCAATTGCATAGACAACACCAAAACAAAAACCTGATTTTGAATCAATTGTTACTTTCATTTATTTTTTGTTTGATAATATTAAAGATAATATTGTTTTGTTCAACAAAATTAAGAGATGTATTATCAATTACAATAGCATTTTTAGCTTTTATTAAAGGGTTAATCTCTCGTGTTGTATCATCAAAATCTCTAACTGATAAATTTTTATGCACTTCATCATATGTGACTTTTTTACCATCTAATAATAACTCCTGAAAACGTCTATTTGCTCTAACATCAATATCTGCTGTTATAAATAGTTTTATATCTGCATTAGGCATAACTTTAGTACCAATGTCTCTCCCATCCATAACAACATTTTTTTGTAAACATATTTCCTTTTGAAAGGAAATTAATTTAGATCGGACTTGATCAATTTGACTAATCTTACTTACATAATTTGAAACATCATTATCTCTTATTAAATTTTCTACATTGCTTCCATTAAGAAGTATTTCAGATTTAGTTTCATAATTAAATGAAATATTTATTGAATGAAGATTTTTTAAAATTTTTTGATGATCTATAAGCTCTCCATTAATAAAATTATTCTGTAAACAGAATAAAGTGACTGCTCTATACATTGCTCCAGAATCAACATATTTCATCTTAAACTTTTTTGAAATATCTTTTGCGATAGAGCTTTTTCCACATGAAGAATGTCCGTCAATTGCAATATTTAGTAATGAATTTTTCATATACCAAAATTACTAAGATTAGTATTAATACTAAATGTATTTAAATTTCCAGAAAGATGATAAGACGATCTACTATAACTGAATTTAATTTTTGAAACATTTATTCCAAGACCAAATGAAAATCCAACCATCCCACTATAAGAATCTATTGTTAAATCAAATCTTCTTTGGAAATCAAAACCTCCTCTGACAAAGAAATTTTCTTTAAACAAATTTAATTCTCCTCCAATTACAATATGTCGCAACAATGTTTTTGCAATACTTTCTTCTTGTAATTCAATTTCACCTGTCTCATTATTAGTAAAACTATTTAATGAGTAATCATTACTAATATCATATCTATTTAAATGTTGTAATACTATGGAATATCTAAATGGAAGATGTTCTAATTTTTTACTAAGCCCAAACTGAATTTCAAAAGGAATATCTTCTTTCACAGAAGAAAATGAGATAATCTGTTTACCAATGTTTTTTAATAATAAAGTAGTTGCAAATGTTTTATCATTATTAAAATATGTAGATGAAACATTTGATGACAAGGCATATGAACTATAGCTATCATAATTTGAATTTAAAAATTTCAAATTTACCCCAAAGCTTAAATTTTGCATTAACAACCTTCCTATTCCAATAGAAAAAATTTGGTCTGAAGCATAGAAATTTGTTTCCAGTTCTCCAATTTCATTAGTCCTTTGAAATTCCCCGTAATCTATCGAGGAAAAACCTAATGCCATACACCCAACATTATTTATAGACTTGGAAAAATCAAAAGACACCATCTTAATATCAGAAAAATAATCAATAAAATTAAACCCAATTTTATTGTCCATTGAATTATTTAAAATAGATGGAACAGTTTGAGCAATAGAAATATCATTATCGTAGATAGAGATCAAACTTCCTCCCATTGCTATAGATCTGGATGAAAAATCTGTATTTACAAACTCAAATGAAGAATTACCATTTTGAGAAAAAATAGTTGTGGGTATTATAATTATAAAAAGAAAACATCTCAGTTTCATTTATGTAAAACTAAATAATTTAAATCAGAGCAATAGAAATAACATCATGCATATTATCTACATAATGAAACGTCATATCTTTTAAATATTGCTTGTTAATTATTTTAACATCTTTTTTATTTTGTTTTGATAAGATAATCTCTTTAATTCCAGATCTTTTAGCAGCTAGTAATTTTTCTTTAATTCCTCCAACTGGAAGAACTTTACCCCTTAAGGTAATCTCTCCAGTCATGGCAATCTTATCTCTTACTAATCTTCTTGTAAAAGCGGAAACTAGCGATGTGAACATAGTAATGCCAGCTGATGGACCATCTTTTGGTGTTGCTCCCTCCGGAACATGAATATGTACATTATGCTCTTGAAACAACTTTGAATCTATTTCATAAATCTCAGAATTTGCTTTTAAAAACTCTAAAGATAATGTTGCTGACTCCTTCATTATTTTACCAATATTTCCAGTAATTGAAAGTTGTCCTTTTCCTTTACTTAAACTACTTTCTATGAATAGAATATCTCCCCCAACGCTAGTCCATGCAAGTCCAGTAACAACGCCAGGAATCGAATTATCTAAAAATCTATCTCTATCAAATTTTGGAGGTCCTAAAACTAATTCAACTGTCTTAGCATCAGCCTTTATAACATATTCTTCTTCAAGCGCAATAGATTTAGCAGCGTATCTTATCATCTTGCTTATCATTTTCTCTAATCCTCTAACTCCTGATTCACGAGTATACTGATCAACAATCTTTTCAAGCATAGAATCAGAAAGAATTAATTTACTTTTTCCAACACCATGAGCTTTAAGCTGTCTGGGAAGTAAATGTTTCTGAGCAATTTTAACTTTTTCTTCAATTGTGTAACCACTTATTTCAATGATTTCCATCCTATCTTTTAGAGCTGGTTGTATAGTTGAAAGAGAATTTGCAGTTGCCACGAATAAAACTTTAGACAAATCATACTCTAATTCTAGATAATTATCATGAAATTGTTCGTTTTGTTCAGGGTCTAAAACTTCTAATAAGGCAGATGATGGATCTCCATGTGAGTCTCTGGTAACTTTATCAATTTCATCAAGAACAAAAACAGGATTAGAAGATTCTGCCTTTTTTATTGCTTTTACAATCCTACCTGGCATTGCCCCAATATATGTCTTACGATGACCCCTAATTTCTGCTTCATCTCTTAGCCCTCCCAACGAAACTCTTTGATATTTTCTACCCAAAGCTTCAGCAATTGATTTTCCCAAAGAAGTTTTTCCAACACCAGGAGGTCCATACAAGCATATTATTGGAGATTTCATATCTCCTTTTAATTTAAGTACAGCAAGGTGTTCAATTATTCTTTTTTTAACTTCTTCTAATCCAAAATGATCTCTATTTAAAATTTTATTTGCCTTTGACAAATCAAAATCATCTTTAGTATATTCATTCCAAGGCAAATCTAATATTAACTCCAGGTAGCTTCTTTGTACAGAATAGTCAGACATTGAAGGATTCATTCTCTGAAGTTTTTTTAATTCTTTTTCAAATGCTTCTTTAACTAATTTTGACCATTTCTTCTTTGAAGCAATAGACTGCATTTCTTCAATTTCTTTTCCTGAGCCACTTCCTCCAAGCTCTTCTTGAATAGCTTTCATTTGCTGATGTAAAAAATACTCTCTTTGCTGTTGATCTAAATCAGTTCTAACCTTAGATTGAATTTCATTTTTCATTTCAAGCATTTGGAGTTCCTTTGAAAGTAATTCTAAAACTTTAATTGCACGTTTTTTCAGATCAATCTCCTCCAATAAATTTTGCTTGTTGAGCATACTTATACTCATATTTGAGGAAACAAAATTGATTACAAAAGACGAGCTTTTTATATTTTTTATTGCAATGGATGCTTCATTTGGAATATTAGGAGATTCATCTATTATTTTTAAAGCCAAATCTTTTACAGAAGAAACTAATGCATCAAATTCTTTATCAGAATATGGTTTCACCTCTACATAGTCCTTAATTTTTGCCTTATAATAAGGATCTGTTTCAATCATTTCATCTAACTCAAAGCTTTTTCTACCTTGAATTACAGCAGTAATATTACCATCAGGCATTTTCAAAACTTTTAAAATTTGAGCCACCGTACCAATTTTATTTAAATCAGAAACTTGAGGTAGTTCAATTTTGGAGTCTTTTTGAGAAACAACTCCTATAATTTTATTATTTTTCTCAGCTTCTTTAATAAGTTTGATAGAGCGCGCTCTAGTAACTGTAATCGGAATAATTACCCCTGGAAAAAGAACAGTATTTCTTAAAGGGAGAATTGGTAGGACTTCAGGGTTTTTTTCTTTATCAATTTTTTGTTCATCCTCATCACTTAATAATGGAAAAAACTCGCTCTCACCATCAATTGATGAAGATAGTAGCAATTCTTCTAATTGAAATTTTTTATTCATACTAATAAATATCTTTTAATTATTATATATTCAAAAAGTATGCCGTAAAGATGTTGATTGACTTTATGTCAGTTATTTCTCGTTACGATAACGTTTTGTCATATTATATACTTGAATAAGGACTTGCTTATCAATATCGCTAAAAGCAATTCTTCTTCTTTTCATAACTTTTTCAGCAGTTGAAAAAAACTTTTCTAATTTATGTATAATAAATCCTGAACTACCACCCCAGCTAAAAGATGCAATAAAATTTCTTGGAAAACCAGAACCAAAAATGTTTGCTCCAACGCCTACAACAGTACCAGTATTAAACATTGTATTTATACCACATTTAGAATGGTCTCCCATTATTAAACCACAAAATTGCAGGCCTGTTTGTAAGAATGATTCAGAGCTATAATTCCAAATCTTTACATCATCATAATTGTTTTTTAAATTTGAATTATTTGTGTCTGCACCTAAGTTACACCATTGTCCAATAATAGAATTTCCTAAAAAACCATCATGCGCTTTTGATGAGTAACCAAAAAATACAGAATTATTAATCTCTCCACCAACCTTACAAAAAGGTCCTATTGTAGTTGCACCATAAATTTTCGCACCCATTTTTACAACAGAATTATCACAAATCGCAAAAGGACCTCTAAGCATTGATCCTTGCATAATATGAGCATTTTTACCAATATAAACTGGACCCTCAGAAGAGTTTATATAGCAGTTTTCTATTGTGGCACCCTCTTCAACATAAACAGGATATTTACCAGATTTAATATTTGAATCATTAAGTTCTAATAGATTTTTGTCATTATTTTGGAAGTTAAGTAATTTAATATCATTAATTATTTCTTCTCCATTTAATCTAAAAATATCAGTTATCGAGGAAAGAAAACTAAATTCAGAATTAGATTCAACATAATTTAATTTATCTGCAATATATTCACTATTTCTAAAAGCTAATATTACAGATTCTTTATTTAATACTTCTCCAACTCTTAAGCTCTGAATTTCAGTTACAATATCTTTAGAAGGAAGTAATTGTGAATTTATCCAAATATTATCATCTTTAATATTTGTGTCATATTTTTCAGCTAAATAATCATTTGAAAGAATAGATACAGAATCAAAATAACCCTCCCATTTTTCTCTTAAAGTCAAAATACCAAGACGAAATTCAGAAATTGACCTTGTAAGTGATAAAGGATAAAAACTCTCTCTTTTATTATCAAATAATATAATATTCATAATAGTAGTTTAAGCAAACTTAAATAAAAAACCCCATACTAAAGCACGGGGTTAAATTATCTGAAGAGAAAGAAAATTATTTCTTAAACTTTTCGTATTTGCTTTTAAATTTATCAATACGACCTGCAGTATCAATTAATTTAGATTTACCTGTGTAGAATGGATGAGAATCAGAAGATATCTCCATCTTTATAAGAGGGTACTCATTTCCATCTTCCCACTTAATAGTTTCATTAGATTCAACACAAGATTTTGTTAAAATTGCATAATCAGTAGACATATCTTTAAAGACACATAATCTATAACTTTCAGGGTGGATACCTTTTCTCATAATAATAAAATTTGGATTGCAAAAATAAAAAGTTTTGTGAAAACTACAAGAAGATATCACTTTTTATACATTTTAGATCTTTAATTTAAATCAGCTAAAAGGCTATTAGTTGTATTTACAGCTGTAGCAGATTCACTTAAAGCTGCTTTTTCATTTTCACTTAAATCAATTTCAACTATTTTTTCAATTCCATTTTCACCTAAAACTACAGGAACTCCAATACAGATATCTTTTAGACCATACTCACCATCTAAGTATACTGAACATGGAAAAATTTTCTTTTGATCACAAGCAATAGCATGAACAAGAGATGAAACAGCGGCTCCAGGAGCATACCAAGCAGATGTTCCAAGCATCGAAGTAAGAGTTGCACCACCTACTTTAGTATCATTAAGAACTTGGTCTAATCTCTCACTATTAATAGATTCTGAAACTCTAACACTATTTCTTGTTGCAAGTCGTGTAAGAGGAATCATCCCTTTGTCAGAGTGCCCCCCAATCACCATACCATCAATATCAGATACTGGACATTCGAGCGCTTCGGCTAACCTGTATTTAAATCGTGCACTATCAAGGGCGCCTCCCATACCAATTATTCTATTTTTTGGAATACCTGTCACTTTGTGAGTTAAGTACGTCATTGTATCCATAGGATTACTTACAATAATCAAAATAACATTAGGGGAATATTCTAATAATTGCGTAGAAACTGTTTTTACAATTCCAGCATTGATACCAATAAGTTCTTCTCTTGTCATTCCAGGTTTTCTAGGAATTCCACTAGTTATTACTGCAATATCACTATTTGCTGTTTTTGAATAGTCATTTGTACAGCCGGTAATTTTTGTATCAAATCCATTTAGAGAGGATGTCTGCATTAAATCCATTGCCTTTCCTTCAGCAAAATTTTCTTTGATATCTAATAAAACAACTTCAGATACAAAATTTTTAATTGCTATGTATTCTGCACAACTTGCTCCAACGGCTCCAGCTCCAACTACTGTAACTTTCATATTTATTTAAATTTTTTTTTAAAATTATTTACGCATCAATATTTGCATACTTCG
>CALJFR010000043.1 GCA_938073745.1 uncultured Flavobacteriales bacterium
CCCAAAGTAGGTCTCGTATTTATCTAGTTCTTGACCTTCAAAGAAAACAGTTAGTCGTAATGCTTCATTAAATGTACCAAAATCTGTATTCCTATCTTGTGGAATCATTTGATATTGGTTTTTTGAAATATTTGTTAATAAGCTAATATCCCAATTTGTATTGATTTTATAGTTAAGATAAGTTTGTAAATCAGAAAACCTAGGCACATATTCAGCTTCTGTATCTAAACTACTTAATAGATACTGATTGGACTTGTGACGAAAACCTAATAGATAGCTTAATCTTCTGTTTTTACTTATTCCTTCTAAATGGGCAGAACCACCCAATAAGCTTAAGCTTAATGAACTAGCTATTTTTTTTGGTTGTTTGTATTTTATATCTAATACTGATGACATTTTATCTCCGTATTTAGCTGAAAAACCACCAGCAGAGAATAATATACTACCAACTAAATCTGTATTCACAAAACTTAAACCCTCTTGCTGACCCGAATGAATTAGAAATGGTCTGTAGACTTCTATTCCATTTACATAAACAAGATTTTCATCAAAATTACCTCCTCTGACAGAATACTGTGAACTTAACTCATTGGCTGAACTCACACCTGGTAATGTTTTTAAAACTGATTCTATTCCTCCTCCAGAACCAGGAATAACCTCAACATGTTTGGTCTTTATTCTACTTAAATTATTTTTTCTACTTTTCTGATCCTTTACAATAATATCTTCTAGTAATGTATTGGATTCTTCAAGAGAAATATTTAATGTGTATTTCTGACCATTTTTTAACATTGGAACCCGAATCTTTTCAGTCTTATATCCAATAAAACTAAATGCTATTACATAAGATCTATTTGCCTTAATGTTCACTTTATAAAACCCATCTTTATCAGATATTAGTCCGCCGCTTTGATTAATAATAGAAATGTTAACTGCTGCTAATGGATTTAGATTAAAATCAGTTATTTTCCCTTCGATAGTTTGACTAATTAAACTAAGTTGTAGGAGTAGAAAAAGTACAATAAAAAGGATTCTTTTCATATAAAAGCAAAAATATGATATTAATGCAATATTATAACTCTAGATTCTGTAGTTTAGTATATGAAAATAATTTATGAAAAATAGAATACCCATTTCTGGAATGATCATACCGCTTTTGTATTTTATAAGTGGTTTGGTTTTAATTTTTTTTAATGTTTCAATACATGAGAGTTTTTTTAATAGTATTTCAATTTTTAAATACAGTTATAATTTTATTTCATTGGGTATATTTTGTATTATAATTTCAATTTTTTATAGAAGGTTGTTTACAAAACATAGAGAAGTATATATTGATTTTTTAGGTTTTTTTGCTTTAGTTCAATTTATTTGGACCTTATATTGTTGTTTTTTATTTTATGAGTTTAGAACAGCATATTTTTTATATGGAGCAGTTCTATCTTTTTCATTTTTTTATCTTTTAATGTATGAGAGAAGAATTTTCAGAAAATAAGCGACTATACTCTCCATATATTCTTTGTTCTTATCTTCTTTTATTAGGAATAGTCAACTATTTTTATTCTACTTATTTTTTCTTTTTAGATGATTTTCCCACCGAACAAGATAGTGCTAGATCTGCATTTTTAATTGGTGGTGCTTTCTTTATTTTTCAGATTTATAATATTTCAACAATTCTTTATCAAAGGTTGATAGATACTATAGTTGTAATGGGACTTGTTTTAAATTTAGTTTATCCTACCATGTGTTTTTTGGGTGCTCTTATTTTTTCACCAAATTATTTCTATTTGGTTTTTATACATTTTATAATTTGTTATTTTATACTCAATGATAAAAATAAATAAAATAAAATCTGCACACGTTATTAGTATTCTTATGCTATTAGTAGGATTATTTTTACTTTTTTATGAGCTATTTGGTTTAAAATTAGATAATTCTGAAGTCTCAATTTATATTATAAAAGAAAGAGCAACTTACTATCTTATGAGTGCTCTTTTAATCTTTCAGATTTATACAATTTCACCTGACTATTATATGAAATTAGTAAATACTCTAAGTCTTGTTTTATTTATTTTTATGTTTATGCAACCTTTAAACGATATCCTAACTGTTCCTATTCAATTATGGTTTTTCTCATCAGCTAATTTCTTTTTAATCATTTTAATGCAAACAGAAAAATATTACTACAAATGAAAAAAATTTTAATATTATGTACTGGTAATTCTTGTAGATCTCAAATGGCTCATGGTTTTTTAGAAAATATGTTAAATAATTATTCAGTATATAGCGCTGGAACAAAACCTGAACCAGTAAATAAATATGCTGTTAAAGTTATGTCAGAACTTGGAATTGATATTTCTAATTATGGTTCTAATCATATTGATGAATATTTAGAACATAATATTGATTTAGTTGTTACAGTATGTGATAATGCAAAGGAAATTTGTCCTATTTTTCCTAAACAAACTAAGTTTATTCATCATAGCTTTAATGACCCTGCATCGGCAAAAGGTAAGGATGAAGAAGTCTTAAAAATATATAGGGAGGTTAGAGATCAGCTTGAAGATTATATTAAAAGTGATATTATTAAATTACTTTCTTAGTAATAAAATTTTGCTTTATAATTTTTTAGGTTACCTACCATATCTTCAACTTCTAAAATAAAAATATTTTCACCTTTAACTATCAAATCATTAAAATCATACTTGATTAGTTTTCTTTTATGATCGTATTCCATTAATATCCACTTTCCGTTCAAGCTAGCAGTAAATTCCTTTATTCCACTTTCTTTATCATCAATGATGTATTTAATGGTTCTTTGCTTTTTAATAGTCTTTCCAGGATATAAATTAACTCCCTTAATGGTTGGGTTAATTGTATCTGCTACAACTGCAAAATCTCCAAATTCCCCAATTTTTGCAGTTAAGAAATTATTTTCCCATTTTCCTCCAAAGTAATAGTACTTATCGTTTTTAAGTTTTGCGATGTAAACTTTATCTTTTAAATAAGAAGGTACATTAGCTCTAATTGAAATTTTAGCTGCCTTGTGAAGAGGTATTATATCATAATGACATTGATGTATATTACTGAATGTAACAGATAAAGAGTCTTTCTCCAAATACTTAAATTCTATAGTTTCATATAAATAGTTTTTATTTATTGAAATTCTAAAGTTTTTATCAGAGAATTCATTCTTTTTATACCAATAAAATTTTTGGCTTTTTTCTTTGATAATACTATCAACTTTTATTGCTGATATATTTTTTTCATACTTTAATTTGAAATTTAAGATTGATAGATTATTATATGAATCACTTACCTCTAATAAAACATCATATATTTTGTTTTCATCTAAACTTATGTGTCCATTATTAATTAATGTTTTATAATTTTTTAATGGATTGTTTGGTAATCTATAGCATCTATGAAATTTTCTCTTGCTATTTACTTTTTCTTCATAATCTATATGAGAGTTGATATACTTGTTTGTGCTAAAATCTAATCTATCTAATTCAAAATTATAGATGAGATTACTATCAATATATAACCTTATTTTATTTACTCCATTTTTATTATATGCATCATTAGATTGATCATAAGTATAAACTCCAATTCCTATTTTGTTATTTGCACTGATCGTGTCCTTAACTATGTACTTATTATTTAATTTTTTAATATCGTAGATTTCTGACTTTCCTTCTACTAAATCAAATATTTTTATTTGCTTTAGTAGAGGAGGTATTTTATCAATAACTTGAAAACCATAGTCTAATGGATTTAATGGATGTTCAGTTTCAGTATCTCTTATCTCAAAATGAAGATGAGCACCACCACTACTTCCGCTATTTCCAGAAAGTGCTATAATTTCTCCTTGTTTTACTTTAATAGAGTCTTTTTTTAGAAAAACATTTATATCAAACTTTTCTCTTTTATATTGTTGCTTTTTAATGATTGTATCAATCTTGATAGAAAACTTTTGTAGATGTGCATACACAGATGTTTTACCATCATAATGAGTAATGTATACAGCTTTTCCATAACCATAGGAAGAAGATTTAATTCGTGAAACATAACCATCGGCGATAGCATATACTTTTTGACCTTCAACTCCTTTTGTTTTTAAATCTATCCCGGCATGAAAATGATTGCTTCTAAGCTCTCCGAATGTTCCGGAAAGTTGTAGACGAAAGTCTAATGGGTTGATGTAGTCTTGAGCTTTTACAGATTGTGTAATTGAGAATAGTAATATTAATAAAACAAGAAATTTCTTCATTAAAAGCCTAGTAACTGTATTGTTATCCTTTATAGAAATATTATGAAAATAATTCCATATTTTAATGAATCAAAAATATTAAATTTGTGTAATATATGTCATTAAATAACTTAATATCTAATATTGAAAAGAAGCTATCAAATTTGCTTTCTTCATATGAAAATTTAAAAGATAAAAATTTAAAATTAAAGTTAGAAAACGATAAACTTATTTCTAAAATTGAAGACAATAATAAAATAATAAATTCTCTAAATGATAAGATAAAAATAATGAGTATCTCTAAATCTGTTGATGTTTCAAAAAATGATATTAAACAAACTAAACTTAAGATAAATGAATACATTAGAGAGATTGATAAATGTATTGCTCAATTAAATAATTAATTATGGATAAACTTTCAATTAAATTAAATATAGCCAACAGATTCTATCCTATGAAAATAGAGAGAAGTTCTGAGGAGAATATTAGAAATGCTGTAAAGAAAATTGATGATCGTCTTAAGTTTTATGAAGATAATTATGAGATTAGAGATAAGCAAGATCTATTAGCTATGTGTCTTATTGAATATGCCTCAAAGCTTGAAAAAATTAATAAAAATAAATTTATTAATGATGATGGTATTTCTGAGAAATTAAGTAATTTAGACAAGTTGTTATCTGATTTCTAACAATTAAAGAGTTCTTTATATATCCCTGCATTATTTGTTACTATTAAACTCAACACTAGTACTAATTGGAGTTTTTCTTAGTGTGTTAAAAACAGGCCTCAATAAAATATTTTATTTTATTTCTTGATTTCAAGAACCAGTGGAAGTTTGCGATACGTTGGCTACTCTATCCGTTTTAATATGGAGTTTAATTTGTACTTAGTGCAGGTATATTATAAAAAAAGGGAAGCATTAGCTTCCCTTTTTTAGTTATATATGAATTATTATTTATTCAATAATAACTTTCTTTTTAACAGATGAAACTTTTGATTTAATATCAACTATATAAACTCCTTTTGATAGGCTGTTAGTATTAATTCTAGTAGTTGTAGCATTTACTTTTTTACTTAATACTTTTTGACCTGAAAGATTATATACTTCTACACTATTAATTAATTCTGCATAACTAACAATATTTAAATTGTCTTTTGCAGGATTCGGATAAACCTCTGTAGTCTTTTCAATAATTTCATTCATATCAGTAGTTGAACCTCCTAAGCCAAGTACTTCATACATTCTTGGATTTAAGTATCCATGAACAGTATCAAGGTACATCATTGGAATTGAATCAGATCCACTGTTAGGAGATCCTAATAATGAATTAGCAGCACCATATCCAGCAGGAGCACCATTTAATGCAGCAAACATAGCATCATAAGTAGCTAAATCCCACCAGTCCCAAGGAGATGATTCTGGATAAGGCATTTCACCAAAAGCATTAGGAGTAGTTGACGGAGCAGGTGTATCAAATACATATAAACCATCGTAAACTAATCCGTGTTGAGCATCCCATGCACTATTGTATGAGTTTGCCATTTGTGTTAATGTATCCGTTAATCCTGCTTGGTTAAATCCAGCATTATTACCCCATAGCGTGTTGTAGTGAGCAGCTGTACGTGATCCAACAACATCAGGGATAACAATATCACCTGTAGTTGGTACAATAATTACTCCAGAGTCTATAGAAGCAAATGGATCATTTTCACAGTGAAATGATACTAAAGGAATACCTGTGTAATCTAACCAAGATAAATCAGCTAGAGTTCCTCCTAAGTTAAACGCCATATTCACATCATTGCTGTATGACGGGTTGTTTCCAATATTCCAAAGTACATCAACAGGAAAGTTAAATGGAGGGAAGTTAGCTGGGTAATAAGCAGTATCAGTACCATCAATATTTCCATATCCATAAACCGTATCCATTGATAATCCAAAGTTAGGAGCTATTAGTGGAACATGATTAGAAGGATCTGGATCAGATGTGTCCCAGAATTTAGGGTATATAAGTAATTCAGAAACAGTATCTAATGTAATGTATCCCATAGATAAATAAGCACCAGTTCCTTGACCACCTATTACAATTTTACTTTCATCAATCCCGTAAGGATTTCCATCTACATCAGCTGTTTTTCTTAGGTGTCTTACCATTGCCTTTGAATCATGAATACCTCTGTAAGCAGCTTGTAAAATTGTTGCAGTACGTACTGCTTGACTTGGAGACGTTGGGTTCCATCCTTGTCTGTATGACATCGCTACAGCAACATATCCTTTCTTTGCCCATCTCATACAGTTTTCAACAACTGAATTATCGCTCTTGCTTCCTGTTGCCTGACCATTTAATACTGCAGGAAGAAAACTTCCAGTATGCATTAAAATAATAACAGGTCTGTCTGTAATTGTGTCATTTTTAGGCTCATAGATATCACATAATAGTGGAGCTACTGCTGGAGGTTGTTGTTGAAGCATAGGTAAAATAGTAACATTTTGACCATAAACAACATCACTTGTAACTGTAACACTATCAAAAACATTATCAATATATCTTGTTTGAGCAGTTGCATTTAGTCCAATAAAAACTAGAGTAAAAGCAAACATTTTAAATAAACGTGTTTTCATATTAATTTTAAAATTAGTTAGACGACGAAAATAAGTGTTTTTGAGGAAAAAGACTAATTAATGTTAAATAGTATTGAACAATAGCTCATTCTACCTATGTATGGTCCACCATAAACCTCATAATGTAAATTGTTTAAAAGATTAGTTGAGCCTAATTTTACAGTAGCATTTAATCTATTTATTTCTTTACTAATTTGAAGATCAACAATATCATAAGTTGGAACATATCCTGTAAACTGTGGTGATCCTTCATATTGAAATCCTTCTACCCATTTATAATTAACACTACAGCTGAAGTCTCTAAGAAATGATTTTTGTTTACTAAAGTGGATATTTTTAATTAGACACCCTAAATTAAATTTATGTTCTGGAGTATTGTAAGCAGGAATAATTGGGTCATTAGTTCCCTTTTCATTTAATGAATTCCATGAATAATTTCCATTAATACTAACATCACTATTTGGGTAATAATTTATTCCTATTGACGCCCCTTTTGTTGTTACTTTATTTTCTGCATTTGCCGCCATTCTATATGCCTGTATTGATGGAAGAGTAATAGAATAACCTCCATTTGTTGTATCGGCTAAGAATTTTGCTCCAATTTTATATCCTATAAAATCGGTATACTCAGAATAATAAATATTTGCATCTACATAAAGTTTATTTGAAATTGTAGAACGATATCCCAATTCAATTGATTTTGCTTTTTCAGGTTTAATTGGATCAACACTAAAGAATTTCAAACTATCATATACTGGAAAGCTTGGTGTAAAATATTCATATAATGATTCTATGGTAACAAGATTTTCACCATATTTAACACCGTGACCATTCAGATTACCTATTAGAATTGCACGACCAACATTATAATATAAATATTGATCACTTAGAGTAGGGTTTCTAAGGGCAGATCCAAAGGATAAACGGAAAACATCATCTTTATTTGGTTTATAAACAATAGATGCTGCAGGGGAAAGATTAACATCAAAATTCTCATTTTTATCTGCTCTTAAAGTAGTGTTAAGTTTTAAAACTTCTCCTAAAAAATTAATTTCTGCTCCGGTATACACTCCAAATTCATTGTTTACGATACTACTTGCAGTATCCATGAAAATACTACCCTTAGAATCAGGAGTGTATTGTCTGAAATTTGCACCTATTTTAATTTTTGAATTTTCCGTCTTAAATTGGTATTCACTATGAATATGATTAAGAGCAGATTTATCATAAAAACCAGTTCCTCCTTCTAAGTATGAAATTTTAGATGTTATATCATTAAAGATTTCCTCAAACTCTTCAGTTCCAGGAGATAATACATTAGATTGAGAATCAGCCCAATCTCTAGCATTTGAATGAGCAGCTATAATAAGATCTGTGTTTGCATCTAGCACGGAGTCTGACATAGAATACCACTCTGTCATCCAATCAATATCAAAAGTGTCTTGTTGAAATATCCATCCTGTATTTTGTAGTCCATTTATTGGATCAAAAACAACTAATGGGGTAGGGCTTGACCAACCTATCATATCAAAATTAAAGTTTTGAATAAAATCACTAGAATAATCTGAGAACCACTCATTAGGACTTATTGTATTATAGTCTTGTAATCTGACAGCAGTTGAAACAGCATCATATGATTCTCCTGCATCTTCTTGAGACCTGTAAGCTCGAATAAAAAACTTGTCTTTTTTATTAAGTTCAATTTTATTTTGTAAAAACTCAATTCCTTTTAGACTAAATCGATTATCTCCTTGATATACAGTAGTTCCAGTACCATAATTTAATGAATAGATTAACTCTAAATCTTCTTCAATTAAATAATGAAGAGCAGTAGCAAATTTTGTGTTATTTGTATTGTAATCAACAATGTCTTTTTCAAGATATCCTGTCTTATGAAAAATTCCTAAGCCTTCTCCTATATAATATCTATTACTAGTTTCAGTTTCATAATCATTAATACTTCCTGTGAGATCTTCATCACCATATATGTTTACAGCATCATATCCTCCTGGATTTGTAGCTAGTGGGCTTCCATCTACAGCAGATAAATTATCAGCCTCCCAGTCATAGGCTTGCATGAAAGAGAAATTAATTTTATATCCAAACCTATTATTGCCATCTTTATCTTTAATTACATCTGCAAATCGGAACGAATTTTCAAATAATTGTCTTGAACCAAATTTATACTGCACAGTTAATCCAGGTTGTAAAAAAGGGCTTCTAGTAGCCATACTTATAACTCCATTAAATGCACTAGGCCCATAGTAAGCAGAACTTGCTCCTTGAATAATTTCTACTTTCATTATGTCTAGTTCTGAAGCTCCTAAAAAATTACCTAATGAAAAATTTAGTCCTGGAGCCTGATTATCAACTCCGTCAATGATTTGTAAGGACCTTACAGGTGAAGTGCTATTAAAGCCTCTTGTATTAATCACTTTAAAGCCTAAGCTAGCAGATGATATGTCAACTCCTTTTAATGCACCTAGAGCATCATAGAAATTTGCAGAAGGAGTAGATTTTATTGCTATTATATCTAAAGCTTCAACTGTTAAGGCAGCTTCTTTCTGTTTTTGAGTAATTCTATTGTCAACAACCTTAACCTCATTAAGCTTTTTTGTATTTGGAAAAAGTTTAATTTTTAAATTTTTATTATCGGTTATTGTTAAAATTTTATTTTCATAACCGAGATAGGAAATTACAATGTCTAATGGAAATTTTTTATTTGTGGTAAGTGAAAATTTTCCATTTATATTTGTTGAGGTTCCATTATTTTCATCTTCAATTATAATATTTGCTCCAATTAATGTTTCATTTGTTTGACCATCAGATACTTCTCCACTAATTCTGTTTTGGCTAAAACCAAATTTTGTAATAAAAAGTAATACTAAAATTCTATACATTTAGAATTATTTAAATAAGTTCGCAAGTTACTATTTTTAATTATATGAATTTTTCATTATTAAATAATCAACTTACAGAAGAAAAAAATCTAAGATTAACAAATAAAAACAGAGGTTTTTTATATGGTGATGGATTTTTTGAAACGATTAAAATTTTTAATAAAAAACCTTTTAATCTTGAAAATCATTTTGATAGAATTATTTATTCGGCAGATTTGTTAGATATTAAATTTACTCTTTCAGTTTTAGATTTAAAAAAGAGTATTTTAATTTTAATAGAAAAAAATAATATTAAATCTGGATCTGTCAGAGTATCAGTATACAGAAATTCAAAAGGAAAATATTTTCCAGAAGAGAATACTTCTTCAATATTAATAAACTCAAGAAATGATATAAATGATGTGTTTGTTGAAAGAAGTTTTATAAATATTGGATACTATAAAGAAAACCTTAAATCACCATCTCCATTATCAAATTTGAAATCTCTAAATTCATTATTATATGTAATGGCTTCTAAGTACGCCAAAGAATATAATTTTGATGATGTTATACTATTTAATACTAATAATAATATAATTGAAACAACTAACTCTAACTTATTTATTTTAAATTATAATAAAGTCATCACCCCGCCTCTAAATGATGGATGTGTAGATGGGTCAATGAGAAAACTATTGATTTCAATAATTAAAAGTAAATATGAATTTGAAGAAGAATCTATTTCTGAAATTGATTTGGATACTTGTAGTGAAGTAATTTTATCAAACTCAACATATGGAGTACGTGGTATTAAAAAAATCAATGAAAAAACTTACAATAATTCTAACTTATATAAGTATTTAATTAAGTCTCTTAATAATTTAATTTAAGCTTGGATCTTTAGGTAAGTTTGCCCACAGAGCATATTTTTTGTCCATTTTTCTTATTATTTCACTCCAATAATCTTTGTCAGAATACCTCATGCTTAATTTTAGATTCTTTTCTTTAAGAATCCAGCTGTTTTCTTTTAATTCATCTTCTAATTGATTTGCTTCCCATCCAGAATATCCAGCAAAAAACCTCATATTATCTTTACTAATTTTTCCTTTCCATAATAAATCTTTTACAACATCAAAATCTCCACCAAAATATAATCCATTATAAATTTTAATCGAATTAGGAATTAATCTTCCAAGAGAATGGATGAAGTGAATTGAGTTTTTTGATACTGGTCCACCAATATAAACAGGGAAATCAGAATTTGGAATATCATCTATAATTTCGTGTAGCTTGATTTTTGATGGGTGATTAATTACTAAACCTATTGTTTCTTCAAAATTATGATGTGTTACAAGTACAATTGCTTTAAAGAAGGACTCTTCTAGCAGTGTTGGGTGAGAAATTAAGAATGATCCGTTTTCAATATTTTGCATAAATAAGAATATATTTGCTTTTATAATTGCTAATTTAAAGTTTGTATATGTCTAATCCAAAAAAGAATATTAAAAATGTTAGGGTTGATTATAAGAAATCTAATATAGATTTTTCTTCAGTTACTTCTTCTCCTTTTGATCTGTTTAATATTTGGATTAAACAAGCATTTGAAGTTGATAAAGATAATGCAAATGCATTTGTGCTTTCTACAGTTTCTAAGGACTTAATCCCTTCATCAAGAGTTGTTCTTTTAAGAGGATTCACAGAAGATGGCCTAGTTTTTTTTACAAATTATAATAGTCAAAAGTCTAATGATATTTCAGTAAATAGTAACGTTTCTGCTAACTTTTTTTGGCCTCAGCTTGAGAAACAAATTAGAATTTCAGGAACTGCCTCAAAGATAAATAAAGAAAAATCTGATGAGTATTTTAGTAATAGGCCACTAGAAAGTAAATTAGGTGCTATAATTAGTAATCAATCTAGTGTAATCCCTCTTGATTATGATTTTATAGCAAAGATTGAAGAATATAAGTCTAATAATACTTCTTCTTCAATTATCCGTCCTGATAACTGGGGAGGGTTCATTATAAAAATTAATCTTTTTGAGTTTTGGCAAGGAAGACCATCAAGGTTGCATGATCGCCTTTGCTATAATTTAGAAAATGGAAAGTGGAAAGTAAGTAGGAAATCTCCTTAGTTCTAACTAATTATATCTGTAACATCAATACTGTTTCCCTGAAGAAAACTCTTTATGTCCATAGGTTTTTTGCCTTCTGGCTGGATCATTTCTAATGATAAGGCTTTATCTTTGAAATTAATATGTAAATAACTTTTATTATCAGTATCTATTTTAAACTTTGAATTTTTTATTTCGGTAATTAATGTTTTTTGAACTTTAATTCTTTTGTTGTTTAAATAAAACCATGCAGATGGGCAAATTTCAACTCCAGATAATAGTTGTCTATTTTCTAAGAAAGGAGATAGTCCTCTAATAAGATTATGTACAGAATAAATATCTTTATCAAAATCAATTTTTAGTAATTCTTTCTTAATTTTTGGAGCTTTTTTTAAATCATTGTTATCATTTTGTATGATTTTCTCAACTAATCCATCTTTAGTTTTTGATAAAGTATCATTTAGGAGTATTATACTTTCTAAAATCATTTTTTGATGTAGTTGGGCTGCTGTTGTGTTTGTACTAAGAGATATACTTTTTTGGAGAATAATATCTCCCTGGTCTATCTCCTCATTTATGTAAAATGTTGAAATGCCAGTTGATTTATCTCCATTTATTAGTGACCAATTAATTGGTGCTGCACCTCTGTAGTTAGGAAGTAACGATGTGTGAAGGTTAATAGTTCCTTTTTTTGGGATATTCCATACTTTTTTTGGAAGTTTTCTAAATGCAATTACTAAAAAAAGATCTGCATTAATTTTTTTAAGGTTTTCAATAAATGATTCTTCTTTTAGATTCTCTGGTTGTATAACTGGAATATTAAGCTCAAAACCAATTTTCTTTACATCTGTATGTTGAATTTTTTTACCTCTACCTTTTTTACTGTCAACAGATGTTACAATTGCAACTACATTATTTTTTTTTGAAATTTCTTTTAATATTTCGCTAGCAAATTTAGGTGTTCCAAAGAAAATAATATTCATATTGTAAAATTACAATTTAGTATTATTAGACATCATTTAAATTTTTCTTTTTTTGAGCTATACAATTATCACATATATTACATTTTTCATGTACTTCTTCATTAAAATATTTTAAGATATTTTGACTTCTACATATATTTTTATTATTTATATATTTTATAACAATGTCAAGTTTTTCTTTGGCTAATTTTTTTTCATTAAGGATCTTTTTTTTTGAGATATTTAATTTTTCAGAATCCTTTCTATTTTGAAGAAACCTTAATTGCATTCCAGCTTCATTCTGTTTATATTTTATCACTCCTTTTTGTTCAAGTTTTATTAATATATCTCTGACAGATTGTGTCTTTATATTTAATTTTTTTTCAATTTCTGTTTCTATAATGTTTACAAAGTTGGTATAAATGTTAGGGTAATTTCTTAGTAATATTTTTATGAAATTATCAAAGTAACTATTTGCAATTTGAAATTTGTATAATTCAGCATTACTAATTATAATTTTAATTTTTGATTTTATATTTTTTGAATCATATAGTTTAATCAATTCTTCCTTTTCAAGGAAGTTTATTATAATAAATGTTTGCTTTATATCAAGATTGTATCTATTACAAAAACTAGATATATTAAACTGAAAATTTTCATCTGGTAGTTCATGAATTCCTATTTGAAGATAGTCACATATTTTCTGATAAATATTTTGAATACTTTTAATTTCAGGATGCCAAATATTAAGATTTTGTATGTTCTTGCTAAAATCTAGCCTATCGTATAAAATAAATGAATAGGCTGTTTTCCCATCTCTTCCTGCTCTTCCTGCTTCCTGATAGTAGGATTCCATATTCATAGGTATTTGCATATGAATAATTAAACGAATATCTTCTTTGTTTATACCTAATCCAAAGGCATTTGTCGCCACAATTACTCTTATTAAATTATTGCTCCATTCTTCTTGAATTTTAATTCTCTTTTTGAAGTCAATTCCTGCGTGATATGAAGTGGAGGAGATGTTATTGTTTTTTAAAAATAATGCAATCTCATTTGATTCTTTTCTGCTACTTACATAAATAATAACAGAACTTTTAAATTTATTCAAAAGATTTAAAAGTGTCTTTTTTTTACTATTACAATTAATAGCTACATAGGATAGGTTTTCTCTTAGAAAAGTTGATTTAATTAGATTCTTTTCTTTAAAATTTAAATTATTTTGAATATCATCAACTACTGATATATTCGCTGTCGCCGTTAATGCTAGAAATGGAATGTTTTTTTTTGTGTCTCTAATTTCTGATATAAGTCTATAGGAGGGCCTAAAATTATGTCCCCAATTTGATATGCAATGTGCCTCATCTACAGCAATTAAATTAACATTCATTTGATTAATTTTTTCTTTTACAGATTGGTCTCTTAGTTTTTCAGGAGAAAGGTAAAGGAATTTAATGCCTCCATATAAACAATTTGTTAAAGCAGTTTGGATATCGTTATTACTCATAGATGATGATATTGAAACAGATTTAATACCTTTTGATTTCAGATATTTAATTTGATCTTCCATTAATGAAATTAGAG